>NZ_JBFPKG010000053.1:0-50636 GCF_040948665.1 Paraburkholderia sp. BR14320
CGACCCCGTGACCGCCGACGACGTCAAGTTCTCGCTCGACACGCTGAAGAGCCCGCAGGCCGCGCCGCAGTTCGCATCGCTTTTCAGCGAGATCAAGGGCGCGGTCGTAGTCGATCCGGCCACGGTGCGCTTCGAGTTTCGCGAGCGTAATCGCGAGTTGCCGCTGCTCGCCGGCAGCATGCCGGTGTTCTCCCGCAAGTGGGGGCTGAAGCCCGACGGCAGCCGCATTCCGTTCGATCAGCTCGCGTTCGAAAAGCCGATCGGCAGCGGGCCGTATGTGATCGACAGTTTCGACAACGGCCGCACGATCACGTTTAAGCGCGACCCGAACTACTGGGGCGCCGCTCTGCCGGTGCGCGTCGGCATGAACAATTTCGATCGCATCGTCTACAAGCTGTACGCGGATAGCACCGCGCGGCTGGAGGCGTTCAAGGCCGGCGAGTACGATGCACTGGTCGAATACATCGCGCGCAACTGGGTGCGGCGCGACGTCGGCAAAAGGTTCGACAGTGGCGAGTTGATCAAGCGCGAGTTTCCGCAGCACAACGGCACCGGGATGCAAGGCTTTTTCCTGAACACGCGCCGGCCGCTGTTCCAGGACGTGCGGGTGCGCAAGGCGCTCGATCTCGCGCTCGATTTTCAATGGCTGAACCGCCAGTTGTTTTTCAGCCAGTACACGCGCATCGATAGCTATTTCGCCAACACCGAATGGCAGGCGAAGGGACCGCCGTCACCCGGCGAGCTGGCGCTGCTCGAGCCGTTTCGCTCGCAGCTCGACCCGGCGGTATTCGGGCCGCTGTCGAAGCAGCCCGATACCGATCCGCCCGGCTCGCTGCGCGCGAATCTGCTGGCGGCGCGCGATCTGCTTCAGCAGGCCGGCTGGACCTATCGCGACGGCGCGCTGCGCAACGCCAACGGCGAGCCGTTCCAGTTCGAGATACTCGACGACGCGGGTTCGGCCTCGTCGATGGAGCCGATCATCGCGACATTCACGCGCAATCTGCAGAAGCTCGGCATTACAGTGAACTTCCGCACCACCGACTTCGCGGTGTATCAGAAGCGGCTCGACGCATTCGATTTCGACGTGACGACGATTCGGATGCCGGACGTGCAGGTGCCCGGCTCCGAGCAGATCACCCGCTTCGGCAGCAAGGCCGCCGATACCCCCGGCTCGGACAACGCGATCGGCCTGAAGTCACCGGCCGTCGACGCGGTGTTGAACGCGCTCGTGCACGCGCAAACGCGCGAGCAACTGACCGACGCCGCGCACGCGCTCGACCGTCTGCTGATGCATGGCTACTATGTGGTGCCGCACTGGTACAGCGGCACGCATCGCGTCGCGTACAAGCGCGGGCTCGCGTGGCCGAAGACTTTGCCGCTGTACTATGGCGCGGAGGGCTGGATCACGACGATGTGGTGGTACGAAGATCCGCAGGCGCACGCGCACACGGCCAGCGCCGACTGATCCGCAGAGCCGTCGCCCCCAACCAACGCGTTCGCACTGGAACACCGCCTATGTGGAGCTACATCCTCAAACGCCTGCTGCTGATGATCCCGACGCTGCTCGGCGTGCTGACGCTGACCTTCGTCGTGATCCAGTTCGTGCCGGGCGGTCCCGTCGAGCAGATGCAGCACGAGCTGCGCAAGGGCGCGGAGGGCGCCTCGCCGTTCGGGCTGCGCTCGCATAGCGGCGTCGACGCGCAGCAGATCGCGCAACTGAAGCAGCTTTACGGTTTCGACAAGCCGCCGCTCGAACGCTACGGGCTGATGCTCAAGCGCTTCGCGACCTTCGATCTCGGGCAGAGCTATTTCCGGCATCAGAGCGTGTGGTCGCTGATCGTGTCGAAGCTGCCGGTGTCGATCAGCATCGGCCTATGGACCTTCTTTCTCACTTATCTGATATCGGTGCCGCTCGGCATCGCGAAGGCGGTGCGCAACGGCTCGCACTTCGATATCGCGACGAGCCTCGTCGTGCTGGTCGGCTACGCCATTCCGGGCTTCGTGCTGGGCGTGCTGCTGCTCGTGCTGTTCGGCGGCGGCACGTTCCTGCAGCTGTTTCCGCTGCGCAACCTCACGTCCGACAACTGGGACCAGCTGAGCCTCGTCGGCAAGGTGCTCGACTATCTGTGGCATATCACGTTGCCGATCACGGCGTCGGTAGTGGGCAGCTTCGCGGTCGTCACGATGCTGACGAAAAACGCGTTCCTCGACGAGATCCGCAAGCAGTACGTGCTGACCGCGCGCGCCAAAGGTTTGTCCGAGCGGCGCGTGTTGTGGAAGCACGTGTTTCGCAATGCGCTGCTGCCGCTGATCGTCAATTTCCCGGGTGCGTTCATCGGCGCATTTTTCACCGGCAGCCTGCTGATCGAAACGCTGTTTTCGCTCGACGGGCTCGGCTTGCTGTCGTACGAATCGGTGATGCGGCGCGACTATCCGGTCGTGCTCGGCACGCTGTATCTGTTCACGCTGATCGGCCTCGTCACGCGGCTGATCTCCGACCTTTGTTACGTGTGGGTCGATCCCCGCATCCAATTCGAACAACTGGAGCGCTGATGAATCGAGCCCGCCTTTCCGCCGATGCTGCGGCGCGCACCGAACCCGCGCAGGCACTGATGTCGCCGTCACCGGCGCGTCGCGTGTGGCACCGGTTTCGCCAGCAGCGTCTCGGCTACTGGAGCCTGATCATCTTCGTGGTCGCGTTCGCGGCGAGCCTAGTGGGGCCGCTGTGGTCGAACGACAAGCCGGTCGTCGTGCGCTACGACGGCCATCTGTATTTCCCGCTCGTGAAGACCTACGCCGAGACCACCTTCGGTGGCGACTTCCCGACGCCGACCGATTTTCTCGATCCGTACATCCGTCACCGCTTCGATGCGCCGGGCAACTTCGCGTTGTATCCGCCGAATCATTACTACTACGACACGCTCAACTACTTCTCGAAGGCGCCCAACCCGGCGCCGCCGTCGCGCGAAAACTGGCTCGGCACCGACGACCGCGGCCGCGATCTGTTCGCGCGTCTACTGTATGGCTTCGGCGTGTCGGTCGTGTTCGGCCTCGTGCTGACCGTGATCAGCACGATAGTCGGCATCGTCGCGGGGGCGGTGCAAGGTTACTTCGGGGGGCGAACGGATATCGTCGGGCAGCGGTTGATCGAAGTCTGGAACGCGATGCCGCAGCTCTATTTGCTGATCATCTTTTCATCGATCTTCGAGCGCAGCTTCGCGCTGCTGATCGTGCTGCTGTCGCTGTTCAACTGGATCGGCCTGTCCGATTACGTGCGCGCCGAATTCCTGCGCAATCGCCAGCAGGACTATGTGCGCGCCGCTCGCGCGATGGGCCTGTCGCATTGGCAGATCATGTGGCGTCACGTGTTGCCGAACAGTCTGACGCCGGTCATCACGTTCCTGCCGTTCAGCATGAGCAGCGCGATTCTCGCGTTGACGAGTCTCGACTTCCTCGGCCTCGGCGTGCCGCCGCCGACGCCGAGCCTCGGCGAGCTCCTTGCTCAGGGCAAGGCGAATCTCGACGCGTGGTGGATCTCGGTGTCGACCTTCGGCGTGCTGGTGACGATGCTGCTGCTGCTGACCTTCATGGGCGACGCGCTGCGCAACGCGCTCGACACCCGTATCTCCGATGCGATACACGCCGGAGGTGGCCAATGAGCGCGCTGCCGCGAATCGATCGGGAAGCGCCGGATACGCCGCTGCTCGAACTCGACCATCTGCGCGTTGCGTTCGGCGACACGGTGGCCGTCGACGACGTCACGCTCGCGATCGCGCGCGGCGAGCGCGTCGCGCTCGTCGGCGAGTCGGGCTCGGGCAAGAGCGTGACCGCGCTGTCGGTGCTGCGCCTGCTGAACGACGCGCAGGTGAGCGGCGCAATCCGCTTCGGTGGCGAAGACCTGCTCGCAAAGAGCGAGCGCTCGATGCGCAGGCTGCGCGGCTCGGACATCGCGATGATCTTCCAGGAGCCGATGACCGCGCTCAACCCGCTGTATACGATCGGCGACCAGATTGCCGAGACGATCGTCGTGCATGACGGCGTCAGCGTGGCCGAGGCGTGCCGGCGGGCGGTCGCGTTGCTTGCGCGCACCGGCATCACTGAACCGGAGAAGCGCGTCAACAGCTATCCGCATCAGCTGTCGGGCGGCCAGCGGCAGCGCGCGATGATCGCGATGGCGCTCGCCTGCCGGCCGCGCCTGTTGCTCGCCGACGAGCCGACCACCGCGCTCGATGTGACGATTCGCGCGCAGATCGTCGAACTGCTGCTGGAGTTGCAGCGCGACGAAGCGCAAAAGCGCGGCATGGCCGTGCTGCTGATCACGCACGACCTGAACCTGGTGCGTCACTTTGCGCAGCGCGTCGCGGTGATGGAGCGGGGCGTGCTGGTCGAAACCGGCACGGTCGAGCAGGTGTTCGAGGCACCGCGCCATCCGTATACCCAGCGGCTGCTCGCGAGTCGGCCGCAGCGCGAGGTCGCGCCGGTGCTGCCGATCTCGCCGGTGCTGCTCGAAGCGCGCGACGTGTCGGTCGACTTCAAAACGAAGCTGCCGGGCCTGCGCGGCTGGTTCGGCGCGGGGCGGTTTCGCGCGGTCGACGCGGCGAACGTGTCGGTACGCCAGGGCGAGACGCTTGGAATCGTCGGCGAATCGGGGTCGGGCAAGTCGACGCTCGCGATGGCGCTGCTCGGTCTGCAGCGCACCGCGCACGGCGAGATCCAGTTTCAGGGCAGGGCGCTCGCGAGCTATCGCGGCGCCGAAAAGACCGCGCTGCGCTCGAATATGCAGGTTGTTTTTCAAGATCCTTTTAGTTCGCTTTCACCGCGGCAGACGATCGAGCGGATCGTCGGCGAGGGGCTCGCGCTGCATCGGCCGCAGATGAGCCCGCAGGCGCGGCGCGACAAGGTGGTCGGGGTGCTGCGTGAAGTCGGCATCGACCGTACCGCGCTGTATCGCTATCCGCATGAGTTTTCGGGCGGGCAGCGGCAGCGCATCGCAATCGCGCGCGCGCTGGTACTCGAGCCGCGCGTGCTGATCCTCGACGAACCGACCAGCGCGCTCGACGTGTCTATTCAACAGCAGGTGCTCAAGCTGCTCACCGGTTTGCAGCACAAGTACAACCTCGGCTTCGTGTTCATCAGCCACGACCTGGAGGTAATCGGGGCGATGGCGCACCGCGTCGTGGTGATGCAAAACGGATCAATCGTCGAGACCGGCGATGTCGAGAAAATTTTTGCGGCACCCGCGCATCCTTACACTCGAAAGCTGCTGAAAGCGGCACTTGATCGTTGATTTTTCACCCTTTCACCAATTGAGTGCGTATCTCGATTGATTTTTTCTATTCCTTTTGACACGCAAATACTTACTGGCTAGTATCGACCAAACTTTTTCGTAGACGACTGATTTTTTTGCAAAAACTACCGACCAATGCAGCACAGAAACTTCACCCAGGCTTGCACGCGCGTCGTCGCCGGGATGTTCATTGGCGTCTTGATGGCAGCAGCTCCCGGCGCATTCGCCGATGAAGTAAGCGGTTTTAATCAGAATGCCTCGTATCCGACCACCAACGGCTCGGATCCTCTCTCCCTCCTCGCTCCCCAACCCAAGGCTGCTAGCACCGAAAGCAGCGGCGCCAAATCATTCTTTTCCGGCATGGCCGGCAAAGCGGGCGACGTGGTGGTCGGCGCGTTGAACATGATCGGCGTTCGCTACCGTTGGGGCGGCAATACGCCGGATTCTGGGCTGGATTGCAGCGGTTTCGTGCGCTACGTGTTCCAGGACACGCTCGGCCTCGCGTTGCCGCGCCGCGCCGAGGAAATGAGCCGGATGGGCGAGAAGGTGCGCGTCAGCGACCTGAAGCCGGGCGATCTGGTGTTCTTCAATACGATGCGCCGCACGTTCTCGCACGTCGGCATCTATATCGGCGACAACAAGTTCGTGCACTCGCCGTCCACCGGCAGCACGATCCGCGTCGACGACATGGATGACGGCTACTGGGAAAAGCGCTTCACGGGTGCGCGTCGGATCGAGACCTCGTATCAGGCCGACGATCTGCGCAAGCGCGTGACCGCGACGATCGGCGGGAATAACTGATTCCGCGCTGAGCCCAGCGATAAAAAAGCCTGCTTCGTTCGAAGCAGGCTTTTTGCGTTTGATACGTGCTGTTGCCCCTGGTGGGGCACAGCGACTGTGCGCCACCAGGCGTTCAGGCTCCCATGCGCCGCGCGGCGAGCTTGCGCTGCAATTCCGGCATCATCTTCGCGACCGCTTCCTCGCCGGCGAGGATCGCCGCATTGCGCTGCGAGAAATCGCTGCCGCTCATCGCCGCGAGATTCGGCCGGATCACCACATCGGCGTACTTGTCGAGCTCATAGGCCTTGATCGTCTGGCCCATGATCGTGAAGGTCTGCATCAGCACGTCGAACGAACTCGTGGTGAGGCCGGTCTCCGGTCGCTGCGAAATATCGACGGCGATGACGAAATCCGCGCCCATCTTGCGCGCGAACGACGCCGGTACCGGGCTCACGAGACCCCCATCCACATACTCGTGGCCGCCGATCTTCACCGGCTCGAAAATCGACGGCACGCTGCACGACGCGCGCACGGCGGTGCCGGTGTTGCCGCGCTGGAACAGGATCGGCTGGCCGGTTTGCAGATCTGTCGCGACTACGCCGAGGGGCCTCGCCATCTTCTCGATCGGGCGGTTGTTCAGCGTCGTGTTCAGGTAGTTCTGAAGCGCGACGCCCTGCAGGAAGCCGCGGGTACGAAACGGCATCGCCCAGTCGCTTATCGACGCTTCGTCCATCGACAGCGCGAGCTTGTTGAGCGCGAAGCCGTTCATGCCCGACGCGTACAGCGCGCCGACCACCGAGCCAGCGCTCGTGCCGGCGATCAGGTCGATCTGGATATTGCGGGCCTCGAGCGCCTTGATCACGCCGATGTGCGCAAAGCCGCGCGCAGCGCCGCCGCCGAGAGCGAGCGCGACGCGAACTGGTTTCTGTTGCGCTTTTTCAGGCGGCGCAACGGGGGGCGTCGCGGTGATCGGCGCTCCATTGAGTTTGCCGTTGGTCGTGGTGCAGGCGGCAAGCACCGCGGAGGCTGCCGCTAGCGAAAAGCTGCGGCGGCTCAAACTGGGGGATAAGGGTTTCAACGAGTTCTCCAGCAACGGCGCGGGCGACGCAGGCGGCGTCGCGCGTACCGCGATCAGGCTGAGGTCAGGCCAGGCGGATCGCCGGCGGCGATTTCGCGCGCTGGAGAGCGTCCCGTTCCTATCGGATCGATGTGCGGGGGCAAGCCCTTATATCAGCGCGCGCACATCTTAATGCAAACGATCGGCGCGCGCGGTCCGCTGTAATGAAACGTTGCAGAGGAAGTATTCGGAACTGGGGCCGCGTCTTTGCAAGATCGGTGGGGCGAGCGCTGGGAAGGTGCCTGCGCAGGTGTCCGGACGCCGTTCGCTCATACGCCTTAGGCCTTTCGGACGAGGGCGGCAACCCGCGTGCGGAAGGTATAATTCGCCTCTTGCACCTATTTCACTCGTGGCCGTGCGTGACATCGCGCGCAGCATGGGCACGCTTCGCTGCCGCGTTTCGCAGTCATGTTCGCTCGAGCGCCGGCGCCTGTTTTCCGAGTAACCGCTAATGATCACCTCCGTTCGTACCCGTTTCGCACCGAGTCCCACTGGCTTCATCCACCTGGGCAACATCCGCTCCGCGCTGTATCCGTGGGCGTTCGCGCGCAAGATGAAAGGGACCTTCGTGCTGCGGGTCGAGGACACCGACGTCGAGCGCTCCACGACCGAATCCGTCGACGCGATTCTCGAGGGCATGGCATGGCTCGGTCTCGATTTCGACGAAGGCCCGTTTTACCAGATGCAGCGCATGGACCGTTACCGCGAAGTGCTGAGGCAGATGCAGGACGCGGGGCTCGTCTACCCGTGCTACATGTCGACCGAAGAACTCGACGCGCTGCGCGAGCGTCAGCGCGAAGCGGGCGAAAAGCCGCGCTACGACGGAACGTGGCGCCCGGAGCCGGGCAAGGTCCTGCCGCAGCCGCCCGCGGGCGTGACGCCGGTGCTGCGCTTTCGTAATCCGCTGACCGGCGTGGTCGCGTGGGACGACGCGGTGAAAGGGCGCATCGAAATCTCGAACGAAGAACTCGACGATCTCGTGATCGCCCGTCCGGACGGCACGCCGACGTATAACTTCTGCGTCGTCGTCGACGATCTCGACATGCGCATCACTCACGTGATCCGCGGCGACGATCACGTCAACAATACGCCGCGGCAGATCAACATTCTGCGCGCGCTCGGCGGCGAGCCGCCGGTGTATGCACACCTGCCGACCGTGCTGAACGAGCAGGGCGAGAAGATGAGCAAGCGCCACGGCGCGATGAGCGTAATGGGTTACCGCGATGCAGGGTATCTGCCGGAAGCGGTCGTCAACTATCTGGCGCGCCTCGGCTGGTCGCATGGCGACGCGGAGATTTTCACGCGCGAGCAGTTCGTCGAGTGGTTCGATCTCGAGCACCTCGGCAAGTCGCCGGCGCAGTACGACCATGACAAGCTGAACTGGCTCAACGCGCACTACATCAAGGAAGCCGACAACGCACGACTCGCCGAACTGGCGAAACCGTTCTTCGCCGAGCTCGGCATCGAGGAAGCCTCGCTCGCGCAAGGTCCGGATTTGACGGGCGTGGTGGGCCTGATGAAGGATCGTGCGTCGACCGTGAAGGAGATCGCGCAGAATGCCGCGATGTTCTATCGCACGCCGGCGCCCGATGCCGAGTCGCTCACCCAGCACGTGACCGACGCGGTTCGCCCGGCGCTCGCTGATCTGGCCGCTGCACTGAAGACGGTCGAATGGACCAAGGAGGCGATCGCCGCCGCATTGAAGGCTACGCTCGGCGCGCACAAGCTGAAGATGCCGCAGCTCGCGATGCCGGTGCGTTTGGTGGTGGCAGGTACGACGCATACGCCGTCGATCGATAGCGTGCTGATGCTGTTCGGTCGCGACGTCGTCGTTGGCCGTATCGAAAAAGCGCTTGGCTGATCGACTGCGGGCGTGCGTGACAGGTGTCTCGCACGCCTTCGGAAAAAATCGCATGTAATTGCTCAAAGGGTATTTACAAACCGCAGGTCGCCCTCTAGAATCTCGTTTCTCTGATGTGCGCGGGGGTATAGCTCAGCTGGGAGAGCGCTTGCATGGCATGCAAGAGGTCAGCGGTTCGATCCCGCTTACCTCCACCAACACAGCAGAGAGAAGTTAAAGTGGTGACGAAGTCTGAAACTTGTAGAAAAAAAGACTTCACAAATCGCTGAAACGTAGTTAAAATAGCGGTCTTCGCAGTTGACGATAAACAGCTTTACGGATTAACTGAAAAGTTAGAGCGGGTTGAATAAGTCGAAAGCGAGTTAAGACGGATCTGAAAAGATTTTGTCCCCTTCGTCTAGAGGCCTAGGACATCACCCTTTCACGGTGAGTACAGGGGTTCGAATCCCCTAGGGGACGCCAAACATCAGCGTCGCTTTAGTATTCGAGTAGTAGTAAAGCAGCGCAGCTTGCAGAGAATTAACCGACGCTCGCAAGCAAGGTGTAAAGACTGGAGTGGTAGTTCAGTCGGTTAGAATACCGGCCTGTCACGCCGGGGGTCGCGGGTTCGAGTCCCGTCCACTCCGCCAGACAAAGCCCGTTCATACATACCTGAACGGGCTTTTTCATTAAAGGTGTAAGCAGTACGTTGTCCCCTTCGTCTAGAGGCCTAGGACATCACCCTTTCACGGTGAGTACAGGGGTTCGAATCCCCTAGGGGACGCCAGAACATCGGCGTCGTTCGGTTGGAAGTTTGAACGGTGCAGCAGACTGAGGGCATGGCTCGCAGGCTGCGATGCAAAATCTGGAGCGGTAGTTCAGTTGGTTAGAATACCGGCCTGTCACGCCGGGGGTCGCGGGTTCGAGTCCCGTCCGCTCCGCCAGATTTTGAGAAAGCCCACTTCGCAAGAAGTGGGCTTTTTTATTTCTACTGTCCGCTGCCAGACGCCTCCCGGAAGGCTCGGGACAAACAGCCATTGCCAGCGCGCGCGGCCTGTTTTACCGTTGATCCGACTCATCCTCGCGGTCCCGCCATGTTCGATCCCACCGAAGCCCCGTCACCGTTTCATCTGCGCACGGCAAGCATGGAAGATTTCGAGTTTGCCGAGGCGCTGACCCGCAACAACATGGGCGGCTATTATCGCCGGCATCATCTGGTGTGGCGCAGCGATCTGTTTCTCGGCAGTTGGCGGGAATCGGAGAATTTCATTCTCGAAGTGGATGGCGTGCCGATGGGCGTGCTGCGTATCACCGAGGAAGGTGATTCGCTGCATATCCGCGACGTGCAGATTGCCGAAGGATATCGGAGGCTCGGCGCCGGTACGTTTCTTCTCGACATCTCGCATCAATGGGCGCGCGAGCGCGGGTTGCGCGAGTTGCAGTTGCGCGTCTTCGTCGATAATCCGGCGGCGCGGCTCTATCAGCGCAAGGGCTATAAGCTCGCCGGGCCGCGGCTCGCGCAGCTAGGTGCAATCCGTCATCTGGCGCGGCGGGTTTGAGGCCTGGTCTGCGTGGATCGCCGACACCCATCGCCAGGTATCGTCATTCACCGCTCGGCAACATCAGCCGAACCGGCTTGATCCTGTGCCGTTTCATCATCCGCTTGCGCGTCATCATGCTCGCCGTTGCTCGCGCGATGCTCGGCGCCTCGCTCGATAAACGCGCGTGGACTCGCGCCGAACGCGCGCCGGAACATCGCGGAGAAGGCGCTTTGGCTCTGATAGCCCAATTCCTGCGCGACATGCGACAGCGGCCGCCCCTGGCTCAACAATGGAATGGCGCGCGCGAGAATCGCCTGCTGACGCCACTGCGAAAAACTCACCCCCAGTTCCTGACGAAACAGCCGCGCGATCGTGCGCGTGCTCGCGCCGACCGTCGATGCCCACTGTTCGAGCGACTCGCCATGCATCGGGTCGGCGATCACAGCCTCGCACAGCGCGCGCAGGCGCTTTTCGCTGGGCATCGGCACGGACAGCGGCAATGGTTCGGAGCGCGTCAGTTCATCGAGAGCGAGCGCGCCGAGCAGTTGCTCGCGCGCGGCGGACAGGCCGGGCGTATCGAGCGCGGCAATCACCTCGCGCAACAGGTTCGATACTTCGACGACGCGCGGCGTATCGAGCCCGGCCGGCACCGTACTCTCGGTGATGTACAGCGTGCGCAGGAACGCATCCTCGACGGCGACCACTTCGTGGGTGACATGCGGCGGCAACCAGATCGCGCGCGATGGCGGCACCATCCACGTGGTACCCGTTGTCGCGACGCGCAGCACGCCGCGCGACGCATACGCGACCTGCGCCCATGCATGCGTATGACGCGCGATATGCCAGCCCGCCGGCATGGGCCGCGAACGCACGCGGATCGGATGCGTGTCGTTCGGCGCGAACTCGGGCGGTATGTCGGCGAAACGCACGCGGCTCAACGGGTTGGACTCGGCGGACGAGGGCATGGCAAGGTCGGTTCGGATAATGGAGCCGGCAAGGGCGAAGCTCAGTCGAGGCCATTCACCGGCGCGGGCTGTAAGCATTGTAGATCGTGCCTGGTTGCTGATGCCGTCGAGCCACCGTTGCATAATGTCCCGATGGCCGCCGAGCCACCAACATCACCCCTGACCACGGAGACTCAACGACGATGCAGACCGTCTTTGTCTACGGCACACTGCGTGCCGGTGAAACCAACGACATCAGCGAAGCCGCCGCGCGCAACGACCTCCCCGCGCCGAGCCTGCTCGGCAGCACCACGGTGCGCGGCCATCTGTTCGATTTTGGCGACTATCCGGGTCTCGTCGTCGACGAAGGGGGCGTCGACGTGGTCGGCGACGTCTATGAAATCGACGATGCGCTCGTCGCGGTGCTCGACGAAATCGAAGCCGTATATCCGGGCGTCGACGACCGTTTTCTGGCCCGCGAGGTGATGGTCAAGGTAGACGGCAACGTCGTGAACTGCCGCTTCTATCCGGTCGCGCCGAACGCGGTAAAAGGGCTGCCCGAAATCCGTTCGGGAGATTGGGTCAAACATCGGCGCACGCGCTGAGCCGGTGCACGCCAGCGGCCAACAAAACGGCGCGCCATGTATGTCCGCGGCGCGCCGTCATTCAAGCAGAAGGGATCAACGGGCGCGAGCCGGTCCAACGCGCCCGAGCCCGCATCATCGACACCATCAAATCTCTTCGTAAAGCGGCAGCGTCAGAAAATCGGTGAACTGCTCCGCGGTCGACATCTGCTCGAAGATCTGCGCGGCGCGCTCATACGGCTTCGTATCTCCACCCACCGTCTGTTTGACCTTGTCGAGTTCCTGTCCCGCGAGCTCGCGCACCAGTTCGACCGTCACCTTGCGGCCGTCATCGAGTTTGCCCTTCGGCGAGCGGATCCACTACCACACCTGCGAGCGCGAAATCTCCGCGGTGGCGGCATCTTCCATCAGATTGTGAATCGGCACACAGCCATTGCCCGCGAGCCACGAACCGAGATAGTGGATGCCGACATTGATGTTGTTGCGCAAGCCCGCTTCGGTGATCGGCGTCTCCGGGCGGAAGTCGAGCAGATCGGTCGCGGTCACGAGCACGTCGACGCGCTGCTTGTCGATCTGATTCGGCCGGTCGCCGAGCACCTTGACGAACTCTTCCATCGCGACCGGCACGAGACCCGGATGCGCGACCCAGCCGCCGTCGTAGCCATCGCCCGCGTCGCGCGCCTTGTCCGAGCGCACGCCGGCCATGGCCTTTTCGTTGGCGGCCGCATCGTTCTTGATCGGAATCAGCGCGCTCATGCCGCCGATCGCCGGCGCGTTGCGGCGGTGGCAGGTCTTCAGCAACAGCAGCGCATACGCGCGCATGAACGGCGAGGTCATCGTGATCTGCGAGCGATCGGCGAGGCAGAAGTCGCGGTCGCTCTTGAACTTCTTGATCGCGGAGAAGATGTAGTCCCAGCGGCCCGCGTTCAGGCCCGAGCTATGTTCGCGCAGCTCGTACAGGATTTCGTCCATTTCGAACGCGGCGACGATCGTCTCGATCAGCACCGTCGCGCGAATCGTGCCACGCGGCACGCCGAGCGCTTCCTGCGCGGCGACGAAGATGTCGTTCCACAGCCGCGCCTCGAGATGGCTCTCCATCTTCGGCAGATAGAAGTACGGACCCGAGCCGCGCGCGATCAGCTCCTTCGCGTTGTGCACCATGTACAGCGCAAAATCGAAGATGCCACCCGACACGCGCTTGCCATCGACCTTCACGTGCTTCTCGTCGAGATGCCAGCCGCGCGGACGCACGATCAACGTCGCGGTCTTGTCGTTGAGCCGGTACGACTTGCCGTTCTGTTCGAGCGAAATCGTGCGGCGCACCGCGTCCTTCAGATTGATGTGACCGGTGATCTGATTGTCCCAGCTCGGCGCATTCGAATCCTCGAAGTCGGTCATGTAGGAGTCCGCGCCCGAATTGAGCGCGTTGATGATCATCTTGCGCTCGACGGGCCCGGTGATCTCGACGCGCCGGCACTGCAGATCCTGCGGCAGCGGCGCGATCTTCCAGTCGCCTTCGCGCACGCTCTTCGTGGCGGCGAGGAAGTCGGGGCGCTCGCCCGCGTCGAGCCGCTTCGCACGTTCGACGCGCGCCTGCAGCAACTGCTGACGGCGCGGCTCGAACGTGCGGTGCAAGGCCGCGACGAGTTCCAGCGCTTCGCGGGTGAGGATCGCTTCAAAGCCGGGCTTGATGTCGCCGGTGATTTCCATGCCTTGCGGCATCGACAGCGGATTAGCCATGTTTTCTCCTTGGTCGGTCAGATTGCAGAAAGTGCGAAGGTTGAAAAGGGGAGTGGGTTCCCGAAAGCGAGGGGCGCCGTCATACGCGCGGGCTGGCGCGCTTGCGGCCGCCACTGCCATGAGTTCCGGGACGGCCGCCAGTCGAGCGCGACGCCGTCGGGAGCGTTTGCAGAAAGCCCAGCAGATCGTTCATCCCGCCGCCGGTGCCATGCGGCGTCACGCCGAGCTCTTCGACGGGCAGGTTCTGCCGGTTCAGCCAGAACGTCGTGAAGCCGAACCACGTCGCGCCTGCGACGTCCCAGCCGTTCGACGACACGAACACGATCTCGCGCGCCGCCACGCCAAACGCATCGGGGCCGAGCGCATACGCGGCGGGAGAGGGTTTGTACGCGCGCACCGCATCGACCGACAGCACGTGATCGAAGAGAGCGCTCATGCCGGCGCTCTTGACCGCGATGTCGAGCATTTGCGGATTGCCATTGGACAGGATCGCGAGCCCGGGTCCGAGCCCGACATGCGGCACGGCGGCGGGCTCGCGCAACGCGCGCAGCACCGGCACGGCGTCGGGAAACGTGGACAGACACGCGTATTCGTCCATCAGACGCTTTTCGGCCGAGCGGCCGAGCGTGAGCTGCAGTCTTTTCGCGGCGAAGCGCAGTGCGTCGAGCGTGATGTCCCAGAACGGGCGGTAGTGTTCGCCGGGGGCGTCGCTGCGCGCGGCGAGCGTGCGCAGTTGCGTGTATTCGATCTGCTTCTGGCGCCACAGCTGCGACAGCGCGTCGCCGTGTCCGGGGAATAGTTGTTCCGCGGCGGCGATCACCGAATGCACGTCGAACAACGTGCCGTAGGCGTCGAAAATCACTGCTCGCGGTGAAGCTGTCGTTGTGGCCGACATTGCCATGCGCTCCTGTCAGAGGTCGGGATCGATTGTATTGGTGACGTTAGGTACTAAAAAATAGGCTAAAGATCACTTGATCTTTTACTTTCATATACCTAATCTCACACACAACCCTCACTTTTGCGCCGACTTAATTGCTTTCGCGGCGCGTATCGTTCATGGACCGTTTCAAGCAGATCGAGACCTTCGCCACCGTCGCGGCCAAAGGCAGCCTGTCCGCGGCGGCGCTCGCCGAGGGCGTCGCGCCCGCGATCATCGGCCGGCGCATCGACGCGCTCGAGGAGCGCCTCGGCGTCAAGCTCCTGGTGCGCACGACGCGCAAGATCACGCTCACCTTCGAAGGCTCGGCCTTTCTTGAAGACTGCCAGCGCATCCTTCACGACATGCAGAACGCCGAGGCGAGCGTGTCGGCGGGCGGTGTGAAGGCGAGCGGCCATTTGCGGCTGTCGGCGCCGGCCGGCTTCGGACGCCGGCACGTGGCGCCGCTGGTGCCCGCATTCACGGTCGCGCATCCGGACGTGTCGATCACGCTCGATCTGTCCGATCGTCTCGTCGATCTCGTCAACGAAGGCTTCGATTGCGCGGTGCGGCTCGGCGAGTTGCCCGATTCGTCGCTGGTGTCGCTGAAGCTGGCCGAAAACCGCCGCGTGTGCGTCGCGTCGCCCGCGTATCTGAACCGGCGCGGCGCGCCGCACAGCCTCGCCGAGCTCGCGCGCCACAACTGCCTCGCGCTCGGCGCGAGCGCGAACCAGCAGCGCGGCTGGATGTTCCAGCACGACGGCAAGGTCGTGTCGATCAAGGTGTCCGGCACGATGGAATGCTCGGACGGCGCGGTGCTGCACGAATGGTGTCTCGCCGGACACGGGCTCGCGTGGCGCTCGTGGTGGGAGGTCGGCGCGGACCTCGCGGCGGGGCGCCTCGTCACGGTGCTCGACGAATTCGCCGCGCCGCCGATCGGCATCCACGCGGTGTTCCCGCAGCGCCGTCATCTGCCGCTGCGAGTGCGGCTGTTTCTGGACTTTCTCAAGCATACGTACGGCGAACCCGGTTACTGGGACTGACCCGCCAATCCCCAGACGGTCGCAATTACTCGCATTCATACGCATTACAATCGTTTCGGGCAGCCTGCACCCTGGGCTTTGTTGGACGCTGACCCCGTGCTGCGCGCAGCCGGCGACGGAGGGCATCATGTTCAGGCACATCCTGGTTCCGACCGATGGTTCAGATCTTTCACGCAAAGCGATAGCGGGCGCGATCGATCTCGCGCAGGCCGTGGGCGCCCGCGTGACCGCGTACGCATGTCTGCCGCAGTATCCGTATTCGCCGTTCTCCGATGTCGCGATCGAACCACCAGGCGAGTTCCTGCAACGCAGCGAGCGCGAAGCGCGCGTGCATCTGCGCGAAGTCGAGCATGCGGCGCACCGCGTCGGCGTCCACGTCGAGAGCCGCACGAGCGTGCATCCGGCGCCGTATCTCGGCATCATCGAAGCGGCCGAGCAGGGCGGCTGTGATGTGATCTTCATGGCGTCGCATGGGCGGCGTGGGCTCGGAAGCCTGTTGATCGGCAGTGAAACGCAGCGGGTGCTCACGCATACGAAAATTCCTGTGATCGTCTATCGCTGAATCGCTTTGCACCGCCGGCAGCGTGCCGGCATGCGCGGCCTTCGAAAAAAAACGCGCCGGCGGCGAAGCCGGCGCGTTCAGGTTCGCCGCACGCCTGCCGCGTGCTGGCTTCTCTCAGACCCCGGCCGCTGGCATGCGCACTAATGTTCCTGCCAATCTGGTACGGCGCGGTCCTCCCAGTGTCGGCGGCACTCTGACGTTGCCCCTCGACATTTGCCAATCGTTGCTGCGTTCAGGCCACGGGATTGCGTGACCCGACCGGCTCATCTCAGGCGACCTTCTTGTCGAAGAACTGCTCGTTTTCCGTCGAACCATGCAACGCGGTCGTCGATGCTTCGCGCTCGACCGTCTGCGTGACGGCGTCGAAGTAGCCGGTGCCGACTTCGCGCTGGTGCTTGACCGCAGTGAAGCCCTTTTCGGCCGCCGCGAACTCCGCCTGCTGCATTTCGACGAACGCGGTCATCTGGTTGCGCGCATAGCCGTACGCGAGGTTGAACATCGAGTAGTTCAGCGCGTGGAAGCCGGCCAGCGTGATGAACTGGAACTTGTAGCCCATTGCGCCGAGCTCGCGCTGAAACTTCGCGATCGTTGCGTCGTCGAGGTTCTTCTTCCAGTTGAACGACGGCGAGCAGTTGTACGACAGCAGCTGGTCCGGGTACTCCTTGTGGATCGCGTCGGCGAATTTCTTCGCGAACTCGAGGTCCGGCTTGCCGGTTTCGCACCAGATCATGTCGGCGTACGGCGCATACGCGAGGCCGCGCGAGATTGCCTGCTCGAGGCCCGGCTTCGTACGATAGAAGCCTTCGACGGTGCGCTCGCCGGTCAGGAACGGGCGGTCGTTGTCGTCGACGTCCGATGTCACGAGGTCGGCGGCTTCCGCGTCGGTGCGGGCGAGCAGCACGGTCGGCACGCCCGAGACGTCGGCGGCCAGACGTGCGGCGGTCAGCTTCGCGACGGCTTCGCGGGTCGGCACGAGCACCTTGCCGCCCATGTGGCCGCACTTCTTGACCGAGGCGAGCTGGTCTTCGAAGTGCACGCCCGACGCGCCCGCTTCGATCATCGCCTTCATCAGTTCGAACGCGTTCAGCACGCCGCCGAAACCGGCTTCCGCGTCGGCCACGATCGGCGCGAAGTAATCGACGTAGCCTTCATCGCCCGGGTTCTTGCCTTCCGACCACTGGATCTGGTCGGCACGCGTCAGCGTGTTGTTGATGCGCTTGACGACGAGCGGCACCGAGTTGGCCGGATACAGCGATTGGTCCGGGTACATTTCACCAGCGACGTTGGCATCGCCCGCGACCTGCCAGCCCGACAGATAGATTGCCTTCAGACCGGCCTTCACCTGCTGCATCGCCTGGTTGCCCGTCAACGCGCCGAGCGAGTTCACGAACGGCTCGCTGTTCACTGCGGCCCACAGCTTTTCGGCGCCGCGCTTCGCGAGCGTGTGCTCGGGTTGCACCGAGCCGCGCAGACGCACCACGTCTTCAGCCGAGTAGGTGCGCTTGACACCCTTCCAACGCGGGTCCGTTTCCCATTGCTGCTTGAGTTGCTGCACTTGCTGTTCGCGGGTCATTGTCATGATGTGCTCCTTCGATGCCAGTTATGGAGGATGGGTGACTCTGTCTTCTCGAAGCGCCGGGCCCTGAGAGGGCGCTGTGGTTCGTGAAGTCTTATATAAGAGTCTAGGCAAATCGATGGACGCGCAATAGACACCGCAAAGCGTTTTTCCAATATTTATTTTTACGTTAAATCAATGGCTTGAATGTCGCATTTCGCGATGAGAAACGATATTTTCCCTGTTGCAACAGTCGTTCTTGTGCCTTGCAGCATGATTTTTTACGACGCAAAAAATTTTTCCACATCGCGAAATTTGGGGCGGGCAGCGGACAGGTGAAAAAAAACCGGCGCCTGAGCGCCGGTTTTCTGCTGTTCTCACGGACGGCGCGAAGCCGTCCGGTCAGTCTTGTGCGTAGCTATCAGCTGCCGCGACGTGCCGAACGGGGACCGTCGTTGCGGCGCGCGCCGTAGCCGTCACGCGAACCGTAACTGTCACGCGAACCACCGCCGAAGCCTTCGCGCGAGCCATAGCCGTCACGCGAACCGCCGTGGCTTTCGCGCGAGCCGTAGCCGTCACGCGAACCGCCGGCCGACTTGTTGCCCCAGCCGCCGCCGTTGCCATTGCCGTTCCCGTTGCGCGAGCCGCCGTAGCCGCCCGGCTTGCCCGAGCCGCTGCCGAAGCGACGGCCGTTACCGCCCGGACGGCCGCGGCCACCGAAGCCAGGACGGCCGTTGCCCGAAGGCGGCGCCTTGCGCGGCTCGAAGCCTTCGACGACGTTGACCGGCAGCGGCGTGCGCACGAAGCGCTCGATGCGCTTCAACGCGCCCTGTTCGGCGTGATGCACGAGGCTCACCGCGATACCCGAGCGACCCGCGCGGCCGGTACGGCCGATACGGTGCACGTAGTCTTCGGCGAACTTCGGCAGGTCGTAGTTGAACACGTGCGTGATGCCCGGGATGTCGATACCGCGAGCGGCGACGTCGGTCGCAACCAGCACGCGCACGCGGCGCTCGCGCAGCGCGCGGATCGTGCGGTTACGCGCCCCTTGCGGCAGGTCGCCGTGCAGCGCAGCCGATTCGAAACCGGCGTCGGCCAGACGGCCCGCCAGTTGGTCTGCGTCCATCTTGGTTGCCGTGAAGACGATCGCCTGGTCGAGGCCGGAGTCGCGCAGCAGATGGTCCAGCAGACGGTCCTTGTGATCGCGGTCGTCGACGTAATGGACGGTTTGCGCGATGTTGGTGCGCTGCTCCATGCGCTGGACGATTTCGATACGCTCCGGGTCCTTCAACAGACGGCCGGTCAGCGAGCCGATCTTGCCGTCGAGCGTGGCCGAGAACAGCATGGTCTGACGGGTAGCCGGCGTTTCGGCGACGATCGTGTCGATGTCGTCGATGAAGCCCATGTCGAGCATGCGGTCGGCTTCGTCGAGCACGAGGATCTGCAGTTGCGACAGATCGATGCGGCCGCGCTCGAGGTGGTCGATCAGACGGCCCGGCGTCGCAACGAGGATTTCAGGGTTCTTCGCGAGCAGCATCAGTTGTTGGCCATAAGCGACGCCGCCCAGAATGCTGACGGTGCGCAGGCGCTTCAGGTGCTTGCCGTACGTGGCGGCGGCGGTCGTGACCTGCATCGCGAGTTCGCGGGTCGGGGTCAGCACCAGCATGGTCGGACGCGCGACCGGCTGCGGACGGCGGCCGCGGCCACCGTCGGCCGGACGCGGTTCGCGCGGCTGGCTCGCCTGGGCCTTTTGCAGCTGCGCGAAACGCTCGATGGCGGGCAGCATGAAGGCGGCGGTCTTGCCCGAACCGGTCGGGCTCGAAACCAGCAGATCGCGGCCGGCGATACCAGCCGGCACCGCGCGTTGCTGCACCGGCGTCGGGTGCTCGTAGCCAGCGGCGGTCAGCGCGGAGACGACTTCCGCGGACAGGCCGAGCGACGCGAAGCTCGGCTTGGTGTCAGCTTGCGCGGCGGCTGCGGGAGCGGCGGGCGCGAGACCAAGTGCTTCGTCGGCGATGGCGTTCAACGGGCTGCTGGGGGTGTTGCTCAAAGTCATGTGAATCCTTGAAAACGATCCTGGGTGGTTCATCGGATGAAAACGTCAACGCCAATCGGCATACCCAAGTCGTCGGATTCAGCGAGCAAAAAAGCAGCGAGCAAATCGAAAAACGGGGGCAACTCGCGACAATGAAGGCGAGTTTTTCGTTAGAAGCTGTATCGGATGCGACGTGCCAACATGGCGAGCCGCCAGCCTGGGACTTGAGCCCGTAGGGGGCTAGGCAGAAGGGGACAGGTTCTAAACTGGATTGGAGCAAACGCTATGGGACGCTGCGCCGCGAGGACCGCTGGAAAAACGGCCAAAGCAGTGAAGCGCAGGCGGCATTATAGCGAACTTTGCTGCACTGCGCCACCATTCAGGCAAATCCGACAGAAAAAAGTGCCGGAATGCAGTAGGGACGTGAGGGCGATGGCCCGGAGCCTCGCGTCCGGAACCCCGCGAGGCCGTGGCGGGGTTCCCATACGGCCATTTCCACAGATGATTGGCGCGCCGGAAACTCAGGCCGCCGCGCCGCTCTTCAGCGATTCGACGAGCTCGACATATTGCTGCTTCGCAGCGTCCTGCGCGGTGCCCTTGAGCGCCGCCCAAGCTTCGTACTTGTATTTGCCGACGAGGTCGGTGAAGCCCGGCTTGTCGCCGTGCACGTCGCCCTCGCTCGCCTGCTTGAAGAGTGCATAGAGACGCAGCAGCGTCAGATTGCCCGGGCGCTCGGGCAGCTGCTTGACGTCCTGCTGGGCTTGTTCGAACTGGGAGTTGATATCGGTCATGGTGGTTTGGCCTGCGTCGCGGGATAGATGAGATCGGCCGAAAATCATAACAATTGCCTGACGCAACGGGGCCGAGGGCTTATTCCAAACTGGGCGGCTGCGAAGCGGGGCAGCAAGGCCGCGCAAACCACCATTCACGCGCACCGTGCCGATTACAATACGGTCCATGACTCAAACAGTGCTCCTAGCCCTCGATACCTCGACTGAATTCTGTTCGGCGGCGCTCGTGTCCGCGTCCGTCGATGCCGCCGGTCAGCCCAGCGCCGAACCGCGCGTCTGGGTTCGTCACGAACAAACCGGCGCGGTGTCCAGTACCCGCCTGCTGCCGGCGATCCGCGAACTGTTCGACGAAGCCGGCCTCACGTTGGCGGACTGCGACGCGATCGCGTTCGGCTCGGGCCCGGGTTCGTTCACCGGACTGCGTACGGCGACCGGCGTCGCCCAAGGCCTCGCGTTCGGCCTGGACCTGCCGGTCGTGCCGATTGGCACGCTGCTCGCGTGCGCGGAGAGCGCCCGCCTGCATGATCCGTCGACGACGCGCGTGCTCGCCGCGCTCGACGCGCGCATGGGCGAAATCTACTGGGCCGACTACGCGTGGGACGACGCGCAACACGAATGGCGCACCGTGCAGACGGCGTCGCTCGATGCGCCTGAGCGGATCGTGCTGCCCGACGGGCCGTTCACGCTTGCCGGCAATGCGGCCGCCGCGTTCGGCGAGCGATTGCCGGCGGTCGCGGCCGCGCGAAGCGTCGATGGCGAAGCGTTGCCGCATGCGTTGCCGCTGGCGTACGCGGCGCTGCGCGCGTTCCATGCGGGTCGCACGGTACCCGCCGATCGGGCTGCGCCCGAGTACGTGCGCGACAAGGTCGCGCAGACGACCGCCGAGCGCATGGCCGACAAGGCGGCGAAATCAGCCAAAGCGGCTCACAACGCCGGGCAGTCCGCGCAGAGCGCGCCCGACAGCGCGTCCGGCCAGCCGTCCCACGACGAGGCGCGCCCATGAGCGGTGTGCTGCTCACGGACCGCTACATGTCGCCGATGACCGAAAGCGACCTGGATGAAGTCGCCGCGATCGAGAAGCTTGCGTATGAGTTTCCGTGGAGTCGCGGCAACTTCGGCGACTCGCTGCGCAACGGCTATTTCGGCGTCTGTCTGCGCCACGTGACGGGCACTTTGATCGGCTATTGCGTGCTGATGCCGGTCGTCGATGAAATGCATCTGCTGAATCTGTGCGTGGCACCCCAAGCTCAAGGCGCGGGCGCGGGCCTCGCGCTGCTGCGCGAGGCGGTGCGCATCACGCACGCGGAGAAGCTCGAGGGGCTGCTGCTCGAAGTGCGGCCGTCGAATCATCGGGCGATCCGTTTGTACGAGCGCTTTGGCTTCGCATCGATCGGCCGGCGCAAAAATTATTATCCGGCGCGGCATCGCGCCCGGGAGGACGCGATCGTGATGCGTCTGTCGTTTGCCACGGAGGGCGAAGATGGCGCTGCATGAATCGGTGCTCGAAGAATTTGGACTCGCGCCGTTGTGGGTGCGTCGCGGACTCGCCGGGCGCGAGCCGGAGGCCGGGCAGGGTGATGCGTCGCAGTCGATACCGGCAGACGCAGACGACGAGCGACGCGCGGAGCCGGCGCCGCAGACCTCGCGGGAACCGTTGCGCGCATCGGCCGACGCGCAGCCGCAACAAGCGCCGAGTGAACCCGCACCGCGCTTCGACGAAACCGCCGCACGCCGCGAGACATCACAACCGCAACCGGACTTTTCAGCGCCGCCGACTTTCGACGCCCCACCCGACGACGACTTCGCGTGGTTCGACGATCCCACCGCATCGGCCCCCGCACCCGCCGAAGCACGCCGCGACGCGCCCGCGCTGCCGGCTATCCACACGCTCGACTGGGACGCGCTCGCCGAGCGCGTCGCTGGATGCGAGGCCTGCCGGCTGTGCGAGAAACGCACGAACACGGTGTTCGGCGTCGGAGATCGCGAGGCCGACTGGATGCTGATCGGCGAAGCGCCCGGCGAGAACGAGGACCGTCAAGGCGAACCGTTCGTCGGCCAGGCCGGCAAGCTGCTCGACAACATGCTGCATTCGCTCGCGCTCGCGCGCGGCACCAACGTGTATATCGCGAACGTGATCAAGTGCCGGCCGCCCGGCAACCGGAATCCGCAGCCGGACGAGGTCGCCCGTTGCGAACCTTATCTGCAGCGTCAGGTGTCGCTCGTGAAGCCGAAGCTGATCGTCGCGCTCGGCCGTTTCGCCGCGCAGAGTCTGCTGAAGACCGACGCGAGCATTTCGTCGCTGCGCGGCCGCGTGCATACGTACGAGGGCGTGCCGGTGATCGTCACCTATCATCCGGCCTATCTGCTGCGTAGCCTGCCCGACAAGGCCAAGGCATGGACGGACCTGTGCCTTGCGCGCGCCACGTGGCTGGCGAACGGCGGCGCGCCGTCGAACGAATCAAAGTGACGATCCCCGAGGGCCCGGCGGCGCGCATGCCCGCCGCGTCTATCAGCCACGCGGCGCTTCTCGATAGGTTGCTGGGATTGCGCGACTGTGCTTCAGTCGATGCACTGCGCGAACCCGCCGTCCGCGATCTCGCGTGGCTGCTGCTGAGTCCCGATCTGTTGCGCCCTCAGCCTCCCGCGGGCGCGCTCGCGGCTCCCTTCGATACACCGCAGGAATTGCAGGCCACGCTCGACTGGCTGCGCGCGCTCGACACCACGCCAGAATCTCTGCATCAGGATCTCGCGGCAACGCGCATCACGCGTCTTGGCCGCTACGCCGAACGCCTGCTGGGTTTTTTCCTTCGTCATGGGCCGGCGACGCAATTGATCGCAGCGGGTGTGCCGCTACGGCACGCCGGCCGCACGCTTGGTGAATGCGATTTCCTCGTGCGCACGCGCGAGGGCGCGCGACTGCATTGGGAACTCGCGGTGAAGTGCTATCTGCATGCGGGCGATCCGAATAGGGCAGAGGCGGCGCATCTCGCCGATTACGTCGGCCCCAATCTGAAGGACCGCTTCGATCTGAAGCTCGCGCATCTGCTCGATCATCAGTTGCCGCTCAGCGCACGCGAGGAATTTGCATCGACGGGCTATGCAGGCACGTGGACGCCGCAGATGTTCGTCAAAGGCTGGCTGTTCTACCGGCATGGGGCCACGCCCACCGATCCTGCCGAACTCGATCCCGCGCATGGCCGCGGCTGGTGGATTACGCATCGCGACTGGCCGGCTTTCGAGTGCGCGCACACGCATAGGTGGCGGGTGTTGCCGCGGCTCGAATGGCTTGCGCCGGAGTATCGAATGCAAGCCGGCGCGCACGATTCGTGCTATGTCGACGCAAACACGCTCGCCGCTCAAATCTCACCGCAACACGGCCCGACGATGGTCGCCGGATTCATCGAAGACGATACGGGACATCTGCTCGAACGCTCGCGCGGCTTTATCGTGCCCGACGACTGGCCCGAGCACGCGCGGCGTTACGCGAAGCAATAGCGTCGCTTACCACCACCGATGAAAGTGATGCACCGGCCCCACGCCGTGGCCGACGTCGAGCCGCTCGCTCGCCTGCAACGCGCCGGTCAGATAAACCTTCGCATCGGCCACGGCGCTAGCGAGATCGTCGCGCTGCGGAATCAACGCCGCGATCGCCGACGACAACGTGCAGCCCGTTCCATGCGTGTTCTTCACCGGCACGCGCGGACCGCCGAGGCGCAGCGTGCCGCTTTCCTGCACGAGCCAGTCGGGGCTATCGGTCGCGCTCAGATGGCCGCCCTTCATCAGCACCGCGCGCGCGCCGAGCCCGCGCAACGCTTCGCCTTGCTCGACCATGCCGGCTTCGTCGGTGGCGGGCTGCGTGCCGAGCAGCGCGGCCGCTTCCGGCAGATTCGGCGTCAGCAGATCGGCGAGCGGCAGCAGTTCGTCGCGTACCACCGCGACCGCATCGGGCAGCAATAGTGCGTGATTGCTCTTCGAGATCATCACCGTGTCGAGCACGATGTGTTTGGGCCGGTGACGGCGCAGCGCGTCGGCAACCGCGCGCGCGATCGGCGCATTCGCGAGCATGCCGATCTTCACCGCGTCGATGCGGATGTCGTCGAACACCGCGTCGAGCTGCGCGGTGATGAAGCCAGGGTCCGGCGCGTGGATCGCGGTCACGCCGCGCGTGTTCTGCGCGGTCAGCGCGGTGATCACGCTCGCGCCATAGGCGCCGAGCGCGGAGAAGGCCTTCAGATCGGCCTGGATGCCAGCGCCGCCGCCGGAATCGGAGCCGGCGATCGTCAGCACATTGGGAATCGATTGAGTCATGGTCGAGCGAGGAAGAAGAAGGGCCCGCTCGTGCGTGTCGCGGCCGGCCCGGCGCGGTTGATCAGTGCTTGGCTTCGCCGATCAGCGCGACCGAATCGAACGCGCGCTGGTTCGCCTGATGGCGCCGCATCACGAGCCACATCATCACGCACACGAAGGTGCCGAACAGCACGATCACGACGGTAACCGGCACGTCGAGCCAAACGAGCACCGCGTACAGGCACAGCATCACGAGCACGGACAGATTCTCGTTGAAGTTCTGCACGGCGATCGAATGGCCCGCCGACAGCAGCACGTGCCCGCGATGCTGCAGCAGCGCATTCATCGGCACGACGAAAAAGCCCGACAGGCCGCCCACGAACATCAGGAAGATATACGCGAAGATCAGATAGCCCGACACGTGCATGCGGCCAAAATAAATGCCCCAGTGCGGGGGAAACAGATCGCGCGTGTAGAACGCCATCAGCATCACGGAGATACCCATCATGATGCCGACCGGCAAGACCGACAGCGACTTCTTCAACGGCACGCGCGAAGCCGCAAAAATCGCGCCGCCCGCGACGCCGACTGCGACCACCGCCTGCAGGATTGCCGCCTCGGACAGCGACATGCCCAGCGACACCTCGGCCCATTTAAGCACGATGAATTGCAGCGTCGCACCCGCGCCCCAGAACAGCGTCGTCACAGCGAGAGAAATCTGTCCGAGCTTGTCACGCCACAGCACGAGAAAGCAGTCGGCGAAATCGGTGATCAGGCGGATCGGCCCGTGTTCCTGGCGCGGATAGCGCGCGCCGGTGTCGGGAATGCGCAGATTAAAGAGCGCGGCGACCACGTAAATGCCCATGATCACGAGCATCGCGGCTTCCGCGGGCGTGTTCACGGTGGGGACGTGCCATTTGAGAATCGGCGCGGCGATGTGCGGGCTGATCAGCGCGCCGCCGAGCACCGTGCCGAGAATGATCGAGCCGACCGTGGTGCCTTCGATCCAGCCGTTCGCGGCGACGAGCCGGTCAGGCGGCAACAGTTCGGTGAGAATGCCGTATTTGGCGGGCGAGTAGGCCGCCGCGCCGAAGCCGACGATGCCGTACGCAATCAGCGGATGCGCGCCGACCAGCATCGTGATGCAGCCGACCACCTTGATCGTATTGGTGATGAACATCACGCGTCCTTTCGGACGGGAGTCGGCGAATGCGCCGACGAAAGCGGCAAGAACGACGTACGACAGCACAAAAAACAGCTTGAGCAGCGGCGTCATCCAGTTCGGAGCGTGAAGATCTTTCAGCAGTGCGATAGCAGCGATCAGAAGCGCATTGTCGGCCAGCGACGAAAAAAACTGCGCGGCCATGATGGTGTAAAAGCCTTTTTTCATCTGATGCGATGCTGTCCTCGCTGCGGTCTGTCCGCCCCGGCCGTTTGTTATGCGTCCGGGCTTATGCCGATCGAAATGGGTTGTGCGCACGGCTTTATATCATGAAAATAGATGGATTCAGACTAGCAGAATCCTTGATCGCACCGCCCAGCGGGCCGCAGAGCGCTGAAAACGCCTTGTAAGCCGCTGATTCGCAAGTGTCTTTTCGAAAAAATCCCATGCCGCGCCCCCTTTCCGCCACGATTCATACCGCTGCTCTCGCCAATAACCTCGCTGTCGCGCGGCGCTATGCGCCGAAATCAAAAGTCTGGGCCGTCGTCAAGGCTAATGCCTACGGGCATGGCCTCGCGCGCGTGTTTCCCGGATTGCGCGCGACGGACGGCTTTGGGTTGCTGGACCTCGAAGAAGCGGTGAAGTTGCGTGAATTGGGCTGGGCAGGCCCAATTCTTCTGCTGGAAGGCTTTTTTCGGCCGACCGACATCGACGTAATCGATCGCTACAGCCTGACCACGGCGCTGCATTCGGACGAGCAGCTGCGCATGCTCGAAATGGCGCGCCTGTCGAAACCGGTCAATATCCAGTTGAAGATGAACACCGGTATGAACCGGCTCGGCTACACGGTGGAAAAATTTCGTGCCGCATGGGAGCGCGCGCGCGCCTGCCAGGGCGTCGGCCAGATCACGTTGATGACGCATTTTTCCGATGCCGATGCCGAGCGCGGCATCGCGCATCAGATGGAGGCGTTCGCGCGCGGCGCGCAGGGCATCGCCGGTGCGCGCAGCCTGTCGAATTCGGCCGCGACACTGTGGCATCCCGAAGCGCATTTCGACTGGGTGCGTCCGGGCATCATCCTGTACGGCGCGTCGCCATCCGGCGTGACGGCCGCGATCGACGGCACCGGACTGCAGCCCGCGATGACGCTCGCGTCGGAACTGATCGCCGTGCAGACGCTCGGCGAAGGCAGTTCGGTCGGCTATGGGTCCACGTTCACCGCGCGCGCGCCGATGCGCATCGGCGTGGTCGCGTGCGGTTACGCGGACGGCTATCCGCGCGTCGCGCCCGAAGGCACGCCGGTGATCGTCGATGGGGTGCGCACGCGAATCGTTGGACGCGTGTCGATGGACATGCTGACCGTCGACCTGACCCCGGTGCCGACCGCCAACGTCGGCTCGCGCGTGGAACTGTGGGGTACCGCGCTGCCCATCGACGACGTCGCGCAAGCCTGCGGCACGATCGGCTACGAGCTGATGTGCGCGGTCGCGCCGCGTGTGCCGGTTCGGGCGGAGTGACGCGTGGCGAAAGCGAAGACGTTGTATATCTGCGGGGAATGCGGCGGACAGTCGCCCAAGTGGTCCGGTCAATGCCCGTCTTGCCAGGCGTGGAACACGCTCGTCGAATCGGTCGCAGAGGCGCCGTCCGCTCACCGTTTCCAGTCGCTCGCGAAGAGCACGCCAGTGCGGCGCCTCGCCGACATCGACGCGTCGGACGTGCCGCGCTTTTCCACCGGCGTCAGCGAATTCGACCGCGTGCTCGGCGGCGGCCTCGTGCCGGGCGGCGTGGTCCTGATCGGCGGCGATCCGGGCATCGGTAAATCTACATTGCTGCTGCAATCGCTCGCCGAGATCGCCGCGGACAAGCGCGCGCTCTATATCAGCGGCGAAGAGTCGGGCGCGCAGATCGCGTTGCGCGCGCAACGGCTCGCACTGCTCGAACCCGGCTCGAAGGCGAGCGAACTGCAATTGCTCGCGGAAATCCAGCTCGAAAAAATTCAGGCGACGATCACCGAGCAACGGCCCGAAGTCGCCGTGATCGATTCGATCCAGACCGTCTATTCGGATGCTTTGACATCGGCGCCGGGCTCGGTCTCGCAAGTGCGCGAGTGCGCCGCGCAACTGACGCGCATCGCCAAGCAGTCGGGCACCACGATCATCATGGTCGGACACGTGACGAAAGAGGGCGCGCTCGCGGGGCCGCGCGTGCTCGAACATATCGTCGATACGGTGCTGTACTTCGAGGGCGATACGCACTCGTCGTACCGTCTCGTGCGGGCGATCAAGAACCGTTTCGGCGCGGTCAACGAGCTCGGCGTGTTCGCGATGACCGAGCGTGGTTTGCGCGGCGTCGCGAATCCGTCGGCATTGTTTTTGTCGCAGCACGAGCAGTCGGTGCCGGGTTCGTGCGTGCTCGTCACGCAGGAGGGCACGCGGCCGTTGCTCGTCGAAGTGCAGGCGCTCGTCGATTCGGCCAACGCGCCGAATCCGCGCCGCCTCGCGGTCGGCCTCGAACAGAACCGGCTCGCGATGCTGCTCGCGGTGCTGCATCGGCATGCGGGCATCGCCTGTTTCGATCAGGACGTGTTCCTGAACGCGGTGGGTGGCGTGAAGATCTCCGAGCCCGCCGCCGACCTCTCGGTGCTGCTCGCGATTCATTCGTCGATGCGCAACAAGCCGCTGCCGAAGGGGCTCGTCGTATTCGGCGAAGTGGGCCTCGCCGGGGAAATCCGGCCGTCGCCGCGCGGTCAGGAACGCCTGAAGGAAGCGGCCAAGCTCGGCTTCTCGGTGGCGGTGATTCCGAAGGCCAATGCGCCGAAACAGCCGATCGAAGGCTTACAGGTCGTTGCGGTCGAACGGATCGAACAGGCCATCGACCGCGTCCGCACGCTCGAATAGACGGGGCCGGGACGGCTCGCCGGTACATTGCGCGCTCGCGGTCCCGTAATGCCCTGTAAATATCGCCATATTGGCTGTAACCTGGCCGCCATACCTTTTTCCTAAGCTGTAACGATATGCATCCCTTCTGATGCTCGAAAAAGGATCGCGCTTTGAAACAGTCACATGAAACCGCTGCCGACCCGCACATCCAGGTGCGCGGCTGCCGGGTCTCCGCACCGATTCATCGGCCATGGGGCGGCGCTTGCCGGATCGTCGAGTGGATCGACACCGCGGGGCAGATCTCGCGGCGCGTGGTGGCCGAAGACGTGACCGCCGCCGAAGTGCGCGCCACGATCAGCCGCCATGTGGAAGGTCGCAAGCACTTGCTGTACGACGACGAGAAGTCGCCGCGTCAAACGCTGCCGAGGCAGACGGCGACGCGGCGTTGACGGCGGCGGGTTAGGCCCCGTCGTCGTCTGAGTCGGCGGCGCTCGCGGCCGCCGCCGCATACGTGTGCGGATTGAACAGCGGATGCTGCGCCGCTTCAGCGGGCGTCAGCACCGGCGACGCGCAGCAATCGAGCGACTCCAACGATTCCACCCATTCGCCGAGCGTGCGGGTCGCGATCACCTCAGCGAGTTCCCGGATGAGTGCCAACGCATCGGGACCGCCGATCGCCTGCCCCAGGCTCCAGTGACGCGTCGCCCATTCGGGCCGATCGAGCGCCATGCACAGCGTTTCCCAGAACTTCAGTTCGAGCGCGCCGACCGCGAGCCAGCGCTGATCGCTCGTGCGGTACAGGTTGTAGCAGGGCACGCCGCCATTTAGCAGGCCACTGCCCGCTGCGGGCGCCGCCCCTTCGTTGACCAGCGACACCTGCGCGACGAAGTTGTGCGCATAGCTCGTGTGCGTCATCGATACATCGACGAAGCGGCCCGCGCCACCACGCGCGACATGCCAGAGCGCGGCGAGAATCTGCGTGACCGCGCTCAAGGCGCCACCGAGCAGATCGGCGATCTGGAAGTTCGGCAGGATCGGCGCACCGTCGCGGCTTGCCAGTTGATCGAGCACGCCGGCATAGCCGATGTAGTTCAGATCGTGGCCCGCATGGTCCGCGAACGGACCGCTTGCGCCATATCCGCTGATCGCGCAATAGACGAGCCGCGGATTGGCAGCGCCGAGCGTCGCGTAGCCGAGGCCGAGCCGCTCCATCACGCCGGGCCGGAAGCTCTCGATCAACACGTCGGCTTCGGCCGCGAGCGCGCGCAGCACGTTGCGTCCCGCTTCGGATTTGAGGTCGAGGCGCGTCTCGCGCTTGCCGCGATTGACCATCCGGTAGAACGCACCGGGCCTACCCGCGACACGATCGCTCGACGACTGCATCATCGTGCGCGTCGGGTCGCCCGCGCCGGGCGCTTCGATCTTCAGCACATCGGCGCCGAGCTCGGCGAGGCGCAGCGCGGCCGCCGGCCCCGGCAAGAGGCGCGTGAGGTCGAGCACGCGGAGTCCTTGCAACGGTGGCGGCACCTCGGTTGCCGTTGCAGCCGCGGGTCCAGACACCGATGACGGGGACGACGAGTTCGCAAATGACAAAGCCAAGCTCCCGTGGATGCCGGCGCGGCCCGGCCGTTGCGTGCCGCTAGCCGATCTGTTCGAGTTCCTCGTGCGTCTCGAGCCATTCGGCTTCGAGCGTATCGAGGCGCGCGTTCACGTCTGCCTGACGGCGGATCGCCTCCGTCAGTTTGCTCTTCTGCTCCGGCTCGTAGCTCGCGGGATCGGCGACGAATGTATCGAGCGTCGTCTTCTCCGCGTTGAGCGCGTCCATTTCCTTTTCGATCTTCGCGATGCGGCTTTGCAGCGGCTTCTTCAGATGCGCGAGCTTCTGCCGCGTTTCAGCTTCGAGGCGGCGCTGCTCCTTGCGATTGACGTTGCTGTCGCCATTTGCCGCGCCGCTGGACGCTGCGTCCGACGCACCGGAAGCATTCGCCTTCAACGCCGCGCGCTGCTCGGCCGCATGCTGCAGCAGCCAGTCGCGATAGTCGTCGAGATCGCCGTCGAATTCCTGCAGACGATGCTTCGCGACCAGCATGAACTGATCGGTCGTCGCGCGCAGCAGATGGCGGTCGTGCGACACCAGAATCAACGTGCCTTCGAATTGCGCGAGCGCCATCGTCAGCGCGTGGCGCGTTTCGAGGTCGAGGTGATTGGTCGGCTCGTCGAGCAGCAGAAGGTTCGGCTTCTGCCAGATGATCAGCGCGAGCGCGAGGCGTGCTTTCTCGCCGCCCGAGAACGGCGCGATCTTCGCGGTCGCCATGTCGCCGGAAAAGTTGAAGCTGCCGAGGAAGTCGCGCAGTTCCTGCTCGCGCGTATCGGGCGCGAGACGCGCGAGGTGCTGCAACGGCGTGTCGTCCGGACGCAGCGTTTCTAGCTGATGCTGCGCGAAGTAGCCGATGCGCAAGCCCTTGCCTTCGCGTACGTGGCCCGAGAGCGGTTCAAGCGTACCCGCGAGCGTCTTGATCAGCGTGGACTTGCCCTGGCCGTTCGCGCCGAGCAGGCCGATGCGCTGACCATTCTGGATCGACAGCATCACGCGCTCGACGATCGGAATCTCGCTGCCGTCTTCGGCGTGGTAGCCGCAGCGCACATCTTCCATCACCATCATCGGATTCGGCGCGGAGTCGGGCGTACGGAACTCGAACGTGAACGGCGACGCGATGTGCGCGGGCGCGATCAGCTCCATCTTCTCGAGCGCCTTCACCCGGCTTTGCGTCTGACGCGCCTTGGTGGCCTGCGCCTTGAAGCGGTTGATGTAGCTTTGCAGATGCGCGACCGTGCGCTGCTGCTTTTCGTACGCGCTCTGCTGCAGGGCGATCTGCTGCGCGCGCAGCACTTCGAATTGCGAGTAATTGCCGCCGTAGCGCTTGATCTGCTGGTTCTCGAGATGCAGCGTGACGTTGCAGACGGAATCGAGAAACTCGCGGTCGTGCGAGATCACGATCAGCGTGCCCGCATAGCGATTGAGCCAGTCTTCGAGCCAGACGATCGCGTCGAGGTCGAGGTGGTTGGTCGGTTCGTCGAGCAGCAGCAGGTCGGAGCGGCACATCAGCGCCTGCGCGAGATTCAGCCGCATGCGCCAGCCGCCCGAAAAACTGCTGACCGGCTCGCGGGTCTGGTCGAGCGTGAAACCGAGGCCGAGCAGCAGCGCTTCGGCGCGTGCCGGCGCGGTGTAGCCGTCGGCGTCGGCGAAGGCGGCGTGCGCTTCGGCTTCGGCCGCGCCGTCGTGCGCCGCGGAGGCGGCCGCGATGCGCGCTTCGATGTCGCGCAGCGCGGCGTCGCCGTCGAGCGTGTAGGCGAGGGCGGTTTTGTCGACGGCAGGCGTTTCCTGTGCGACGTGGGCGATGCGCCAGGTCGGCGGGATCGAGAAATCGCCACCGTCCGCATGCAGCTCGCCGCGCAGCACGGCGAACAGCGTCGACTTGCCCGCGCCGTTCGCCCCGACGAGGCCGGCTTTTTCACCGGGGTTCAACGTGAACGTGGTGTTGTCGAAAAGCGGCTTGGTGCCGCGCGCGAGGCTGAACTGATTGAAGCGGATCACGACGTGGCCGGCTGAAGAAAACCGCTATTTTAGACTGCCCGGCGGGTTGCCGGGCGCGCGGCGCCGATTGCCCGGCTGTCGCATTGAGCGCAGCCGCCATCGGCCATTCGGCCGACTGTATCGGCAGCGCTTTTGGCATAGACTGACGGCTTTCACGGGAGGGCACATGACATCGATCTATTCGTTTTCGGCACGCACGCTCGGCGGCGAGGAAGCGAGTCTCGCGAAGTACCAAGGCAAGGTGATGCTGATCGTCAATACCGCGAGCGAATGCGGGTTCACGCCGCAGTACGCGGGCTTGCAGAAGCTGTACGACACGTACGCGGCGCGCGGGCTCGCGGTGCTCGGTTTTCCGTGCAACCAGTTCGGCAAGCAGGAGCCGGGCGACGCCGCGCAGATCGGCAGCTTCTGCGAGAAGAATTACGGCGTGACGTTCCCGATGTTCGACAAGATCGACGTGAACGGCCCGAACGCGCACCCGCTATTCCGTTACCTGACGATCGAAGCGCCGGGGCTGCTCGGTCTCGAGGCGATCAAGTGGAATTTCACGAAGTTTCTGATCGGCCGCGACGGCAACGTGGTCAAGCGCTATGCGCCGCTGACCAAGCCCGAGGCGATCACCGAGGATATCGAAGCGCTGCTGTAAGCACGAGCGCCTCTACAGGATCGGCGAAAAGAGCCGTGCGACGTGCATCAGCATGCGTCGCAGCGCGTTCGCCTTGCGGTACTCGTCGCGGTCGATTTCGCGCGACTCGGCGAAGTCGTCGAGCAGCATCGTTTCGACTTCGAGCGCGAAACCGCGGTCGACGGTCAGCACCATGATCTCGAAGTTCAGACGGAACGAGCGGTTGTCGAGATTGGCGCTGCCGATCGCGGCCGCGCTGCTGTCGATCAGCACGACCTTCTGGTGCAGGAAACCCGGCTGATAGCGGAAGATGCGAATGCCCGCGCGCAGCGAGTCGTATGCATACAGCTTCGAAGCCTCGAACACCACCCGGTGATCGCGCCGGCTCGGAATCAGGATGCGCACGTCGACGCCGCGCAGCGCCGCGAGCCGCAGCGCGGCGAACACGGCTTCGTCGGGTACCAGGTAGGGCGTCGTGATCCAGATCCGTTCGCGCGCCGCGTTGATCGCTTCGACGAAAAACAGCGAGCAGGTTTCCTGCTTGTCGGCTGGGCCGCTTGGCAGCACGATGCAGTGCATGTTGTTCGCGGCGCGTTCGTGGGCGTCGTGGTCGCCGCGCTGATCGGCGGAGGGGGCGGCTGATTCGGCGGCCGGCGCGTCTAACTCGGGCAACTGCTGCGTGGCCCAGTACCAGTCCTCGATGAAGACGAACTGGATGCTGGCGACCGCCGGGCCGCGCACCTCGATATGCGTATCGCGCCACGGCGACAGCGGCGGCTTCGCGCCCAGATATTCGACGCCGACGTTATGACCGCCAATAAACGCGCGCTCGCCGTCGACCGCCACGATCTTGCGGTGATTGCGGAAATTCAGTTGCAGACGGTTGACGAAGCGGCGGTTCGTCGCGAACGGCTGCATCTCGATGCCGGCCGCGCGCAGTGTCGCGACGTAGCGGTGCGGCAGATCGAAGCTGCCGATGCTGTCGTACAGGAAGTACACGCGCACGCCCTGTTGCGCTTTCGCGATCAGCGCGTCTTTCAGCATGTCGCCGAGCGCGTCGTCGCGCACGATGAAGAACTGCACAATCACATAGTGGCGCGCGTTCTGGATCGCGTCGAAGATGGCCTCGAAAGTCGCCGTGCCGTTGATCAGCGTGCGCACGGTATTGCCGGGTAGGAACGGCATGCCGCCGAGGCGCGTCAGCGACTGCACGAGCCGCGAGCCGAGCTGCTGCGTCGGCACCCCGGCCGACGACGCGTGCGTGTCCCACACCTGCGGATGCGCGCGTGTGCGCAGCAGCTCGTTTTCGACTCGGCGCGCGTCCGCGTAGCCGGCGAACTTGCTGCGGCCAAGGAACAGGTAGGGCACGAGCGTCAGATAAGGCATCGCGACCAGCGATACGGCCCACGCGATCGCCCCTTGCGAGGTGCGGGTATGGAGAATCGCGTGACCGGCCGCGATGATGCCGAGAATGTGGGCAAGGAGAACCAGCGGGCCGACGTGAAGCAGGTCGAATGTCATAAGCTCGCGAACAGTTGGCGAAGCGCCGGGGTTCAGGAAACGGAGGCGGGCACAGGCTCGCTTCGTGGTCTGCGGCGAACGCGTCGGGCAACGAATTCAGACTGCGGCTGCGGCGCCTGGGAAAGCGCCAAAAACGGCCTAAAAACACGCGCTAAAAAATAGCGCAAAAACTCGTACGAATAAACCGTGTGTGCTGCGGCGCGCGTCACTTGCGAAATCCGACGCAAGCCGGCGCCGCGCACGCCGCGCGATCAAACGGACAGCATGCCGAACTCAGACCGGCAGGTCGCTGGCCTGGATCAGGAACACGTTGTCGTCGCCGGCGCTGGTCGACAGCCACACGAGGTCGAGACCGCCGAACGCCGCCTCGACGTGCTCGCGTTCGTTGCCGATCTCGATGACGAGCACGCCGTCTTCGGTCAGCCAGTTGCGCGCGCCGGCAATGATCCGGCGCACGATGTCCATGCCGTCCGCGCCACCCGCGAGCGCCATCTCCGGCTCGTGCTTGTATTCGGCCGGCAACTCCTGCATCGACTTCGCGTTCACGTACGGCGGGTTGCTGATGATCACGTCGTAGCGGCGCTCGGCGAGCGGCGCGTACAGATCGCCTTCGAACAGCGCGATGCGGTCGTCGAGGTGGTAGTCCAGCACGTTGCGCGTCGCGACTTCGAGCGCGGGCGCGGACAGATCGACCGCGTCGACGTCGGCGTTCGGGAACGCGTGGGCGGCGAGGATCGCGAGGCAGCCGGAGCCGGTGCACAGCTCGAGCACCGCGCCGACCTGCTCGGGGTCCTCGACGTACGGCTGCAGGCCGTCCTGCAGCAACTCGCCGATGAACGAGCGCGGCACGATCACGCGCTCGTCGACGTAAAAGCGATAGCCATGCATCCACGCTTCCTGCGTGATGTACGCGGCCGGCACGCGTTCGGCGGCGCGTCGCTCGATCACTTTCAGCACCGCCTCGATTTCGGCCGTGGTCAGGCGCGCGTCGAGAAACGGCTCGAGCAGGTCGAGCGGCAGGTGCAGCGTGTGCAGGATCAGATAGGCGGCTTCGTCGTAGGCATTGGCCGAGCCGTGGCCGAACGACAGCTTGGCCTCGCTAAAACGCGACACTGCATAACGCAGCAGGTCGCGGACGGTGCAAAAAGGAAGCGTCATCGCAAGGTTCCTGGTTATGCGATCAGTTGTTCGAGCACGCGGCGATACACGTTCTTCAGCGGCTCGATATCGGCGACTTCGATATGTTCGTCGATCTTGTGGATGCTTGCGTTCAGCGGACCGAACTCGATCACCTGCTTGCAGATGCGCGCGATGAAGCGGCCGTCCGACGTGCCGCCGGTGGTCGACAACTCGGTGTCGACGCCGGTCTCGTCCTTGATCGCTTGCGCGAGCGCGCTCGACAGCTCGCCGCGCGGGGTGATAAACGGCAGGCCGCTCACGGTCCAATGCAGTTCGTATTCGAGGCCGTGTTTGTCGAGAATCGCGTGCACGCGCTTTTGCAGGCCTTCGACGGTGCTCGCGGTCGAGAAGCGGAAGTTGAACATCACGTCCGCATGGCCGGGGATCACGTTGGTCGCGCCGGCGCCGCTGTGGATGTTCGACACCTGCCAGGTGGTCGGCGGGAAATATTCGTTGCCATCGTCCCAGCGCTCGGCGACGAGCTCGGCGAGCGCGGGCGCGAGCAGGTGCACCGGATTCTTCGCCAGATGCGGATAAGCGATATGGCCTTGCACGCCCTTGACGATCAGCTTGCCCGACATCGAGCCGCGCCGGCCATTCTTGACCATGTCGCCGAACCGCTCGCTCGACGTCGGCTCGCCGACGATGCAGTAGTCCATGCGCTCACCGCGCTCCTGCAATGCTTCGACGACCTTGACGGTGCCGTCGGTGGCGGGGCCTTCCTCGTCGCTCGTGATCAGGAACGCGATCGAGCCGCGGTGCTGAGGGTTGGCCGCGACGAACTCCTCGCTCGCGACGACGAAGCCGGCGATCGACGCCTTCATGTCCGCCGCGCCGCGGCCGTACAGCTTGCCGTCGCGCTGGGTCGGCTCGAACGGCGCCGAGCGCCATTGTTCGAGCGGGCCGGTCGGCACCACGTCGGTGTGACCGGCGAACGCGAGCAGCTTGCCCGCGGTGCCGTCGACGCCGCGTTTTACGGCCCACAGGTTGGTCACGCCGTTGGATTCGATCGTCTCGTGCTCGAAGCCGAGCGCGGCCAGGCGCTCGATCAGCAGACGCTGGCAATGCTGGTCGTCGGGCGTCACGGACGCGCGCGCGATCAGTTGTTCGGTAAGGGCGAGGGTGCCGGACATGGATTCAGTACAAGCCACTTTGAAATGAAAAAATGCCGGCTCGCGGTGAGCCACCGCAGCCGGCAACAGCCTTTGAACGACGCGGCGCGAGGCCGCGCGTCATGCTACCTCGTGCCTGGCAGTCGCTCAGGCAAACAGCGCCGCGTACTCGTCAGCGGAAAAACCGAGCGACTTCACGCGCCCGTTCACGACCAGCACCGGCCGCTTGATCACCGACGGCTTGTGGATCATCAGCGCGATCGCGCCCGGCTGCGTTTCCGCGGCCGCCTTCATGTCGTCGGACAGCGCGCGCCACGTCGTGCCGCGGCGGTTCAGCAGCGCGTCGAGTTTGACGTCCTTCAACCAGTCCTGCACCAGCGGCTCGGTTACGCCGGCCTTCTTGAAGTCGTGAAACTCGAACTCGACGCCGTGCTCTTCGAGCCACACACGGGCCTTCTTCACGGTGTCGCAGTTCGGAATACCGTAGATGACGGTTTTGGTGCCGCGCGCCATCAGTCGCCTCGCAGCAACTCGTTCAGGCCGACCTTCGCGCGCGTTTTCGCGTCGACCTTCTTGACGATGACCGCGCAGTACAGGCTGTGCGTGCCGTCCTTCGACGGCAGGTTGCCCGCTACCACGACCGAGCCCGCCGGAATGCGGCCGTACGTGACTTCGCCGGTTTCGCGGTCGTAAATCTTGGTGCTCTGGCCGAGGTACACGCCCATCGAGATCACCGAGTTTTCCTCGACGATCACGCCTTCGACGACTTCCGAGCGCGCGCCGATGAAGCAGTTGTCTTCGATGATGACCGGGTTCGCCTGCAGCGGCTCGAGCACGCCGCCGATGCCGACACCGCCCGACAGGTGCACGTTCTTGCCGATCTGCGCGCACGAACCGACGGTGGCCCACGTGTCGACCATCGTGCCTTCGTCGACGTATGCGCCGATGTTGGTGTACGACGGCATCAGCACGACGTTCTTCGCGATGAACGAGCCGCGGCGCGCGATCGCGGGCGGCACCACGCGGAAGCCGCCGGCGGCGAAGTCTTCAGCGGTGTAGTTCGCGAACTTCGACGGCACCTTGTCGTAGAACTGGCTGTAGCCGCCGGCCGGCATCGGCGCGTTGTCTTCCAGACGGAACGACAGCAGCACGGCCTTCTTCAGCCACTGGTTGACGACCCAGTCGCCGTCCTTCTTTTCGGCGACGCGCAGCGCGCCCTTATCGAGTTGCTCGATCGCGTGGGCGACGGCTTCGCGCACTTCGGCCGGCGCGGCTTTCGGCGACAGCTCGGCGCGGTTGTCCCAGGCGGTATCGATGATGCTCTGAAGTTGTTGCGACATATGCGTGATTTTATGAAGGGTTGATGTCTGGAGATGGGGTGCGGTGCGGCTCGGGTGCGGCTCAAGCCGCAGCGAGAGATCGGCAGAATTCGACGATCCGCTGCGCGCCTGCCGTGCATTCGTCGACATCGGCGACGAGCGCGAGGCGCACGAAATTGCGGCCGGGGTTCACGCCGTGCGCGGTGCGCGCGAGGAACGAGCCCGGCAGAACCGTCACATTATAGTCGGCGTAGAGGCGCTGGGCGAACTCGGTGTCGGTGAGGCCGGTGCGCTCGACATTGGCCCACAGGTAGAACGCGGCGTCGGGCAGGCGCACGTCGAGCACGTCGGCGAGCATCGGCGTGACGGTCGTGAACTTCTGCAGGTACTTCGCGCGGTTCTCGCGCACGTGCGTCTCGTCGCTCCACGCGACCACGCTCGCGCTCTGGTACACGGTGGAGAGCGCCGCGCCGTGGTACGTGCGGTACAGCAGGAACGACTTCAGAATCGACGCGTCGCCGGCGACGAAGCCCGAGCGCATGCCCGGTACGTTCGAGCGCTTCGACAGGCTGGACAGCATCACGAGGCGCTCGAAGCCGCGGCCGAGCCGGTGGGCCGCTTCGAGACCGCCGAGCGGCGGCTTCGACTCGTCGAAATAGATCTCCGAGTAGCACTCGTCCGACGCGATCACGAAGCCGTAGCGGTCCGATAGGGCGAACAGTTCGCGCCAGTCGTCGAGCGTGAGCACGGCGCCGGTCGGGTTGCCCGGCGAGCAGACGTACAGCAGTTGCGTGCGGGCCCAGACCTCCGCGGGCACCGCCGAGTAGTCGCACGCGAAGTTGCGCGCCGGGTCGCTATTGACGAAATACGGCTGCGCGCCGCCGAGCAGCGCCGCGCCTTCATAGATTTGGTAGAACGGGTTCGGACAGAGTACGATCGCAGGCTCTCCGTCGGCATCGCGGCGCGGGTTCAGCACCGTCTGCGCAAGCGCGAACAGCGCTTCGCGCGAACCGGACACCGGCAGCACCTCGGTCAGCGGATCGAGCGGCGGCAGGTTGTAGCGTTGCGTGGCCCACTTCGCGATCGACTCACGCAGCGGCGCCGAGCCGAGCGTGGCCGGATAGGCAGCGAGGCCGCCGAGCGAAGCGATGACGGCGTCGCGGATCAGCGGCGGCGTCGGATGTTTAGGCTCGCCGATGCCGAAGCTGATATGCGCGAGGCCGGCCGGCGGCGTGACGTCCTTGAAAAGCAGGCGCAGCTTTTCGAACGGATAGGGCTGAAGGGAGTCGAGTAGCGGATTCACGGACGAGTGGGCCTGATCGGAATGAACGCGGATGAAAGTCGGGACAACCGGGCAAGCGCGCCGGCGGGCGTCGGCGCATCAAACATGAATCGGCATCCCTGCGCGCGATGCACTGGCCAGCGACGAGCCGGCCACCAGCGGCGGCGAACGGACGATTATAGCGTGGCGCGCCCGCGGGCCAAGCGGGAGCTTGCCGCGCGGCGCGGCAGCAATCCGTGAGGCGGCGCACCGGCGCGCCGCGGCGGGAACGGCGCGAATCCGCTACGGTTCGCGTAAAAGAATACGCAGGAGCAGCAAATGTACGCAGCAGAGCAGCAGACGGCCGGCCGGGCCCTCATCCGACCCACCCGCGACGCTCGTCGGAGTCCGGCCCCATGACCAACTGGCTTCGCAACGGCTGGCCGACGCTCGCGATCATGCTGGGCGCGTCGGTCTGGGGGATGGTCTGGTACCCGCTGCGCATGCTCGCCGCGCTCGGCGTGACCGGCACCGCAGCGAGCGCGCTGACGAGCGGCACCGGCTGCCTGTTCGTGCTGCTCGTGCGGCATCGCGCGCTGAAGACCGTGCGATGGCACTGGCTGCTGCCGGCGCTCGCGCTCGCCGCTGGCGTCACAAATCTGGGCTTCGTGTGGGGCGCGATTCACGGTCAGGTGATGCGCGTGCTGCTGTTGTTCTATCTGACGCCCGCGTGGACCGCGCTGTTCGCGCATTTCATCCTGCATGAGAGGCTCACGTGGTCGGGCGCGGCGCTGGCCGCGCTGTCGCTCGCGGGCGCGATGACGATGCTGTGGTCGCCGCGGCTCGGCGTTCCGGTGCCTGGCAATCCCGCCGAATGGGCTGGGCTCGCCGGCGGCATGGGCTTCGCGATGAGCAATGTGCTGATCCTGAAGACGAGCCGCGTCCTGCCGGACATGAAGCCCGAAATGCGCACCGCGGTGATCTTCGGCGGCGCGGCGTTGTTCGGCGCGCTCGCCTCGCTCATCGAGCCGATGCCCGCGCCGCCCACCGGCGCGCATCTGGGTACCGCGGCGCTGCTCGTGCTCGGCCTCGGTCTGCTGCTCGCGTCGAACAATATGCTGGTGCAGTACGGGCTCTCGCGTGTGCCGGCCAATCGCGCTTCGATCATCATGCTGTTCGAACTCGTCGTGACGGCGCTGTCGGCGTGGCTGTTCGCCGGCGAAGTACCGGGGCCGCGCGAATGGGCCGGCGGCGCGTGCATCGTGCTCGCATCGGCGTTGTCGAGCTGGGTGCATCGGACGAAGACGGTGCCGCCCGATCCGGCCATCGGCGACACGGACGGGCCGGGCGGCGACGATGGGCGCGGTGACCCGCGCGGTGACCAACACGGCCGAGACGGCGACAGCGACGACCACCGAAAGGGCGGTAAGAATCGTCCACGCGCGATGGTATGATTCCCCCTCATTAGCCGGCGCATGCGCACCTGTGCCTCCGATGTGCATGAGCGCATGCAGCCGGCAACCAAATTGCGAAGGCTCGCGAGGTTGCGTGGGGCCGTCCCGCCACGGCGGTGAACGACTGGCGCAACCTCGCGAGCCACCTATCACACTCTCTTTTCAAACAGCGAAATCGCCGTGCGGCTCACCTCGATCAAACTCGCTGGCTTCAAATCCTTCGTCGATCCCACGCATTTCCAGGTCCCAGGCCAACTGGTTGGCGTGGTCGGTCCGAACGGGTGCGGCAAATCCAACATCATCGACGCCGTGCGCTGGGTGCTCGGCGAATCGCGCGCCTCCGAATTGCGCGGCGAGTCGATGCAGGACGTGATCTTCAACGGCTCGACCGCCCGCAAACCCGGCAGCCGCGCGAGCGTCGAACTCGTGTTCGACAACGCAGACGGCCGCGCCGCCGGCCAGTGGGGCCAGTATGCGGAGATCGCCGTGAAGCGCGTGCTGACGCGCGACGGCACCTCGAGCTACTACATCAACAATCTGCCGGCACGCCGCCGTGACATTCAGGACATCTTCCTCGGCACCGGCCTCGGGCCGCGCGCGTACGCGATCATCGGGCAGGGCATGATCGCGCGGCTGATCGAGGCGAAGCCCGAAGAGCTGCGCGTGTTCCTCGAAGAAGCCGCCGGCGTGTCGAAGTACAAGGAGCGCCGCCGCGAGACCGAGAACCGTCTGCACGACACGCGCGAGAACCTGACGCGCGTCGAGGACATCATCCGCGAGCTCGGCACGAATCTCGAGAAGCTGGAGGGGCAGGCGGTCGTCGCGACGCGATATCGCGAGCTGCAAAGCGACGGCGAGGAAAAGCAGCGTCTGCTGTGGCTGTTGCGCAAGAACGAAGCGGCTGGCGAGCAGCAGCGCCAGCAGCGCGCGATCGAACAGGCGCAGATCGACCTCGAGGCGCAAACCGCGAAGCTGCGCGAAGTCGAGGCGGAACTCGAAACGCTGCGCGTCGCGCACTATTCGGCGAGCGACGCGATGCAGGGCGCGCAGGGCGCGCTGTACGAGGCGAACGCGGAAGTGAGCCGGCTGGAAGCCGAGATCCGCTTCATCGTCGAATCGCGCAACCGCGTGCAGGCGCAGATCGCTGCGCTCACGGCGCAGCGCGAGCAATGGCAATCGCAAGCCGACAAGGCGCAGGACGATATCGCCGACGCCGAAGAGCAATTGGCCGTCGCCGAAGAAAAAGCCCTGCTGGCCGAAGAGGACGCCGCCGCTAAGCACGACGCGCTGCCCGCGCTCGAAGCGCGCTGGCGCGACGCGCAGGCGGAGCTGAACACCGAGCGCGCCGGCATCGCACAGACCGAGCAGGCGCTGAAGCTCGAAGCCGCGCATCAGCGCAATGCCGATCAGCAATTGCAGCAACTGCAGCAGCGCCAGGAGCGGCTGAAATCGGAAGAAGGCGGGCTCGACGCGCCCGACGAGGCGCAGCTCGAGGAGTTGCGCATGCAGCTCGCCGAGCACGAGGAAATCCTGCACGACGCGCAGGAACGCCTCGCCGATGCGCAGGAAACACTGCCGCGGCTCGACGGCGAACGGCGCGCCGCGCAGGAGCGCGTGCAGGCCGAAAGCGCGCAGATCCATCAGCTCGATGCGCGCCTCGCCGCGCTCAAGCAGCTGCAGGAAAACGTGCAGACCGAAGGCAAGATCCAGCCGTGGCTCGACAAGCACGAATTGGGCAGCCTGCCGCGTCTGTGGAAGAAGCTGCATGTCGAAGCCGGTTGGGAAACCGCGCTCGAAGCGGTGTTGCGCGAGCGCCTCGCGGCCCTCGAAGTGTCGAATCTCGACTGGGTCAAGGCGTTCGCAACCGACGCGCCACCCGCCAAGCTCGCGTTCTACGCACCGCCCGCGGCCGGCCAGCCGGCCTTGGCGGCCGGCGCGCTGCGCTCGCTACTGTCGCTCGTGCGCATCGAGGACGCGGGTATCCGCGCGGTGCTGACCGACTGGCTCGGCCGCGCGTACGTCGCCGACGATTTGCAGCAGGCGCTTTCGATGCGCGCGCAGCTGCCCGACGGCGGCGCATTCGTCGTGAAGGCGGGGCACGTGGTCACGCGCGTCGGCGTGCAGTTGTACGCGGCCGATTCCGAACAGGCCGGCATGCTCGCGCGTCAGCAGGAAATCGAGAACCTCGGCCGCCAGGTGCGTGCGCAGGCCTTGCTCGCCGACGAGGCGAAGGCCGCCGCGATCCGCGCCGAAGCCGCGCACACGCAAGCCGCGCAAGCGCTCGCCGAAATGCGTCAGCAGGCCGAGCGCGCGACGCAGCGGGTCCACGCGTTGCAGATGGACGTGCTGAAGCTCACTCAGGCGCACGAGCGCTACACACAGCGCAGCACGCAGATTCGCGAGGAACTCGAAGAGATCGCCGCGCAGGTCGACGAGCAGCGTGCGCTGCGCGCGGAATCGGAAGCGAACTTCGAGCGTCACGACGGCGAGCTCGCCGAACTGCAGGCGCGCTTCGAAGACCATCAGCTCGCCTTCGAAGCGCTCGACGAAGAACTGACGACCGCCCGCGGCGAGGCACGCGATCTCGACCGCGCCGCCACCGACGCGCGCTTCGCCGCGCGCAACATGGCGAACCGCATCGACGAACTGAAGCGCAGCATCCAGGTCGCGCATGAGCAGAGCGAGCGCGTCGCGGGCTCGCTCGAAGATGCTCGCGCCGAGCTCGAAACGATCAACGAGCAGACCGCGCACACCGGTCTGCAGGACGCGCTCGATATCCGCGCCGTCAAGGAAGAGGCGCTGCGCGCCGCGCGCGTCGAGCTCGACGACCTGACCGCGAAGCTGCGCTCGGCCGATGAAACGCGCCTCACCGCCGAGCGCGCGCTGCAGCCGCTGCGCGACCGCATCAACGAATTGCAGTTGAAGGAGCAGGCCGCGCGCATCAACGGCGAGCAGTTCGTCGAGCAGTTGAGCGCGGCCGGGGTCGATGAAGCCGAATTGCAGGCCAAGCTGACGCCGGACCTGAAGCCGTCGTACCTGCAGGGCGAAGTCACCCGCATCAACAACGCGATCATCGCGCTCGGGCCGGTCAACATGGCCGCGCTCGACGAGCTGAAGGCCGCGACCGAGCGCAAGAGCTTCCTCGATTCGCAGTCGGCCGACCTGACGAGCGCGATCGAAACGCTCGAAGACGCGATCCGCAAGATCGACGCCGAGACGCGCACGCTGCTGCAAAGCACGTTCGATGAAGTGAACCGTCATTTCGGCGAACTGTTCCCGCGTCTCTTCGGTGGCGGCCAGGCGAAGCTGATCATGACCGGCGACGAAATCCTCGACGCCGGCGTGCAGGTGATGGCGCAGCCGCCGGGCAAGAAGAATTCGACGATTCATCTGCTGTCGGGCGGCGAGAAAGCGCTGACCGCGACCGCGCTCGTGTTCGCGATGTTCCAGCTGAATCCGGCGCCATTCTGTCTGCTCGACGAAGTGGACGCGCCGCTCGACGACGCCAACACCGAGCGCTTTGCGAATCTGGTCCGGGCGATGTCGGACAAAACCCAGTTCCTGTTCATCTCGCACAACAAGATCGCGATGGAGATGGCGCAACAGCTGATCGGCGTGACGATGCAGGAGCAGGGCGTCTCGCGGATCGTCGCGGTCGACATGGAAACGGCGGCGGGTTTCGCCCAGAATATTGTTTGAGTTAACGCCTTCGCGGGCATCCGCATCCAGCGCAGCGGCCTCGATGAGAGCCGCGCGGTACGTGGAGCGGACGACAGGCCCGCGTGGATAGAAGAATTGCTGATGGAGCATGCATGGACGAGTTGACACTCGGGTTGATCGGCGCAGGTGCCGTGGTGGTGGGGGGCGTGGTCGTGTACAACGCGTGGCAGGGCGCGAAGGTGCGTCGCAAGATGCCGCGGCCGATGCCGGCCGACACCGCCGAGAGCTTTGCCCGCGACGAGCATGAGGAGCAGAGTCCGTTCATCGAGCCGGCCCGGCCGACCACGCGGCGTGAGCCCAGCGTGAGCGCCGAAGCGACCGCGCATTCGAGCGCCGCGCGCGTGGAGCCGACGTTCGGCGCGGGCGCGGCGCCGCTCGATACACCGGCCGATATCCAGGCCGAGATGACGTCGCCGAACGGTTATCCGTCGGCGGATGCCGATACCGCCGGCGAAGGCGAGCATGCGGCGGCGCCGGACGCGGACGTGGAGCGACCCGTCGCCGAAGCGGCCGCGCCCCAGCCGGCGTCCACCGAGCACGAGCGGGTCGAGCCGATCCTGCCGGCTGCCACGACGATTTCGTCGGCGCCACCGGCCATCGTCGACCGGCGCATCGACTGTATCGTGCCGATCCGGCTGAATGGCCCCGTGGCCGGCGACAAAGTGTTGCCGCTCGCGCAGCGCTTGCGTCGCGCGGGCAGCAAGCCGGTGCATATCGAAGGCAAGCCTGAAGGCGGCGGCGCGTGGGAGCTGCTGCAGAACGGCACGCGCTACGAAGAACTGCGCGCGGCCGCGCAGCTCGCGAACCGCAGCGGCGCGCTCAACGAGCTCGAATTTTCCGAGTTCGTGACCGGCGTGCAGCAGTTCGCCGACGCGCTCGACGCCGCGCCGGAATTCCCCGACATGCTCGAAACCGTCGCGATGGCGCGCGAGCTCGACGGCTTTGCCGCCCAGTGCGACGCACAGCTGTCGATCAACGTGCTGTCGGACGGCGCGCCGTGGTCGGCCAATTACGTGCAGGCGGTCGCGTCGCAGGACGGTCTGCTGCTGTCGCGTGACGGCACGCGCTTCGTCAAGCTCGACTCGCGGCAAAACCCGGTATTCATGCTGCAATTCGGCGACACCAATTTCCTGCGCGACGACCTCACGTACAAAGGCGGCGAGATGATCACGCTGGTGCTCGACGTGCCGGTCGCCGACGAAGACATCCTGCCGTTCCGTCTGATGTGCGATTACGCGAAGTCGCTGTCTGAGCGCATCGGCGGCCGCGTGGTCGACGACGGTCGTCGGCCGTTGCCCGAAAGCGCGCTGCTCGCGATCGAAAAGCAATTGATGACGCTGTACGCAAAGCTGGAGCAAGCGGGCATTCCGGCCGGTTCGCCGGCCACGCGGCGCCTGTTCAGCCAGTAAGCCGTTTCAGCGTTCCACCCGTTTTGACGACGGCCGCACGATGTGCGGCCGTCGTCGTTTCCGGCTTGCGTTGCAGCATGGCTCGCCCGGTATTCACCGATGTAAAGGGGCACGCTTCCTGCGATAATCCGATGTCCGACTTTCATCTCGAGAAGCCTCCGACAGCATGGCCCGATCCTCCGTCCCTTCTTCCGCAACCAGCGCTCCGGCCGAACGGGCCGTGTGGTTGCGCGCGGAACTCGAACGCGCGAACTACGCGTACTACGTGCTCGATCAGCCGGATCTGCCGGATGCCGAGTACGACAAGCTGTTCAAGGAACTGGAGCGCATCGAGGCCGAGCATCCGGATCTGATCGTGCCCGATTCGCCGACGCAGCGCGTCGGCGGCGAGGCCGCGAGCGGTTTCGAACCGGTCGTGCACGATCAGCCAATGCTGTCGCTGAACAACGGTTTCGCCGACGAAGACATCGTCGCGTTCGACAAGCGCATCGGCGACGCGCTCGGCAACAACGCTAGCGAGCCGCCGGTCCCCGTCGACTACGCGGCCGAGCTGAAATTCGACGGTCTTGCGATCTCGCTGCGCTACGTCGACGGCGTGTTCGTGCAGGCGTCCACACGCGGGGACGGCACGACTGGCGAGAACGTCACCGAAAACGTCCGTACGATCCGCTCGATTCCGCTGAAGCTGAAGGGCAAGCGCGTGCCGCACGTGCTCGACGTGCGCGGCGAAGTGCTGATGTTCAAGCGCGATTTCGAGCGTCTGAACGAACGCCAGCGCGCCGCCGGGCAACGCGAATTCGCGAACCCGCGCAACGCGGCGGCGGGCAGCTTGCGCCAGCTCGATTCGAAGATCACCGCGCAGCGGCCGCTGTCGTTTTTCGCATATGGGATCGGCGTACTCGACGGCATCGAGATGCCAGCCACGCATAGCGAACTGCTCGACTGGTACAAGGAAATGGGCTTGCCGGTCAATGGCGAGCGGGCGGTCGTGCGTGGCGCCGAAGGCCTGCTCGGCTTCTTCCACGCGGTCGGCGAAAAGCGCGACAGGCTGCCGTACGACATCGACGGCGTGGTCTACAAGGTGAACCGGCGCGACGAGCAGGACAGGCTCGGCTTCGTGTCGCGCGCGCCGCGCTTCGCGCTCGCGCACAAATTCCCGGCGCAGGAAGCGCTGACGAAGCTCGTCGCGATCGACGTGCAAGTCGGCCGCACCGGCGCGATTACGCCGGTCGCGCGGTTGGAGCCGGTGTTCGTCGGCGGCGCGACGGTCACGAACGCGACCCTGCATAACGAAGACGAAGTGCGCCGCAAGGACATCCGCATCGGCGATACCGTAATCGTGCGGCGTGCTGGCGACGTGATTCCGGAGGTGGTCAGCGCGCTGCTCGACCGTCGTCCGGCCGATGCGCGCGAGTTCGTGATGCCGACGCAGTGCCCGGTGTGCGGCTCGGCGATCGAGCGGCTGCCCGACGAGGCGATTGCGCGCTGCACGGGCGGGCTCTTCTGTCCGGCGCAGCGCAAGCAGGCGCTGTGGCACTTCGCGCAGCGCCGCGCGCTCGATATCGACGGCCTCGGCGAGAAGATCATCGATCAGCTGGTCGAGCAGAACCTGGTCCGCACGCCGGCCGATCTGTTCAATCTCGGCTTTGCGACGCTCGCGGAGCTCGACCGCTTCGCCGATAAATCGGCGCAGAACCTGCTCGACTCGCTCGAAAAGGCCAAGCACACGACGCTCGCGCGCTTTATCTACGCGCTGGGGATTCGCCATGTCGGCGAATCGACCGCGAAGGATCTTGCGAAGCACTTCGGCTCGCTCGATCCGATCATGGATGCGTCGCTCGAAGCGCTGCTCGAAGTCAACGACGTGGGGCCGGTCGTCGCCGAATCGATCCATCAGTTCTTCGCCGAGGATCACAACCGCACGGTGATCGAGCAACTGCGCGCGCCGGGCAGAGTCACGTGGCCCGAGGGTCCGCCCGCGCCGAAGGCGCCCCAGGGCGTGCTGGCCGGCCAGACGGTGGTGCTGACCGGGACGCTGCCGAACCTGTCGCGCGAGGACGCGAAGGAAATGCTTGAGGCGGCCGGCGCGAAGGTCGCGGGGTCGGTATCGAAGAAAACCAGTTACGTGGTGGCGGGCGCCGACGCGGGCAGCAAACTCGCGAAGGCCGAGGAACTCGGCATCCCCGTACTCGACGAAGATGGTATGCGCAAGCTCCTGGAGGGGCACTGATGATTCACGACATTCTGAAGATGGGCGATCCGCGCTTGCTGCGAATCGCCGAGCCGGTCGATCACTTCGACACGCCCGAGCTGCACCGGCTCGTGGAAGACATGTTCGAGACCATGCACGCGGCAAATGGCGCGGGTCTTGCCGCACCGCAGATCGGCGTCAATCTGCAGGTGGTGATCTTCGGCTTCGGCTCGAACGAGCGCTATCCGGACGCGCCGCCGGTGCCGGAGACGGTGCTGATCAATCCGACCATTACGCCGGTGTCGCAGGACATGGAAGAGAGCTGGGAGGGTTGCCTGTCGGTGCCGGGACTGCGCGGCGTGGTGAGCCGGTTTTCGATGATCCGTTATCACGGCTTCGATCAGTTCGGCAATCCGATCGATCGGGTCGCCGAGGGCTTTCACGCAAGGGTCGTGCAGCACGAATGCGATCATCTGATCGGCAAGCTGTATCCGATGCGGATTACCGATTTCTCGAGGTTCGGCTTTACCGAAATCCTGTTTCCCGATCTCGATCCGAATAGCGACGACTGACACGGCTGCCGCCAACAAAAAACCCACGCCTGAGTGCGTGGGTTTTTTGTTGTGCCGATGCGCCCGCTCCGAGCAACGACGCGCATTGGACGAACCTCAGAACGATTCGTCTTCCGACAGATAGCGCCACTGTCCCGGCGGCAGCGCGCCGAGCATCACGTTGCCCATGCGCACGCGCTTCAGGCCCACCACTTCGAGACCGACCAGTTCGCACATGCGGCGAATTTGACGCTTCTTGCCTTCGCGCAGCACGAAACGCAACTGCTCGCCGTTTTGCCAGCTGACCTGCGCGGGCTTCAGCGCGACGTCGTCGAGCGACAGGCCGTGGCGCAGCAGAGCGAGTTTTTCGGCCGGGAAATGGCTTTCGACGTCGACCGTGTGATCGCCGTAGGCGACGCGCACCAGATACTCCTTGTCCACGTCCGAATGACCGCCGATCAGTTGCTTCGCGATGCGGCCGTCCTGCGTCAGCACCAGCAGGCCGGTCGAATCGATGTCGAGACGTCCGGCCGGCGCGAGCTGGCGCAGATGCGACACCGAGAAGCGGATGCCCGAATGGTCGCCTTCCCAGCGATTCTCCGGCGTGACGAGCGTGATGGCCGGCTGATAGCCGTCCTCCGCCTGTCCCGACACGAGGCCGACCGGCTTGTGGACGATCACGGTCACCTGGCTCGACTGAAAGGCTTCGGCGGCCGGGTCAATGTCGATGCGCTGATCCGGGAACACCTTGGTGCCGAGCGTATCGACGCGCTCGCCGTCGACCATGACCCAGCCTTTCTCGATCCACTCGTCGGCCTCGCGGCGCGAGCACAGGCCGAGCTTGGACATCAGCTTCGACAGACGCAGCATGCCCGGCGCGTCTTCTCGATCGCGGCGGGGCGGGTGCGGGGTGTCGATGGTGGTGTCAACGGGTTGGGCTGTTGCCGATGCCGAGGTTCGCGGCTTGGCGGCGCGGGCGGGCCGGTCGTCGCCGAAGCGGCGGTTTGCGGCTGGCAGCGTGTCGTCGAAGCTGCGCGCAGGACGCTCGCGACGCTCGGTACGTTCACCGCCGCGTGCGGCACGGTCGCCAGACTCGCGTCGCGTGGGCGTCCAGTCGCCGCCGCGTGCACCGCGCTCGCCGCGGTCCTCACGCGGGGCGCGCGCCGGACGCTCGGTGCGCTCGCCGTAGCCGCCCTTTACGGGTTTCGCGAAGTTGCGCTCGCCACGCTCGCCTTCGAAGCGGCGCGGGGCGCTGTCGCTGCGCTCGCCTCGATCGCCACCACGACGCTGTTGCGGTTCACCGCGATCGCTGCCGAAGCGCGGACGGTCGGCGGTATCGCGCTCCCGGCGCACCGGGCGGTCGTCACGCGGGCCGCCTTCCGACGGCCTGCCCGCACCTGCGCGCGGACCGCTGAACGAACGGCGTTCGCCGTCGTCGCGGCGCGGTGCGCGCTCGCCGCGCTCCGCATTGCCCTCGAAACGACGCGGCGCGCGTTCTGCACGCTCGCCGAATTCGCGACGGGGCGCGCGTTCGCCGCGCTCAGCGCCGCCTTGGAAGCGACGCGGTGCTCGTTCGCCACGCTCGCCGAATTCGCGCCGGGGGGCACGTTCGCCACCCTGAGCGCTGCCTTCGAAG
>NZ_JBFPKG010000054.1:0-50227 GCF_040948665.1 Paraburkholderia sp. BR14320
GGCGCGCGCGGCGACGCCGCTGACGCAATCGAACGCGAGCGCGAGATCGACGTCGCGGCGCAGGCCGTAGCGCATCGCGATCAGCATCGCCCGTTCCAGCATGTCGGGCGAGCCGTACGGCGTCCACGTGTCGCGAATCCCGTCGTTGCCGCCGAACAGCGCGACGCCGTGCGCGCGGCAAGCGGTGAGCGGCGGCACCGGCACCGACGGCGGCGCGGTGGTCAACAGCGCGACGCGCAGCTCGGCGATACGCGCGAGCAGCGCATCGCGTTCGCGCTCGGGCAGCGCGCCGAGACAGAACGCGTGACTGACCACTACTTGCCCCTGCATGCCGTGCGCGGCGACGCGATCGAGCAGCAAACTGAACGTGAACGCGCCGATTTCGCCGGGCTCGTGCAGATGAATGTCGATCGGCTTGCGGTGACGCTCGGCGAGCGCGAACGTCAGATCGAGCGACTTCACCGGATCGCCGTCGATCAGCGCGGGATCGAGCGCGCCGAGCACGTCGGCGCCCGCGGCGAGCGCGCGATCGAGCAGCGCGTCGGTGCCGGGCCGGCCGAGCAGACCCGATTGCGGAAACGCGACGATCTGCAGGTCGAGCACGTCGCGCAGCGTGTCGCGCGTGGCCAGCACGCCGTCGAGATGGCGCAGGCCCGCGTCGGTGTCGATATCGACGTGCGTGCGCACCCGCGTCGTGCCGGCCGCCAGGAACGCGCGAGCGAGCGCGAGCGATTGCGCGCCCGCGTCGTGGCCGCTTTCGGCGCGCCAGCGGCGCTCGTTTTCGATCCGGTCGGTCAGCTTCGGTCCGACTTCGTTGCGATACCAGCGCAAGCCCCAGTTGGTCTTGTCCAGATGCGTATGCCCTTCGACGAAACCTGGCAGCAGCAGCGCGTCGCCGCCGTCCTCGACGGGCACACCGGGCTCGCGCGGCAGAGCGGCGCCGAGCGCGGCGATCCGGCCATCGACCATCGACACCTCGACGCGCTTGCCGTCGGCGAGACGCACGTTGGTGATCAGCGAGGCGTTCGTCGTGGGGCGTGGAGTGGTCGTGGTCATGAGCGGTAGGCAAGGGGAGTGAACGGGGTGCACGGGGTGCAAGGGAGACGCGGCCGGTGCGTTGACGCAACCCGCGATGCTACCCCGAGACGATCATAAATCGCTCCCCGTTACGGCTGATAACGCGTGAATTGATCCGGGAATTCGACGCGCCGAGATCGCGGCGGAGGGCCGCGCCGACCGGCAAAATCCAAGGCCGGACGGCGGTTCGCGGTATACTCCCGCGTAACTTGCCTGATCGCCAGGCTTGCCCGATACCTAGCTGTTACCCCCAAATCTCCCCGTACGTCGAGTTTAACGCTACTGCTTATGAGTACAATCCTTGAAAGTCTTCCGATCGGCCAGAAGGTCGGTATCGCGTTTTCCGGCGGCCTCGACACCAGCGCCGCGCTGCACTGGATGCGCAAGAAGGGCGCGGTGCCGTATGCCTACACGGCCAACCTCGGTCAGCCCGACGAAGACGATTACGATTCGATCCCGCGTCGCGCCACGCAATATGGCGCCGAAGGCGCGCGCCTGATCGACTGCCGCGCGCAACTGGTCGCGGAAGGCATCGCGGCGCTGCAGTGCGGCGCGTTCCATATCTCGACGGCGGGCGTCACCTACTTCAACACCACGCCGATCGGCCGCGCCGTGACCGGCACTATGCTGGTTGCCGCGATGAAGGAAGACGGCGTCAACATCTGGGGTGACGGCAGCACGTACAAGGGCAACGACATCGAGCGTTTCTACCGCTACGGTCTGCTCGTCAATCCGAACCTGCAGATCTACAAGCCGTGGCTCGACCAGCTGTTCATCGACGAACTCGGCGGCCGCGCGGAAATGTCCGAGTTCATGCGCCAGTCGGGCTTCGACTACAAGATGTCCGCTGAAAAGGCCTATTCGACCGACTCGAACCTGCTCGGCGCGACGCACGAAGCAAAAGATCTCGAAAGCCTCGAGTCCGGCATCAAGATCGTCAACCCGATCATGGGCGTCGCGTTCTGGCGCGACGACGTGCAGATCGCCAGGGAAGAAGTGACGATCCGCTTCGAGGAAGGCCAGCCGGTCGCGCTGAACGGCCAGACGTTCCCGAACGCAGTCGAACTGCTGCTCGAAGCGAACCGTATCGGCGGCCGTCATGGTCTCGGCATGAGCGACCAGATCGAGAACCGCATCATCGAGGCGAAGAGCCGCGGCATCTACGAAGCTCCGGGCCTCGCGCTGCTCAATATCGCTTACGAGCGTCTCGTCACCGGTATCCACAACGAAGACACGATCGAGCAATTCCGCGAGAACGGCCGCCGCCTCGGCCGTCTGCTGTACCAGGGCCGCTGGTTCGATCCGCAGGCGATCATGCTGCGTGAAACCGCGCAGCGCTGGGTCGCGCGCGCGATCACCGGCGAAGTGACCGTCGAGCTGCGCCGCGGCAACGACTACTCGATCCTCAGCACGAAGTCGCCGAACCTCACTTATCAGCCCGAGCGTCTGTCGATGGAGAAGGTCGCTTCGACGTTCTCGCCGCGCGACCGCATCGGCCAGCTGACGATGCGCAACCTCGACATCAAGGACACGCGCGACAAGCTGCGCATTTACTCGCAGGCGGGTCTGCTGTCGTCGAGCGAGACGTCGGCGCTGCCGCAGGTGAAGGGCGACAAGGAATAAAGCGGCGCATCTGACTACCTGAACGTCGCATCGATCGATGGGCCGGCTCGCGAGAGCCGGCCCATTTTCTTTGGGGCCGCCGGATGCGCCCCGGCGCGTGCGCGCGGTCCCACATTCTGTGCTCAAGTTTGGCCTGCCTATGCCGTTGACATAAGCTAAGCCCATTCTGGAACCCTTCCGTGCAACTCGCTCACAGTATCGACCGCCTCGCCAGCCGGATGCCAGTCGACTCGACCGCCGGCGGCGAACCCGAGGTGGAGTCTTCGGTCATCGAGTGGCTGTTGCACGACGACCAGGTGATGCGCGAGTGCTTCACGCACGCGGCGGAGATTCTGAAGAGCGTGACCGGCGCGGCGATTACCGCGATCGTGCTGCTCGACGAGGAGTATCAGCACTATCGCGCCGAGGTCGGCATGGCGATGCCGCTCGTCACGCGCGCGCGTTCGCTCGCCGACTACGCGGTGCGCGACGCCGATCTGTTCGTGATCGAGGATGCGCACAACGACAGCCGCTTTGGCGAATGCATGCTGGTCAAGCGTCATCCGTTCGTGCGCTTTTACGCAGCGATCGCGCTACGCGCGCCGAACGGCGAGATCGTCGGCGCGCTGTGCGCGATGGACCCGGCACCGGGCCAGCTCGATGCGGGCCAGCGCGGCGTGTTCCACCACCTGCGCGCGATGATCGAAAACGATCTGAAAATGCGCACAGCCACCGCGATCGATCCGCTCACGCAGTTGTACAACCGGCGCTTTCTGCTCGAAACCATCGCGCGACGCTGGAAGGAGGCGCGCGACGGCGACGTGATGGGCTCGGTGGTCGTCGACGTCGACTGGTTCAAGCAGTACAACGACACCTACGGCCATCAGGCCGGCGATCATTGTCTGCGGCTGGTCGCCTCGGTGATGCAGGCCGCCGCCGACAGCGAGCAGTTCGTGGTCGGGCGCATGGGCGGCGAGGAGTTCGGACTGCTGGTGCTCGAAGCGCAGAGCTCGAAGCTCGAAGACACGCTCGAAACGCTGCGCCAGGGCGTGGCGGATCTCGCGATCGAACATCGCGCGTCGCCGCTCGGGGTGGTGACGGTCAGCATTGGCGCGTCGCTTACGCGCATCAGCGAGCTGTCGCGGCCCGCGCACCGGGACGGTTTCGCGAGCGCGGACCGGGCGTTGTATCGCTCGAAGCATAATGGGCGAAATCGTGTGACGATGGCGTAGCTCTATCTTCAGTCGTGGCGGCGGCACGGCTTATAGGACCAACGTCCCATTTCCAACCGTTGCCATCGTGGCAATATCGAAGCGCGTAGTGAACGTCGACGCAGTCGCCGGGTGCGGCAGCAGGGCTTTTTACGATGCGCATCATTCAAACGTTGCTGTTCATCGCGGCGTTCTGCTCAGGCATGACCGTCGGCGCTGCGACGTGCGTCGCCGCCCAAACTGCAGCCGCGCAGCCGGCCGCCTCGTCGGCCGTTCCCGTTCCGGCAGCCCCGGTTGCCCCGGCCTCGACTCCCGCCGCGCGTCGTATCGATCTCGGCAATCAACCGTTCACCGGCGATTTCGACGCCATGCTCGACCGGCGTCTGATCCGCGTACTGGTTCCCTACAGTCGAACGCTCTATGTGAATGAGCAAGGCCACGAGCGTGGGCTGACCGCCGGCCTGATGCGGGACTTCGAGCGTTATCTGAACAGGAAGTACCAGGCGACGCTCGGCAAACGTCCACTCACGCTGGTGATCATTCCGACGACGCGTGACCAGTTGCTCCCAGGGCTGATAGCGGGCCGGGGCGACATCGCCGCAGGCAATCTGACGGTCACGGAGGCCCGCCTGAAGCAGGTCGACTTCGTGTCGCCGCGTGACCGGACAGCAGTACGCGAAGTGGTCGTGACCGGGCCGAAGTCGCCAGCCCTCGCGAAGCTCGACGACCTGAGCGGCAAGACGGTCCACGTGCGACCGAGCAGCAGCTATTACGAGAGCCTGAACGCGTTGAACGCACGGTTCGCCAGGGAACGCAAAGCCCCCGTGAAGCTCGTACCGCTGCCCGACGCGCTCGAAGACGAGGACGCGATGGAGATGCTCAATGCCCGGCTGGTCCAGATCCTCGTCGTGGACGACTGGAAGGCGAAGGTATGGGCGCCGATACTGCCGGGAATCGTCGTGCACAACGACATGGCGGTGCGCGACGCAGGCTACATCGGCTGGGCGGTCCGCTTCAAAAGCCCCAAACTGCAGGACGCGATCAACGACTTCTACCTGAATTACGTGAAAAAGCAGAGTGTCGCGGAAGTCCGTCTGCAGCAGGAAATGAAGCGCATCAAGCAGATCTCCAACAATACGGAGTCAGCGGAGCTGAAGCGATTCAAACAGACGGTTGGCCTCTTCGAAAAATACGGCGCGCAATACGGCTTCGATCCGCTCTTGCTTGCGGCTCAGGGCTATCAGGAATCGCAGTTGAACCAGAGTGCGCGCAGTCACGTGGGAGCCATCGGCATCATGCAGCTGATGCCAGCCACGGGGAAGGAACTTGCGGTTGGCGACATCAGGGTGGCGGAGTCCAACGTCCATGCGGGAGCAAAATATCTCGACGTGCTGATGGCCCGTTACTTTCCCGATGCCCACTTCTCGGAAAGAGACCGCTCGCTGTTCGCATTCGCGAGCTACAACGCAGGACCCGCAAACATCGCCAAAATGCGCAAGGAGGCGGCGGCGCGCGGTCTCGATCCGAACAAGTGGTTCAACAATGTCGAAATCGTGGTCGCCGAGAAAATCGGCATCGAGCCCACCACGTACGTGCGCAATGTCTTCAAATATTACGTTGCGTACCGGCTCGTCCGGGAGGCCGAGGCGGCACGTGCTCGCGCTATCGGGCAGATGCGCAAGCAGGGCGGAACGTAAGGGAAGTACTCGTCTGAAAGCGCTGTCACCGCAGCGACGCTGCTGCGTGATCATCGAGGCGCGCGCCCGAATAAGGCCGTTGGGCATTCACGCGGAGTCTGAACATGTCGACCATTGAAGATCGCTTGCACGCGCTTGGCTACGTCCTACCGGAGCCATTGCAGCTTCCTCCGGGATTGGCGCTTCCTTTTCCATGGGTGCGGGTAGTCGGCAACAGGGCTTGCATCTCGGGCCATGGACCGACCAACGCGGACGGCTCGCTGGCCGAGCCACTTGGCAAGGTGGGTAGTCAGGTCTCGCAGGAGCAAGCGTTCGTGGCGGCTCGCCTCAGCGCGCTCGCTATTCTTGGCAGCCTGAAGCGCGAGCTCGGAAGTCTGGAGCGCATCGCGTGTTGGACGCGAGTGTTCGGGATGGTCAATTCGGCACCCGGGTTCAACCGGCAGCCTGCCGTGATCAACGGCTTCTCGGAACTGATACTGGCTGTCTTTGGCGAGGAGCGCGGCGCTCACGCTCGCAGCGCGGTGGGGATGGCCGAGCTTCCCTTCAACATTCCCGTGGAGATCGAGGGTGAAATCGAACTGCTTCCACGAGACGCCTGAGCGCTTGCATCGAGCGAGGCGGTGAAGGAGCGCCACGGTGAAGCGGCGTGATCTGATCCGGTGGCTTGCGGCTGTCCCGCTGTTTCCCTCTGTCTGGCCGTTGCTTCGGCTCGATGCCGCTCACGCCGCGCAGAACCCGCGACGCGTACGTCCGGGTGAACCGGGATGGCCCACGCCTTCGGACTGGGCGCGACTGAAACAGCAGGTGGATGGCTACCTGATCCGACCGGAGTCACCACTCGAGCCCTGTCGTGAATCGCCCGACAACGCCGAGTGCCTTGCGCTCTTCCGTGAACTCAAGAATCCGTACTTCATCGGCGACAGTCCCGTCTTGACGCAGACCTGCGAGTGGGTTGGCGCGTGGAAAGCCGAACCGAGTGCCTACGTCGTCGCGGCGACAAAGGTCGAACATGTGGCGGCGGCCGTCAACTTCGCGCGTGAACGCAAGCTTCGCGTCGTTGTGCGCGGCGCAGGACATTCCTATCTTGGCACTTCGAACGCACCGGATTCCTTGATGATATGGACACGCGCGATGAACGAGATCAGGAATCACGATGCTTTCGTTCCGAGCGGTTGTGACGGGATCATTCCACCCGGACCCGCGGTAAGCGTCGGGGCAGGGGCGATCTGGATGCATACCTACGAAGCCGTTACCGGCGGTGTGGGTCGATATGTACAGGGCGGCGGTTGTGGAACAGTGGGCGTCGCAGGACTGATTCAAGGCGGAGGTTTTGGAACGCACTCCAAACAATTCGGCATTGCATCGTCTTCACTGCTCGAAGCGGAGGTCGTCACCGCGGACGGTGTGGTCAGGGTCGTCAACGCGCGAAGAGAACCGGATCTTTTCTGGGCCTTGAAAGGCGGGGGCGGCGGCACCTTCGGCGTGGTCAGCCGTTTGACGTTGCGCACGCACGAATTGCCGGAGGTGTTCGGCCTCGTATCGTGCGCAGTCGTGGCCCGCTCCGATATCGCGTACCAACGCTTGCTAGGCCGCTTCGTCGCGCTTTACGCCGATCGCCTATGCAATCGCCACTGGGGTGAACTCGTCACGCTGCTGCCGGGCAAGCGTCTGCGCATCGCCATGAGCTTTCAGGGACTCGGCAAAGAAGAGGTCGCCGCGCTGTGGCAGCCGTTCTGGGACTGGATTGCATTGCAGGACGACCTGACCATGACGGCGGCGCCATCGATCGTCGCCGGTCCGGGGAGGATACGCTGGGACGGCAAGGCGCTCGCGCGGTACGTGCCCGGCCTGGTCCGCTTCGATGACCGGCCCGGCGCGCCAGACGCCAATTTCTTCTGGACCCAGAATCTCGCCGAGGCCGGTCATGTGATCCACGGCTTCGACTCGCTGTGGTTGCCCGCCGCAATGCTGACGCGCGAGCGCCAACCCGAACTCGTCGATGCGCTGATGGGCGCTACGCGCCATTGGCCTGTCGAACTTCATTTTCAGAAAGGGCTCGCCGGCGCGCCTGTCGACGTGATTGCCGCCGGCCTGCAAACGCCCGTCAATCCAGTCGTGGCGGAATCGTTCGCCTTGGCCATCCTCGCGAGCGAGGGGCCACCGGCATTCGACGGACTGACCGGTCACGAGCCCGACGTTGCGAAGGCACAGCGAGATACGAAGCTGATCGCTCTGGCCATCGACGAACTCAGGAAGCTTGCACCTGCAGACGGCGCATATGTCGCTGAGAGCAGCTATTTTCAGCAAAACTGGCAAGCCGCGTATTGGGGGGCCAACTATGCGCGTCTGCTTTCGATCAAGAAACGTTACGATCCGCACGGAGTTTTCTTCGTTCGTCACGGTGTGGGCTCCGAAGACTGGAGCGACGACGGGTTCACCCGCATGGCCGATTCCGACTAGCCGGCCGGCTGTTTCGCGCGAATCCTGATGCTCGTTATGTGTCGGTAGGAGCGTGTATTGACTCCGGCGAAAGCTCAATGCACGCTAGCGATGCATCGGCATCCGAAGCATCTCTTTCTAGCGAACCTGATGAAGCGGGGTCGGTAATAAGTTCGGTGCCGTTGCCAATACAACGTCGTATAAATGACGGAGACAGAAAAGATGACAACACCGAAAAAGATCCCGGCGGCCATGCACAACCCTTGGAGGCTCACTACCGCGGCGACCCTGATGGCCTCCGCGATCGTACTGGCCGGCTGCGGCAGCAGCAACGACGACGGGCTGCAACCACCGCCGCCGAGCAACGTTCTGCCAGGCTTCATCAAAAGCGCGGTAACGACGAAATCTTATGACGGCAACAGCGACGATCTGCTGACCGCGGGCCTCGGCAAGACCGGCCTCGCGTCGGCGAGCGCGCCGGCCATCGCGAATGCCGCACAACCTACGGCCGCCGAATTGCGGCGTCTCGCGATCTGGTCGAACTACCGGGCGCTCGTCGACATGACGGCGAACGGCGGCTATGGACGCTTCTGGGGTCCCAACGTCGACCTGAACGGCAACGACACGTTGGGCGAAGGCAAGATCGCGGGCAAGGAATACCTCGCCTATGCCGATGACGGCAGCGGTGCGCAGAACGTGAGCCTGCTCGTGCAGATTCCCACCAGCTTCAATCCGGACCAGCCGTGCATCGTCACCGCGACGTCGTCCGGTTCGCGCGGCGTGTACGGCGCGATTTCGGCGGCCGGCGAGTGGGGCTTGAAGCGCGGCTGCGCCGTGGCCTACACCGACAAGGGCAGCGGCAACGGCGCGCATGAACTGTCGACGAATCGCGTGACGCTGATCGACGGCACGTTGCAGGATGCGAGCTCAGCGGGCAAGGCGAGCCTCTTCACCGCGAAATTCGGCGGCACCACGCTGGCAACGTTCAACGGGCAGTTCCCGAACCGCTATGCGTTCAAGCATGCGCACTCGCAACAGAACCCTGAGCAGGACTGGGGCAAGAACACGTTGCAGGCGATCCAGTTCGCATATTGGGCGCTCAACGATTCGTTCGGCGCGTTGAATGGCACGACGCGCACGGTGCGCTATGCGAGCGGCAGCATCACGACGATCGCCGCGTCGGTCAGCAACGGCGGCGGCGCGTCGCTCGCGGCAGCCGAGCAGGACACGTCGGGGCTGATCACGGCAGTGGTGGTCGGCGAGCCGCAGATCAACATGCGGCTTACGCCGCAGGTGTCGGTCGCGCAGGGCGGCGTGCCGGTCGGCGCGTTCGGCGAACCGCTCGCCGATTACATGACGCTCGCGAACCTGCTGCAGCCGTGCGCCGCGCTCGCGCCGGCCGCGGCCGGCGCGCCGTATCTGACCGCGCTGCCGACCGCAACCACTACCGCGCTGCGCACCGCGCGTTGCGCGTCGCTCGCGGCAGCTGGCGTGATCGCGGGAGCGGATACGGTGACGCAGGCCACCAATGCGCTCGCGCTGCTGCATCAGCACGGCTATCAGACCGACTCGGACCTGCTGCAAGCGCCGATGTGGGACTCGCAGGCAGTGCCGGCCGTCGCGGTGACCTATGTGAATGCGTATGGCCGCGCCAGTGTGTCCGACAACCTGTGCGACTTCAGCTTCGGCACCACCAGCCCGACGGGCGCAGCCGGCGTGACGCCGGCGGTCTCGCCGATGCTGACGGTGTTCGGCAACGGCAATGGCGTGCCGCCGACCAACGGCATCAACCTCGTCTACAACGCGGGCACCTCGGGCGCGGCCGATCATCGGCTTGCGACCGCCGATGCGAGCTACGCGGGCGCCGCATGCCTGCGCGCGCGGTGGATCGATGGTTTCCTGAATGCCAGCGTCGATGCGATCCGCGTAAATGCGAACCTGCATGGCAAGCCGACCATCATCGTGCAAGGACGCGCGGATGCGCTGGTGCCGATCAACCACGCGTCGCGGCCGTATCTGGGCTTGAACCAGGTGGCCGAGGGCGGCGCGAGCAAGCTGGCGCTTTACGAAGTCACGAACGGTCAGCACTTTGACGCGTTCCTCGGCGTCGCCGGTTTCGACACGCGTTTCGTGCCGTTGCACTACTACAATCTTCAGGCGCTCAACCTGATGTGGGCTCATCTGAAGAGCGGCACGCCGCTGCCGCCGTCGCAGGTGATTCACACGATACCGCGCGGCGGTACGCCGGGAGCCGCACCGGCGCTGACCACGGCCAACCTGCCGGCGATCGCGGCGAGCCCGGGCGCCAATGCGATTTCCGCAACGAACGGTGCGGTGAACGTGCCGGATTGAGCGGCGCGTGCTGAAGCAATGCGTGCACACAGGCGAGCGCCTGTGTGCACGCATTGCCGTGAGACGACCTGCGTCTACGCTCAAGAACTCATCCCCTCGCGCTCGAGCCACGAACGGAACTGCACGACCAGTTCATCGCCAGATTTCTCATCCGCAATGTAAGTGCAGTAGCTGCGCGACCGCAGACGCGGACCGTCGAACGGTGCGACGAGCCGGCCAGCGGCGAGATCGTCGGAGACCAGCGCGGTCGGTCCCATCGCGACGCCGATGCCGTCGATGGCGGCCTGCAAGGTCAGATAGAAGTGATCGAAGGTCAACGTGGCGGCCGGCCTCAGCGCGGCAAGCTGCGTGCTCGCCAGCCAGTCGGGCCAAAGCCGCGGAAGACTCGAGGTGTGCAGCAACGTGTGTTGCCGCAAGTCGCCCGGCGATCGAAGCGGCACTCGCTGCAACAGCGCCGGACTGCAGACTGGCAGCCTCTCCTCCGACAGGAATGGCCGCATCGAATAGCCATAGAACGTGTCCGGGCCGCCCCGGATGACGATGTCGTAACTCTCTTTCAGACTCTCCAGCGGTCCGTTCGACGTTTCCACCTTCACTTCGACGTCGGGATGCCCGGCGCGGAATGTCGCCAGTCTCGGCACCAGCCAGCGCAACGTGAATGTGGCGGGCGCGTTGACGGACAGCGTCCGCGACAGCGTTTCGGGCACACCGTATCGCGCGGTTGCCTGCGACAGCTGTTCGAACAGCGGGCCGATTTCCTCCAGATAGGCTTTCGCCGCCGCCGTCAGCGTCACCCGCCGATGATGCCGTTTGAACAACGAGGCGCCGAGCCATTCCTCGAGCAGACGCACCTGCTGGCTCACCGCGCCGTGAGTCACGTGCAGCTCCGCGGCGGCTTCCTTGAAGCTGCCGAGCCGGCCCGCAGCCTCGAAGGCCCGTAACGCATTGAGCGGAGGCAATACCCGTTTCATTTGCAAGAGTTTTTCTAACGCAGGCGGCCAATTTATCTGGTTTGAGGGGCCACGACAAGATAGATATCCTTCCTGTTGTACCGCTAATGCCATTCCCGCTCACTCTCGGCCCCAAAACCCCATGCTTAGTTACACCGGTGGCATCGTGCTTTTTGCCGCGATGCTTCACGCGAGCTGGAACGCGATGCTGCACGGCAACCGCGACCGGTTCCTGTCCATGACGTGGATGAGCATCGCCATCGCGGCGGTCTCCACGCTCGTCGTGCTGGTCAACCCATTGCCAGCCAGCGCCTGCTGGCCCTACCTCGTCGCGTCGGGGCTCGTGCATATCTTCTACAACGTGAGCCTCGTGCGGTCGTATCGACGCAACGACCTGGCGCTCGCGTATCCGATCGCGCGTGGCTCGTCGCCGCTGCTCGTCACGCTCGGCGCGGCGCTGTTCGCGCGTGAAGCGATCGGCCCGTTGCACGCGCTCGGGATCGCGATGATCTCGGGCGGCATCATCGCGATCGCGTTGCAGGGGCGGCACGTGTCGCGCGCGGGTGTGCTGAGCGCGCTGACGACCGGTGCGACGATTGCGCTCTATACCGTGATCGACGGCATCGGCGTCAGAATGTCCGACGGTCAGCCGCTGATCTACACCGCGTGGATGTTCATGTTCTATTGGCTGATGCCGTTGCTGTTCGTCGCGATGCGCGGCCTCACGCCGCTATGGACACCGGTACGAGCCGAGCCGCTGTCGGTGGGCTCGTCGCTCGTCGGCGGCCTGGTGTCGATCGCGGCGTATGGCATCGTGATCTGGGCGCTGCAGTCGGGCGCGATGGGTGCGGTGTCGGCGTTGCGCGAGACCAGCGTGGTGTTCGCGGTGCTGATCGGGCGGGTGTTTCTTGGAGAAGCGGTCAATGGCGGGCGCTGGCTCGCGTGCCTCGTCGTTGCGGCTGGAGCGGCATGTCTGGGGCTTTGACCGGACAGAGGATGCGGGTCGTTCATCACCGGCACCTGGCTCGATGTGACGGGTGGCAAGTAAGCCATGCGCCATTCGTCCGTAAGATTTCCTTAAGCTTCGGCTGATAGATAGCGGGTTCGACAATGGCAGACAAAAATTACGATGCCCCGTGGACCCAGATCCGGCCGACAGGCCGAAAAGAACCGTTACCGCTCGACCTACCTGCTCGAATTGGCGCGCGGCAGCTCGCACATTTCGAGCACGCTGGGCGCCGACAGCCAGCAAGCGGCGATCGCCGAAGTACTGTGCGATTTTGGCCTCAAATACGGCAAGGACGAACTGCCGGTCTTTCGCGCGCTGCTCGCGGAAAGCCTCGAGGATCGTGGCAATCCGGACGCGGCGCGAGCGGTGCTGAGCTTCGCGTCATGCCAAACGCTCTAGCCGCTCTCTAGCCGCCGATCAGCTTCAACCCCACCGGCAGCGATTCGCCGAACACGCGACCTTCGTCGGCGTTATCGAGCGCGACGACTTCGCTGACCATCGTGATCCAGGCGCGCGGCGCGCTCGCCGCTTCGAGGCGTCGCACGACGCTCGCGCGCAATTCGTCGGCCAGGTCGCGCGAGCGATCGCCGGTCATGCGAGCGATCTGCACGGCCGCGAACGCGGCCGGGTCGACCTTCTTCCAGTCGAGCGCGAGGATTGCGTCGAGCCATTGCGCGGCGACGTCGGGCGGCACGACGCTGTGCGCGCTGCCGTAGAACGGCTGGCGCGCGCCGATCCGTCCGACCGCCCACCAGCTTTGATGGTTTTCCGCGGGCTTTTTCAGGCGCGTGAGCACCGCCTCGCCGAGTTCGATCTTGCGTCCCGCCGGAATCCGTTCGAGCGATGCGGACAGACGCACCATATCGGCAAAGCCGGTCTTCGCGACATCGAACGGCAGCTTGTGACGCGATTGCGCGGCCTTCTGCAGATAGTCCATCGCGTCGAGCACACGCAGTTGCGCGTCTTCGCCGAGACCGCCGGCCGCGCGGCGCCACAACGTCCACCATTCGGACCACACCTGGCTGTCGGTCACGTATTGAATGCCGTCGTCGAACAGCGTCCACAGTTGCTCGACGCGCCATTCGTCGAGCGGATAGCCGAAGCCGGGCCGCACGCAATAGCCGGCCAGATTCAGCCACAGCCGCTCGTGATCGGCCGAGCGGCGCCGGCGCCGCGCGCGTTCCCACAGCGCGCCGAACAGTTCGCGCAGCAATGCGCTATTCCAGCCATCGCGCGGGCCGAGCAGATGTTCGAGCTGCGCGCGCAGGCGTTTGATTTCCTTCGGGTCGACGTTATGCGCGCGGGCGCCGAAGCAACGATCGATCAGTTCGATCGCGCGATCGAGCGCGGGGTGGCGTTGCGGCGCGCCATCGGCGGACAGGTCAACTTGCGCGTCGCCATGGCGCAGCTGGAACTCGAGCAGCCAGCGTTGCGACGGATCGTCCAGCTCGATGCAATGGACGTCGAGCGTGCCGACCTCGGTCAGCGACGTCGCGATGCGCACCGCGGTTTCGCGGGCGCGCTGGCCGTCGCGTGGCTGGACGATCGTCGCGATCGGCGGCAGGCGCACGAAGTCGCCGCCCGCGAGGTCGACCAGCTCGCCAGGCTGATACGCGGTGTCCGCGCTCGACGACACCAGGTGAAAGCGCACCGGATGCCCGAGCCGCAGCGCGAACGTGCGATCCTCGATCAGAATCTCGTGACCTTCCTCGGTGCCGCGCGGCAGCAGACAGATGCCGCGTTGCGCGGGCGCTGCGTCCGGCTCGGTGACGTCTTTGCCGGCAGGCGTTTCGTCGAGCAACAGAAAATAGCTGCGCGGCGAACCGCCGCCGATTTTCGGCGCGAATCCCGCGCGCGCGAGCGTATAGGCGACCGCGCCGCGCGCGACCGCGACGTCGGGGTTGTCGTTGTGCAGCACATGGAGCGGCGCGCCGCGCCAGCCGCCGAGCGTGTCGGCGAGACGTCGCGACAGCGCGTCGGCGCGGAACACGCCGCCGTTGAGCAGCAGCGTGTCGGGAACGGGCAGGGCGGCTGTGCCGGATGCGTCCGGCGCGCCGGAATCCGCGCCCAGGGCCTTGCGCGACTGCGCGGCGAAACGCTCGAGAAAGGCCGCGATATGCCGTGTGACCGCCGCATCGGTCGCGTACGGCAGGCCGAATTCGACGATCGCGCCGCGCGGGCGGCCCGGTCGCTGATCGGCGGCCACGCGCGGAAAGAATCCATCGACGATGATCTGCTCGACCTCGGCGCGCGTGACCTGCGCGGTGCGCGCGCCGCCGATCAGCTTCGAGCCCGCGCCGAGCAACGTGACCGGCGCCGACTCGGGCGCCTGCGCGCCGAGCAACTGCTCCTTCGCGACGCGGCATCGTTCGACCAGCTGCGACAGGCTCGCCGCCGACAGCCGCTGTGGCGCCTGCGCAGCGCCACCGGTACCACCCAACAGCCGCGCCTCGACCAGATGCGCGAGCGCGAGGTCCATGTTGTCGCCGCCGAGCATCAGGTGATTGCCGACACCGACGCGTGTCAGGCGCGGCTCGCCGTCGTCGGTCAGGCCGACTTCGATCAGCGTCAGGTCCGTGGTGCCGCCGCCGACGTCGCAAATCAGCACGAGCCGGGTCTGGGACAACTCATCGGCAAGCGTGTCGCGATGCCGGAACAGCCAGTCGTAGAACGCGGCCTGGGGCTCTTCCAGCAGCCGCAGCGACGGCAGTCCCGCGAGCCGCGCCGCTTCGACGGTCAGCGCACGCGCGCCTTCGTCGAACGATGCGGGCACCGTCAGCACGACGTCCTGCTGTTCGAGCGGCGCCTTCGGAAAGTGCTGGTTCCACGCGGCGCGCACGTGCGCGAGGTAGCTCGCGCTCGCATCGAGCGGGGAGATTTTGCGCACGTCGTCGGGCGCGCCCCACGGCAGGATCGGCGCGACGCGATCGACCGACGCGTGCGACAGCCAGCTTTTCGCGCTCGCGACGAGCCGCCCCGGCACCTGCGCGCCGAGCAGCCGCGCGAGCCGGCCGACCACGGCCGGTTGCCCGGTGTCCTTGCCCTGGCCCGACGCTGCCCGAGCACCGGCGGACCACGGCAACTGCAGATCGGCCGCGCTCAGCTCGCCGTCGGCCGCCTGATAGCGCACCGACGGCAACAGCGGCCGCGCGGCGACCTCGCCGGGGCTCACCAGCTGCTCGATCTCGAACACGCGGATCTGCTGCGATCCGGCTTCCGCGTACGCGAGCACCGTGTTGCTGGTGCCGAGATCGATGCCGACGCTGTACCGCTTCATGTCAATCACGCATTCGGGTTGCCGCGCACGTCGAATTCGACTTTCCAGCGCTCGTCGGAGCCGCGCGGGATCGCCTCGAGTTCGAGCGTGCCCGCTTCGGTCACGCGCGCGTGCAGCTTCACCGGCACGACTTCACCGGCGGTACGGCCGGCCGCCGGCAGCGTCGCCTGGATTTCCTCGAGCTCCTGCAACTCCTCGGGGCTCCAGTATTCGAGCAGCGTGCCGACCTGATCCTGACGACGCACCGACGAGCCGAAGAAGCGGAAATGCACGGGCTCGCCGACGACCAGCCCGAACTCCTGCGCGGGCAGCTCGGCGTCGGTGCCTTCTTCCATGCCGAACGGCGCGACGCACAGCGCCTGCACCGGCGGCTCGAGGCCGGGTACGGCCGGCATCGCCGATTCGATCGCGATGTAGTACGCGCGCGCGGTGCCGCCGCGAATCCGCACACCGCGCCCGCGACGCACGTAGCCGTAGTAAGCCGCGCCACGCGCGACCGCCAGATCGAGGTCAGCGCCTTCGAGCAGACGCGCGCTCGCCGCGCCTTCGGCCGCGAGCCAGCCATTCAGCGTGCTCATGATGCGCTCGACCAGCAGCGTCGACTTGAACACGCCGCCGTTGAACAGCACCGCGGTCGGATGCAGGAAGCTCGCATTCTGCGCGGCCGCGTTCGCTGCGGCTTCACCGAGCCCTTCGAGTTCGGCGAGCGCGCCGACCTGACGGCCGAGAAACGCCGCCAGATGCCGCGTGATGCCCGCGTCCTGCGCATAGGGCAGGCCGAGCTGCGTCAGACCCACCCGCGCGCGGCTCACCGGACGCGCGGCGCTGTCGACCTGCGGGAAGAAGCCATCGAGGATCGTCTGCGTGAGTTCGGCGCGCGTCAGCTCGGTGCGGATCGAGCCGCCGATCAGCTTAGAGCCGCGGCTCGGCACGACGAGCGGCACGGTGTCGGTGGCGGGGTCGCTGAGCAGGGTTTCCTTCGCCGCGCGGCACGCGTAGGTCAGCGCGCGCAGCTGCCACGCGTCGGCCTGGGTGCCCTGGGCGGCGAGCTTGCGCGCGACCACGTGCGCAAGTGCGAGGTCCATGTTGTCGCCGCCGAGCAGGATGTGATCGCCGACCGCGACGCGATGCAGTTCGAGATTGCCGTCGCGCTCGATCACCGCGATCAGCGACAGGTCGGTGGTGCCGCCGCCGACGTCGACGACGAGAATGATGTCGCCGACCTTGACCTGCTTGCGCCACTGGCCGCTGCTCTTCTGGATCCAGCTATAGAGCGCGGCCTGCGGCTCTTCGAGCAGCGTCATGCGTTTGAAGCCGGCGGCCTCGGCCGCCTCCGCGGTCAGTTCGCGCGCGGCCGGGTCGAACGACGCGGGGATCGTCACCGTGACGTCCTGCTCGCCGAACGGCGCGTCCGGATGCGCGTGGTCCCATGCTTCGCGCAGGTGCGTCAGATAGCGCACCGAGCTTTCGAGCGGCGACACGCGTGTGACTTCGGGCGGCGCGTCATTCGGCAGAATGCCCGCGCGACGGTCGACGCCCGGATGGCACAGCCAGCTTTTCGCGCTCGACACGAGCCGGATCGGCGTGCCGGCGCCGCGATTGCGCGCGAATTCGCCGACTGCGAATTCGCGCTGACCGGTCCACGGCAGGTACAGGTCGCCGGAGGCCAACTCGTCGGGATGCGGCAGGTACAGGAACGACGGCAGCAGCGGCAGGCTGTCGATTGCGCCGGGGCCCGTCAGCTGGGCGATCGACAGCACCTCCTGGGTGGTTTTCTCGCCGTCGCTCGCGTGCGTGTCCACGTAGGACAGCGCGCAGTGCGTGGTGCCGAGGTCGATGCCGATGGAATAGCGTGCGTCGCTCATAGCTCCACCTCCGCCGGTGCGATGACCTTCGCGTTATGGCCGTCCGCGAGCTTCGGCAGACGCACCTCGTCGACGCGCCAGCCGCGATGGCTGATGCTGCCGCTAAACGGCGCGCTGCCGACCACGTTGCCGGTCAGACGCACCGAGCTCGCGTCGAAGCCCGCGGGCAGCGTCACGCGGCTGCCTTCGGCTTCGTCGCGCACCGGGCGGATCGTGAAGTGCTCGCGCAGCGTCGCGCGGCAGCCTTCGTGCACGAGGCGCGCGGCTGCGCCGATGTCGGCGTCGCTATAGGCCTTGATGTCTTCCTCGACGAAATCGATGAAGCGCGCGTCGCGTTGCAGCAGGCCGAGCAGTTGCAGCGCGGCGTCGGGGGTGGCCTCCTTCAGCACCGGCGCGGGTTGCGGCTTCGGTTGCGGGGTGGGGGCGGGTGCAGGGGTTGCCGCGGTGGCGGGGGCGGGCGCCGGGGCCGCGCCGAATTTTTCGCCGTTGCGCAGGCGCAGCACGTCGGCGGCGAACTCGCCATTGCCGAGAATGCGGAAAAACGTGCCCACGGCCAGCGAAATCCGGCCGAGGAAGGATGGGTTCGAATCGCTCATAAAGGCTCCTGATCTGCTCTGTTGAGGACGAGCGGTCCTCGCCGCGCCGCGTGCGCCGGGCAGCGAAGCTGACGGGCCGGGCGGGGCTGTGATGTTGCGGGTCGGCGCGCGGCCCGGGGCGCGAGCCCTGGGCGATGATGATGCAACCGCCGGGCCGCCAGACGGTCCGGGACGCTTCGCGACCGGGCCGGCCGCGCGTGCGGCGCGCGCAAAACCCGTATTTTGCCTTGCGGCGCGCCCGACGCGGGCAAAGCCGGCAATTCTAGCGGGCAATGGGGTGGGAATGGCGGGGAGTTGGGGGGGCCGGGCGGTGTGCGGAGGTGCTTTGGGAGCGGCTTTTGGCTTGGCGGCGCTGACGCGGGGCGGAGGCAGGCCAGCCTGCCGGTCTCTCCCCGCGCAGTGTTGCCGCTTACGCGATCATGCGCATGGCGGCGACGTTACGACTTTCTCGGCTCTTTCGGCACCCGCTTGCCCGATGGTGCCGGCGCGGGCCTGACCGGAGCAGCGACTTTCATGTCGGCTCGGCGCGGCGGTTGGTGCGCGGCCATCGAGCGCGCAGGCCTGACCGGCCCGGCGGTGTGTATGTCGGCGTGGTGCGGCGGTCGGTGCGCGGCTGTTACGTGCGGGGGCCTGACCGGCCCGGGAGCGTGCCTGTGGGCGCGCGGCGGCTGTCCGTGCGCGGCCATCGCCGGCGCGGGACCGGCTGGGCGCACGAGCGGCGCACGCGCGTCACCCGGATACCCCGGCAGATGACCGTCATGGCTCGCCATCACACGACGCAGTTCCTCACGGCGATGGAAAACCTCCGCGCGACGATCGCCATGCGCATAGAACTGGCGCTGCCGGACGCCGTCCCGTCCGGCGACCCATATATACGTATCGCCGCCGACAAATACCACGTCGCGGTCGACCACATTGGCGACGTACACATCGGTGGGCAACGGCTGATACGCAGTCGCGGTCACTTCGGTAGGGCGGTTCGGGGCGCTGACGAGCTGGCCTTGCCCACTGGTCACGCAGCCCGCGAGAAAGCTCGCGCACGCAGCCGACGCCATCAGCGCCTCGGTGATCTTTTTCAACTTCATTCCCCGGTTTGTCTTGTTTATTTGTCGAGCGACGCCCTTTTAACGGCCGGGCATTTTGCATCTTGAGATACGAATCGCCGATCGGGGAAATTCGTTGGTCATTGCGCAGGCGAGAACCGCGCAGGCGAAAACGCATGCGCCATTGCGCGTGCGCAGCCGGGGTCCCGATCCGCGCTTAATGGCCGTCCGGATTGCCTTCTTCAGACTTCGCGTCGTGCCAGTTCATCCGGTGCCGATTGACGGTCTCGGTATGCCGCGCGTCGTCCTCGGTGTGCAGATAAAGGCTGGTCGTATTCAGCGACACGTGGCCGAGATTGTCGCGGATCGTGCGCAGATCGACGCCGCCGTCCGCCTGATGCGAACCCGCCGTATGCCGCAGCCAGTGCGCCGACGCGCGCTCGAGTTCGTCGGCGCGATCGGCGAATTCGGGACCGCGCGCGCGTAACCACATCGCCGCGCCCGCGAAGATGCCTTTGATCGCGTCGTGAATCGCCGAGCGCGACAGGCAGCGATTGCGACCCTTGAACGGCAGCACGAGCGGGGTTTCCTCGGCGCGGGTCGGCAGCGCGGCGAGGCCATTTCGCGTCCGGTAGCTGCGCAGTTCCTGAACCAGTTCGGCCGACACGGGTACGATCCGCTCCTTGTCGCCCTTGCCGAGCGTTTCGAGCCACCACTGGTCCTGACCGTCGGCGCCGAGCCTTCTGAAGAACTGGCCCATCTGCCCGCCGGCGACCTCCGAAATGCGCATGCCTTGCAGATAGAACAGCGTGGTCAGCCAGCGGCAGCGCGCGTAGTACGCGCGCTGCGCATCGGTATCTTGCGGCAGCTGCTCGACGAACAGCTTCACTTCGTCCCACAGCGACGTCGACAGATAGCGCGTGACGCGCGGCGCCGAGCGCTTCGCGCGCTGTCGCAACAGCGCCATCGGATTGCCGCGCAGATAGCCGGCGTTGACGAGCCACGTGAACATCGCGTTCAGGATGATCAGCGCCTGGCGCTGGCTGGCTGGCGACAGCGGCCCGTTGAACGGTCGCCAGCGCGCGTCGCCGCGCGCGTACTTGCCGCCGTTCGCCGACACCCAGCGCGCGGCCGGCTGCGGATCGGCGATGAACGCCTTGAACAGCAGCAGATCCTCGTGCGTCAGCGACGACAGCGGCTTGCCGAGCTGCACGACGGCCCATAGCAGCAGCCGCTCGGCTTCCTTGCGGTAGTTGTCGAAGGTGGTCTTGGTATCGGCGTAATTGGAGAGCCACGCGCGCACGGCGTCGAGGTCGTTGCGCGCCGATAGCTGGGAGTTTTCCGCCGCGCCGCGGTTGGTGCCGTCGCGGCCATCGAGCAGTTCCGGCACGACGAGCGATTCGACGGGCTGGACGGTGGCGAGCTCAGCGTTCGGGGCAGCTTTCGGCACGGCTTTGGACACGATGCGGGAGACTCCTCGGGCGCACGCCGGTTGGCGTCATTCTGCTCCGCTCAGGCGTTGTCCGAAGCGTTTGCCTGAAAAGAAAACAGCGCCCATCTTGTTGCGGACGAAACGCGAAACCCTATCACACAGTCGGCCGCGCCTGGCGCAAAACAGCGGGGCGCGCTCAAGCTTCGACGCAGCGACGATCGATCGGCATACAGTAATGGAGCGCGCCGCGCGATTGTTGCCCGCTATAGTCGCCATCTATTACCGGCATTGCCGGATTCGAATTCTATTGAAGTTTGCCCTCGCCTATATTCGAATAGGAGTGGCGCGTCGGCCGGAGTCATCCGCGGAGTTATCCGTCAGGGACTCCGGCTGCGTTTCCTTCAACCCTGGATTTCGTGAGTGCACTGCCGAATCGTTCGGCTGACTGTCGGGTTCCTCGATCGTCAAGTTGCCACGGAAGCCTGACAGGATGACAAACGCATAACAAGTACCTTGCATGGGATTGGAGAAAGTGCTTTGCACCGACTCCGATCGACAACGGAGACATCCTCCAAAGGAGAGAACGCATGTCAAACGAAGCAAAGTGCCCGTTCATCCACACCGCCGGCGGCGGGACAACCATTCGAGACTGGTGGCCGAAGCAATTGCGCGTCGACCTGCTGAACCAGCATTCGAACCGCTCCAATCCGCTAGACAAGGACTTCAACTATGCCGAGGCATTCAAGAGCCTCGACTACGACGCGATCAAGAAAGACCTCGCCGCGCTGATGACCGATTCGCAGCCGTGGTGGCCCGCTGACTTTGGCCACTACGGACCGCTGTTTATCCGTATGGCATGGCACAGCGCCGGCACCTACCGCATCGGCGACGGCCGCGGCGGCGCAGGGCGCGGCCAGCAGCGTTTCGCGCCGATCAACAGCTGGCCGGACAACGTGAGCCTCGACAAGGCGCGCCGGCTGCTATGGCCGATCAAGCAGAAATACGGCCAGAAAATTTCGTGGGCCGATCTGCTGATCCTGACCGGCAACGTCGCGCTCGAAACGATGGGTTTCAAGACATTCGGTTTCGGCGGCGGGCGCGAGGACACGTGGGAACCGGATCAGGACGTTTATTGGGGCAATGAAAAGACCTGGCTCGGCGGCGATGTGCGCTATGGCAAGGGCGCGGCCGGCAGGGAAGACGACGAAGGCGTGCTGGTCGCCGACGAAGAACTGCACGGCACCGAAAAGAGCCGTACCGATCCGCCCGGACGCAACCTCGAAAACCCGCTCGGCGCGGTGCAGATGGGCCTGATCTACGTGAACCCGGAAGGCCCGGACGGCAATCCCGATCCGCTCGCGGCGGCGGTCGACATCCGCGAAACGTTCGCCCGCATGGCGATGAACGACGAGGAAACGGTCGCGCTGATCGCCGGTGGCCACACATTCGGCAAGACGCACGGCGCGGGACCCGCCGAGAACGTCGGTCCGGAACCGGAAGGTGCCGGTCTCGAAGAGATGGGGCTCGGCTGGCGCAACAGCTTCGGCACCGGCAAGGGTGGCGACACGATCACGAGCGGTATCGAAGTCACGTGGACCTCGACGCCGACGCAGTGGGGCATGGGCTATTTCCAAAACCTGTTCGGCCACGAATGGGAGCTGACCAAGAGCCCGGCCGGCGCGAATCAGTGGGTTGCGAAGGGCGCAGAGCCCACGATCCCGCACGCGCACGACCCGTCGAAAAAACTGCTGCCGACGATGCTGACGACCGACCTGTCGCTCCGCCTCGACCCGATCTACGAAAAGATCTCGCGGCGCTTCATGAACAACCCGGACGAGTTCGCTGACGCGTTCGCGCGCGCATGGTTCAAGCTCACGCACCGCGACATGGGTCCGCGCGCCCGCTATCTGGGCCCGGAAGTGCCGGCCGAGGAACTGCTGTGGCAGGACCCGATCCCGGCCGTCGATCACCCGCTCGTCGATGACAAGGACGTCGCGGCGCTGAAGCAGAAGATCCTCGCGTCCGGACTATCGGTGTCGCAACTGGTCACGACCGCGTGGGCCTCGGCCTCGACGTTCCGCGGCTCGGACAAGCGCGGCGGCGCCAACGGCGCGCGCATCCGGCTCGCGCCGCAGAAGGACTGGGCAGTCAACCAGCCTGCCGAGCTCGCGAAGGTGCTGAAGGTGCTCGAAGGCATCCAGAGCGAGTTCAACGGTGCGCAGTCCGGCGGCAAGAAGATTTCGCTCGCCGACCTGATCGTGCTGGCGGGGAGTGCCGGCATCGAGCAGGCTGCGAAGAACGCCGGGCAGCAGGTGACGGTGCCGTTCTCGCCGGGTCGCATGGATGCGTCGCAGGATCAGACCGACGTCCAATCGGTCGGCGCGCTCGAGCCGGTCCACGACGGCTTCCGCAACTATCTGGGCGGCAAGTTCCCGGTGGAGGCGGAGAAGCTGCTGATCGACAAGGCGCAACTGCTGACGTTGACGGCACCCGAGATGACGGCGCTGATCGGCGGCCTGCGCGTGCTGAAGGTGGGCGGTGGCAAGGAAGGCGTGCTGACGGACAAACCGGAAACGCTGACCAACGACTTCTTCCGTAACCTGCTCGATATGGGTACGGAATGGACGCCGGTGTCGGAGGCCGCGGAAACGTTCGAAGGCGCCGACGCGAAGACCGGCGAGGTCAAGTGGACGGGTACCCGTGTCGATCTGGTGTTCGGCTCGAACTCGGTGCTGCGCGCCTTGAGCGAGGTCTACGCGAGCGAGGACGGTAAGGAGAAGTTCGTGCGCGACTTCATTGCCGCGTGGGTCAAGGTGATGAATCTGGATCGTTTCGATCTCGCTTGATCCAGCCACTGCGGCGCGTGGTTCATTGCCACGCCGACGCAGTGTTCGAAGGTAGCTTTGAGTAGTCATCGAGCGCGATTGCCGGGATGCCGGCAATCGCGTTTTTTCTTCGTCTGCGTCCCAGGTATCCACTCAGACCATCTTCAACACCACCCTGAAACGCGCGTGACCGCTCAGCATCCGGTCGTAGGCCTGCGCCGCCTCGGCGAGCGGATACTCCTCGATCATCGGCTTGACGCCGGTGAGCGCGCTGAACGCGAGCGTGTCCTGCGAATCGGCCGAGGTGCCGGAGGGCCAGCCTTGCACCGAGTTGCGTCCCATGATGAACTGCACGATCGGTACTTCGATCGGCTCCTCGGAAACGCCGACCATCACGAGCTTGCCGTTCAGGCCGAGACCGCCGAGCGTGGCGGTCATCGCTTTGCCGCTCGTCACCGTGGCGAGGATCAGCTTCGCGCCGCCCAGTGCCTGCAGCTTCTCGGCGACGTTTTCCGTTTTGCTGTCGATGTAGTGATGCGCGCCCAGTTGCTGCGCGAGCGGGGCCTTGTCCTGACCGCGCGCGATCGCCACCGTGCGAAAGCCCATCTTGCGCGCGAACTGCACGCCGAGATGACCGAGACCGCCGATACCGAGAATCGCTACCACGTCGCCGGCGCGCGCGCCGCTATTGCGTATCGCGTTGAAGGTCGTGATGCCCGCGCACAGCAGCGGCGCGGCATCGACATCGGACAGATCGTCGGGAATGCGCGCGAGCGCTTCGACCGGGGCTACCATGTATTCGGCGTAGCCGCCGTCGTAGCTGATGCCGGGGATCAGCGCGAACTTGCACAGCACGAAGTCGCCGCGGCGGCAGTGTTCGCATTTGCCGCAATGGCCGCCGTGCCAGCCGACCCCGACACGCTGCCCGAGCTGCCAGCCCTCGACACCCGCACCGAGCGAATCGATCACGCCCGCGATCTCGTGACCGGGCACGCGCGGATAATTGAGGCCCGGCCACAGCCCGTCCTTGGTCATCACATCGCTATGACAGATGCCGCAAGCCTGAATCCTGATACGCACATGACCGGCGCCCGCCTCGGGCACTTCACGTTCGACCAGTTCGAGCGGGCCGCCGGCCTGCTTTACTTCGACTGCTTTCATCGTGGGCATGATGTTCTTCCTTTCCAGTGGTGAACGGGACAAGAGGGGAACAAACTCAAACATCATAGTCCGCGCCCAGGCGGGTCGCCACAAAGAAGCCGCCGTCAATTGGCCGATGACGATGACATCCGATGTAATTGGCGCGCCGCGCGGCCGTCACTAGTCTTTCACTACGGCGCGCCGCTCGAACCGCAGTTGGCGGGATTCGCGTGGCACGCGTCCACGCGCTGAAGCAGTTCTTTTCACCCCATTAACAGGAGGGCAATACGATGAACGTCACGAGTCACGATCCGAAAGTGCAGCCGGGCGATCTCGGTAGCCTGTTGCGCTATTGGCGTGACGTTCGCGGCGTGAGTCAGCTCGATCTGTCGCTCGAGGCCGGCTTCTCGCAGCGGCAGATCAGCTTCATCGAAAGCGGGCGCAGCGTGCCGGGCCGCGACACGCTGCTGACGCTTGCGCAAACTCTCGACGTGCCACTGCGCGAACGCAATGCGCTGCTGCTTGCCGCCGGTTACGCACCGGTCTATTCGGAAGCACCGTGGAATGCGCAGGAGATGAACGGCGTGGTTCGCGCGCTAGAACGGGTCGTGCGTCAGCATGAACCGTTTCCGGCGCTCGTGATGGACCGCGACTGGAACGTGCTGATGAGCAACGACGCGGCGCCGCGCTTTTTCGACTGCTTCATCGACATGGCCGCTCGCGAAGGCCCGCGCAACATGCTGCATCTGATCTTCGATCCGCTCGGCATGCGTCCGTTCGTGGCCGATTGGGAGCAGGTCGCGCGAAGCCTGCTGCAACGCGTGTATCGTGAATCGGTGGGTCATGTCGTCGGTACCCACACGAAACGTCTACTCGATAAACTGCTTGCGTATCCCGATGTGCCGCGCGACTGGAAGACGCATCATGGCTCTTCCACGACGCCCGCGACGCTGCCAATGATTCCACTCGGCTTCATCAGCGAAGGCGTGGTGCTGCGCTATTTCTCGATGGTCACGACCGTGGGCACACCGCAAAACGTGGCCGCGCAGGAGCTTCGCATCGAATGCATGTTCCCCGCCGACGAGGCCACCGAAGCGCGCCATCAGCAGTTGCTTGCGAAGCATGCGTTGCCGCAACCTCCAATATCGGCAAACCGTGCGCCGTGATATAGCAGTGCCTTCAGTTTTTGCGCGATCATCCGAGCCGGTCAGCTTGAGCAATCCGACGCCACTCACTCTCCATGGACAACGGGCTTCTACTGAGTCCCAGGCACGCTCGATGCTCCGGCGAGATATGCGCTGATCGCCTTGCGCAATGTCCGGACGGACGACTGATCGATGGAAGTCCATCGTTCGCGCCCGTCAAAAACTGGAAGAACACAACACGAAACCGACCACCCCCTTACTGGCAGTCAGCTTCTTCGCGGCCGACGTGCAGGCAGGCGCGGGACCCTTTCTCGGCATCTATCTGCAAGCGCATGGATGGAGCCCCGACATGATCGGCACCGTGCTGACGTTGGGGGCCATCGTCAGCGTGCTCGTGACGGCTCCGGCTGGCGCGCTGGTCGATGCCATTTACCATCGGCGCGCGGTGGTGGTTGCCGCAAGCGCGCTGACGGTCGCCGCCGCGTGCGTGATCTGGCTCTCGCGCGGCTACTGGCCGATCGCGCTCTCGCAGATCGCAACGGCAGTAGCGGGCTCGGTCATGGGCACCGCGCTGATGGGACTGACGCTCGGCATGAGCGGCCGCAGAAACTTCGACCGGCAGTACGGCCGCAACCAGGTGGCGAACCACGCCGGCAACATCGTGGCGGCGGCTTTGTCCGGCGCGATCGGCTGGTGGCTCGGCATCGTCTGGGTGTTCGCGCTCGGGGCGGCGTTCGGCGTCGCGTGCATTGTCTCCGTGCTGCTGATTCCCGCGCGCGCGGTGCATCGGCACTATGCGCGCGGCCTCGCGCACGAGGACGACAAGGATCGCTCGGAGGTGCGCGCGGACAGCGTACGCGCGCTGATCCGCTGCCGCCCGTTGCTGTTGCTCGCGCTCGCGCTGGCCGCCTTCAGCCTCGGCAATTCCACGCTGCTGCCGCTTTACAGCCTTGCGCAGGCGGCGGCCCACCACAGCGACGCCAGCGCGATCACGGCGGCCAATATCATCATTTCCCAGCTCGTGATGCTGTGCGCCGCTGTCTACGCGAGCCGCGCGATCCGTCGCTGGGGTTTCTGGTGGGTCATCCTCGCGACGCTGGTCACGCTGCCGCTGCGTGGCTTGACCGCGGCGTGGATCACGGCCGAGTGGGGGATCGTGCCGGTGCAGATCTTCGACGGTCTGGGCTCCGGGCTGCAAAGCGTCGCGATACCGGCTCTCGTCGTGCACCTGTTGCATGGCAGCGGGCGGGTGAACCTCGGTCAAGGCGCAGTGAAAAGCGTGGAAGCGGCGGGCGGCTGCCTGAGTCCATTGCTCGGCGGATGGCTCGCCAGCCGCTTCGGTTACCCGACGGCCTTCATTGCGCTCGGTAGTCTCGCGTTCATCTCGCTGGCCGTGTGGATCATCCCAGGCGCGACGATCAGGCGAGCGTGCGATACGCGCCGCGACGAACTCGAAAAAATGGCCGACATCGACGTGTCGGCGTTGTTTTCGTAGTTCGGACGCAGCAGCCCGCAATCAGTCGAACCCGGGTGCTTGACGCAGATCAAGCCGCCCGCGACGCCGGGGCGCATGATGTAAGCGCGTGACGCATGGCGTACCCGCCGCCGCTAGCCGACGCATGACTCGACCGGTTTGACGCGAGAACCCCTTTGCCGCCACGCATCGTGTTTCATTCCGGCCACAGGAGAAGTCCGTCATGAAAGCACTCGTCTATCACGGTCCGGGCAAAAAGTCGCTCGACGAACGGCCGATCCCCGAACTCGCGGCGCCCACCGATGCAATCGTCAAAGTCACCCGCACGACGATCTGCGGCACCGATCTGCACATTCTCAAAGGCGACGTGCCGACCTGCGAGCCGGGCCGCATTCTCGGCCACGAAGGCGTCGGTGTCGTGCATCAGGTCGGCGACGCGGTGAGCGGGCTCGCAGCGGGCGATCACGTGCTGATCTCGTGCATCACCTCGTGCGGCCGCTGCGACTACTGCCGGCGCGGCATGTATTCGCATTGCACGACGGGCGGCTGGATTCTCGGTAACCGGATCGACGGCACGCAGGCCGAATACGTACGCATTCCGCATGCGCAAAGCAGTTTGTACCGCATTCCGGCCGGCCTCGACGAAGAGGCGCTCGTGATGCTGTCCGACATTCTGCCGACCGGCTTCGAATGCGGCGTGCTCAACGGCAAAGTTCAGCCGGGCTGCACGGTGGCGATCGTCGGCGCCGGGCCGATCGGGCTCGCGGCGTTGTTGACCGCGCAGTTCTACTCGCCGGCGCAGATCATCATGATCGATCCCGATGTCAACCGGCTCGAGGTCGCGCACCGCTTCGGCGCGACCGCTTGCGTCGACAACGCGCATACCGATGCGGTCGCGCAAGTGCTGAAGCTGACCGAATCGGTCGGCGCCGACTGCGTGATCGAAGCGGTCGGCATTCCGCCGACGTTCGAGCTTTGCCAGCAACTGGTCGCGCCGGGCGGAACGATCGCGAACGTCGGCGTGCACGGCGTGAAGTGCGATCTGCATCTGGAACAGCTGTGGGATCGCAACATCGCGATCACGACGCGTCTCGTCGATACCGTCAGTACCCCGATGCTGATGAAGACGGTCAAGGCGGGGCGGATCGATCCGACCCGTCTGATCACGCATCGGTTCAGGCTCGACGATATTCTTGCGGCTTACGACACGTTCTCCAGCGCGTCGAGCACGCGCGCGCTGAAGGTGTTGATCGAAGCGTCGTAGGCGGGGCGCGGCGAGCCGGGGCGATGGTGCGTGGCACGCGTGCGCCGCGCCGCAGACCTCTATACTGTGCGTCGTCAAAACACGAGGCCCTGTCGCCGACCCGAGGTTCCGTCACCTCGCTAAATCGGCATCGCTCGACCCGCCCATCCATGGATACTGATTTGTCGTCGCCGCGCCGCTCGCGGCTCACCCGCGTTATCGAGGTTTTCAGCGCATTTCTGAAGCTCGGGCTGACCAGTTTCGGCGGCCCGATCGCTCATATCGGCTACTTCCGGCGCGAGTTCGTCGAGCGGCGCCGCTGGCTCGACGACGAAGCCTTCACCGACCTGATCGGCCTATGCCAGTTTCTGCCGGGCCCCGCGAGCAGCCAGGCGGGATTTTCGATCGGATTGCTGCGCGCCGGGTGGGCCGGGGGCCTAGCCGCCTGGTGCGGCTTCACGCTGCCGTCGGTGCTCGTGATGCTGGCCTTTGCCGCGATCGCGCCGGACCTCGGCGGCGCGTTCGGCACGGGTGTGATCCACGGGCTGAAACTCGTCGCGGTGGCCGTCGTCGCGCAGGCCGTTTGGGACATGGCGCGGCGTCTGTGTCCCGACCGCCGCCGCGCGGCGATCGCGCTCGCATCGCTCGCATTGCTGAGTGTGCTTGGCACCGTCTACGCCCAACTGATCGTGATCGGCGCCGGAGCCGTGCTCGGTGTCGCGCTGTGCCGGACCACGGGGACGCAAGCGCCGCACGCCATTGCGCTGCGGACCGCCGATTTCCAGGTGTCGCGCACGGCAGGCATCGCCGCGCTGGTGGTGTTCTTCGCATTGCTGTTCGCGTTGCCGCTGTGGGCGGCAAGCGGAACCTCGCAAGGCTTGCGCGTATTTGACGCGTTCTATCGCTCGGGCGCGCTCGTGTTCGGCGGCGGGCACGTGGTGCTGCCGCTGTTGCAGCGCGAAACCGTCGCGACCGGATGGGTCGCGCCCAACGACTTCCTGGCTGGCTATGGCGCGGCCCAGGCGGTACCCGGACCGCTGTTCACGTTCGCGGCGTTTCTCGGCTGGATGATGGCGCTGCCACCCAGACACTGGAGCGGCGCACTGCTCGCGACAGTGGGCATCTTTCTGCCGGGTCTGCTGCTCGTGCTCGCCGCATTGCCGTGGTGGCAGGCGCTGCGCGCGCGCGCGGCGATGGCGGCGGCGCTTGCAGGCGTCAATGCCGCGGTGGTCGGCCTGCTGGCCGCCGCGCTCTATTCGCCGGTATGGACTAGCGCGGTGTTGTCGGCGACGGATTTCGCCGTCGCGTGCATCGGCTTTTTGCTGTTGCTGCGCTGGAAGGTGCCGCCGCTTGCGGTCGTCGTGCTGTGTGTCGCGGCCGGCGTTGCTCAAACCGTATGGCACCCGCTTTGACAGCGCTAAACGCGCACGGCTTTTTCACAAGCACTGATCTGCATCAAGGCTGACAGCCACGCGTCGGTTAGCCTGCAACGATGATCGCGCGGCCTCTGTGCGTTTGCCGCACCACGACGGTATCGCGCGAAACCCGACAGGCCGCAAGCCATTCGCGCGATGACGGACCACATGATCGACCACGGCCCCGGCGGCTACGGATTGGGCGGTGCAAGCGCGCACGACGGCCCGCGCGCCGTGCGGGCATGGCGCCGCCTGCGCTGGGGGCTGTGCGCGCTGAGCTTCTGCGCGATCCCCGCGTTCTACATCGAACTGACGGTGCCCACTCCGTTTGCACTGATCCTGTCGCGTACGCTGTACCTGGGCATGTTCGCTGGCTTTGCATTGTCGTTCACCTGGCTGGCCCATCTGAGCAGACGGCCAAAGACGCTGCTCGCAAATAACTGGCTCGATCTGCTCATCGCGTTGGGCGCGGCGCTCAGCACCGGTTTCGGCACGCCGCCGTGGCAGCCGGTCGAATGGCTGCTGCGGCTGTCGTTCATGGGCGTCGTCGCGTTGCGCATCGTGCTGTCATTGCGCGAGTTCGTCACGCCGAACCGTCTGATGTGGCTGCTACTCGCCGGCGCGCTCGTGCTCGCGATGGCCGGTGCCGGCTTTTACTGGCTCGAACCGCACGTGCATTCCTACTCCGAAGGGCTGTGGCTTGCGTTCGAAAGCAGCGCGACGGTCGGCTATGGCGACATCGCGCCGACGACGCCCGCATCGCGTGTGTTCGCTGCATTTGTCGTGCTGCTTGGCTACGGCATGTTGTCTCTGGTCTTCGCGAGCATCGCCGCCGCATTCATCGGCAAGGAAGAGAGGGCGTTGCGGCGTGAGATGCATCGGGATATCAAGCATCTGAACGATGAAATCGTACGCCTGCACGCCGAACTGAAGGCGTTGCGGCAGACGCTCGACGCCGCCGCGCGACGCAGCGACACCGATGCGGACTCCGTGACGCGCACGGGCGAATGACTCCTCGTGCCGACACCGCCGCGGCCGCCTTGACGTACGTCAAATCCGCCGTGAATTGCGTGTTTAAGCTGGAGACGTCGCGGCACTTCATGCCCGTGGGGGCCTCACCATGCACATTTCCTTTCCATCCTGCATGCCCGAATACTGCGCCCGGGATCTGGTGCTGGCGTTTCCGGCGCTCGTCGACGATCGGCCCGTGCAATGCGCGATCACGGCCGAGGCGCTCGAAGATCATTTCGGCGCACGCTCGCTGCGGGAAGACGATCTGGTCCAGGCGTTCCTCGCGCACCGCTATCAGATCGAACAGGCCGCCAGACAACTGCTCGAGGAGGTTGGCGCCAAGCCCGTGCTGCTGCATAGCGGGTTCTTCAGGTTCTCCGCGTGACCCGTCGAGCGGACGCGCTTGACGTGGATCAACGACGCGCCCGCGCGCCCCGCTACGCTGAAGGCATGGTGAGCCCAGCTCGGCTCGGTCGACTGGGCCCGGTCGTGGCCTGCTTATCCCAAGGAGAGTGCAATGAGCAATCTGACGCGTTTTGATCCGCTTTCGCTGGACCCTGTGTCGGAACTGTTCCAGGGTTTCTTCCGGCCGATGCGGTCGATGCTGTCGACCCAGGAGACGGAACTCGCGTCGATGAAGATCGACGTGACGGAAAGCGACGCGGCTTACTCGGTGAAAGCTGAGCTGCCCGGCGTGGACAAGAAAGACATTGACGTGCAGATCGACGGGAGCGTCGTGTCGATCAACGCGAAGGTCGAGCGCAACACGGAGGAAAAGGAAGGCGAGCGCGTGATCCGCCGCGAGCGTTACGCCGGGACCTTCAGCCGCTCGTTCTCGCTCGGCGGCGAGGTCGATGAGGCGAACGCGAAAGCCGAGTACAAGGACGGTGTGCTGTCGCTCAGCTTGCCGAAAAAGACGTCCGGTGATCGCAAGCGGCTAACCATCGACTGACACGGCAGGCTGGCGCGCCGTCGCACGGGCTAGTCGCGAGGAGACACCTGGTGAAAACCGACAGACAACTGCAGCGGGAAGTCGAGGAAGAACTCGAATGGGACCCCGCGGTCACCGCGACGGATATCGGCGTGGAGGTGACGAACGGCGTCGTCACGCTGTCGGGCCATCCGCCGAGCTTCGCCGAAAAACTGGCCGCAGAAAAAGCCGCGCAGCGCGTGGCGGGTGTGAAGGCGGTTGCGGTGGACATGCAGGTCCGGCTGCCGAAGCCGGACCAACACAGCGACGAGGACGTGGCGGGCGCGGTCCACGCGATTCTGTACTGGAGCGTCGCCGTACCCCACGATGCGATCAAGATCCAGGTGGAAAAAGGCTGGGTCACGCTGACGGGTATGGTCGACTGGGCCTACCAGCGCCACATCGTCGCGCGCGCGGTCGGCCAGATGCGCGGCATTCGCGGCCTGACGAACGCGATCGAGGTGCGCCGCAAGGTGGCGACCGACGAGATCAGCAAGAAGATCGAAGAAGCGATGCGGCGGCACGCCGAGCGCGAAGTCAGGCACATCGGCGTCGACGTGAACGACGGCACGGTCACGCTGACGGGCAAGGTGGGCTCATACGCGGAACGCAAGGTCGTGCGCGGCGTCGCGTGGAGCGCGCCCGGCGTCTGCGCCGTGGTCGACGATCTCGTCGTCGATGCGAGCCCGCCACGCGAACCCATCGGTGATGCAGCCGAACGATAACAGCCACGTTCCCACTCGCGACCGACGATTCCGTTCGACCGTTGCATGGGCCTAAAACTGCCCGAGCTCGACGCTTTGCCCATACACCGGCACCTCGCATGACCAGCCGAGCGTCTCGACGATATGCCGCCGCATCGCATCGGCCGCGGCGGGCTCGCCATGCGTGACGAAGGTGCGAGCGGGCGCGTCGGTCAGACTCCACAGCCAGTTCAGCAACTCGCGGTAATCGGCATGCGCGGATAGCGACGGGATCGATTCGACGTTCGCGCGCACCCGCACGTATTCACCGAACAGTTTGATCGACGGTTCGTGGGCCGCCAGCGCCGCGCCGCGCGTGCCGGCCGCCTGGAAGCCGACCAGCGCGATCGTATTGCGCGGATCGGACGCGTATAAACGCAGGTGATGCAGCACGCGCCCGCCGGTCGCCATGCCGCTGCCCGCGATGATCACCATGGGTCCGTTATGCGACGCGATCGCCTTCGATTGCTCGACGCTTCGGACCATGATCGCGGCCTTGTCGATCGCATTTGCATCGGAGATCGTCAAACGATGTTCGGCGAGATGCCTGCGATACACGTCGGTTACGCTGGTCGCCATCGGACTGTCCAGATAGACGGGCACGTGTGCCATGCGCCCTGTCTCTTTCAGCTTCGCGATGTAGTAAAGGACTTCCTGCGCGCGGCCGACCGCGAAGCACGGCATCACCACCACGCCGCCTTTGGCGAAGGTCCGGCTGAAGATCCGTTCGAGGTCGTCGCGCGGGTTCGAGTCCGGATGCAGGCGATCGCCGTAGGTCGACTCGACGACGAGGTAATCGGCATGCGCGAGCGGCGCGGGCGCACGCATGATCGGGTCGTCGGGGCGGCCCACGTCGCCGGAAAACGCCAGCACCTTGTGATTGCGGCACATGACGACGCTCGCCGCCCCGAGGATGTGCCCCGACGGCAGAAAGCGGAAGCACAGCCCATGCGGCAGGTCGACCGGCGTATCGAAGCGGTGGGGCGCAAGCAGATGCAGCGCGCGCTGTGCGTCGTCCTGCGTGTAGAGCGGCAGCGCCGGCCGATGCTTCGAGAAGCCGTGGCGGTTCGCGAATTCCGCTTCCTCTTCCTGTAGCTTCGCGCTGTCGCGCAGCATGATCTCGCACAGCGCGGCGGTGCCGGGCGTGCAATACACGGGACCGCGAAAGCCGTTTCGCACGAGCAATGGCAGATAGCCGCTGTGGTCGAGATGCGCGTGAGTCAGGAGCACCGCGTCGATCGAATCGGCGGGCACCGGCAGTGCAGCCCAGTTGCGCAGCCGCAGGTTCTTGAGGCCTTGAAACAGCCCGCAATCGACGAGGATGCGCAAGCCGGGTTCTTCGAGCAGATACTTCGAACCGGTGACGGTCTCGCTTGCACCGAGAAAAGTCAGCTTCATGATTCCTCCGTTGCTCGCGGATCAATTCTCAGATGGGACCATTTCAACGGATGTAAGCGCCGTACTCTTGATCTGGATCATCGGTTGCGCAGCGCTCGCCCGAAAACGGTCGAGGACGAAGTGGCGAAACAAACTGCCGCTCTGACGCTTCCCGTATTCCGCTAAGATCGTGCCGGAATTCATCGACCCAAAAGACCGCGGCGCTCCCAAAGCCCAATCTCAAAACCAACACGCAATGGACCGTATCGACGCCATGAAGGTATTCGTCGCCACGCTCGACGAGGGAAGTCTGGCGGGCGCAGGCCGCCGGCTGGGCCGCTCGCCCGCGGCGGTGAGCCGGGCCATCGCGTTTCTGGAAGCGCACACGGGCACGCCGCTGCTACATCGCACCACGCGCACGATCCGGCTCAGCGAAGCGGGCGAGCGCTATGCGCAAGCGTGCCGGCGCATCCTCGCGGATCTCGAGGAGGCGGACCTGCTCGCCGCCGACGAGCGCTCCGCGCCGCGCGGCCTGCTTGGCGTGACGGCGGCGGTGGCGGTGGGCGAAGAGGTGCTGCGCCCGATCGTCGATGCGTTTCTCGATCGCCACCCGCAGGCGTCGATCCGTCTGCACCTGCACGACCGGCCCGTGAGCATCGTCGACGAGGGCATCGACGTCGCGCTGCGCATCGCGCATCTGCAGGACTCGACGCTCGTCGCCATTCCGGTGGGCGAAGTGAGGCGGGTGGTGGTCGCTTCGCCCGACTATCTCGCCACGCATCCGGCCATCGCGATGCCCGCCGATCTCGCCAGCCATCCGATCATCTCGATGACGCATTTCGGGCTCGACTCGTGGAGCTTTCCGGCCGCCCGTCAAACGGCGCTGCCGCAGGTCGTGCGCTTCACGCCGCGCTTCATCGTCAACACGATCCGCGCGGCGCGGGCTTCGGCCGTGGACGGGCACGGCGTCACGCGGCTTTTCTCGTATCACGTGGCCGAACAGGTCAAGGCAGGTGCGCTGAAAATCGTGCTGCGCGACAACGAGCATGGTCCGCTGCCCGTCAATCTGGTGACGCCGCAGGGGCGCCTTGCGGTGCCGAAGGTGCGCAGTTTCGTCGATTTCGCCGCGCCACTGCTGCGCGAGTATTTCGAGCGGGCCCAGCAAATCATCGACGCCGATCGACGCTGATTCGATCGCTACGCGGAAGAATGACTTCCGCAGCGCGGTGATTCTCTCGGGACGCGACTCGATCTAGACTGCCTTCCATATTCATCAGGTGCTTAACAACACCGATCCATGGGAGTCGTCATGCAGCAAGCCGTCTCGAATCCGGCCGCTTCGGCCGGCTACAACGTCTGGCGAGGCACCCTCGCCGGAGCCAGCGCGAGCCTGATCGGCATTGGTCTCGCGCGTTTTGCCTACACGCCGCTTTTGCCGGCCATCATCGGCGCGCACTGGTTTCCCGCCTCGAGCGCCGCTTATCTCGGCGCGGCGAACCTCGGCGGCTACCTGGCCGGCGCGCTGCTGGCGGGCTCGATGGTGCGAGTGGCGAAACCCGCCACCGTGTTGCGCGCGATGATGTTGCTCGTGACCATCGCCTTCGTCGCCTGCGCGGCGCCCGTGTCGTTCCTGTGGTTTTTCGTCTGGCGTCTGGCCTCGGGGGTCGCGGGCGGCGCATTGATGGTGCTCGCCGCGCCGACGATCCTTGCGCACGTGCCGGCGGCGCGCCGGGGCTTCGCGAGCGGCGGCATCTTCACGGGCATCGGACTCGGCATCGCGGCTTCGGGCACGATCGTGCCGATTCTGTTGCACCAGGGGCTCACGTGGACGTGGCTCGGGCTCGCGGCCGTTTCGCTCGTGCTGACCGCCGTGGCGTGGAACGGCTGGCCCGAGCAGGCGGCGCCAGCGCACGCCGCCGCGCATTCGCGCTTCGAAAAAGCGCCTGCGTATCCCCGCGCCGGCCTGCGCGCGCTCTATGCCGAATATGGCCTGAACGCCGTGGGACTCGTGCCGCACATGCTGTTCCTCGTCGATTTCGTCGCGCGCGGGCTCGGCCGGGGCGTCGATGCGGGCGCCGAGTTCTGGGTGCTGTACGGCCTGGGCGCGATCGTCGGGCCGCTCGCGGCGGGGCATCTCGCCGATCGCGCGGGGTTCGGCCGCGCGTTGCGTGTCGCGTTTCTGGTGCAGGCCGCTGCGGTCGCGATTCCGGCCGCGGGCTTATTCGGGCCGGCGGGGCTGATGGTGTCCGCCTTTATCGTGGGTGCGTTCACGCCGGGCATCGTGCCGCTGGCGCTCGGTCGCGTGAACGAGTTGCTCGTGCACCATCCGTCCGCCGTCAAGGACGCCTGGAGCCGCGCGACGACGAGCTTCGCCGTGATGCAGGCGCTGGCGGCCTACGGTCTTTCGTTCGTGTTCTCTTCGAGCGGCGGCAATTATCCGGTGCTCTACGCGATTGGCGCGGTGGCGCTTCTGTTCGCACTCGCCGTCGATCTGTTCGCCGCGCGCAGCGCCAAATGAATGCGACGGTTTCATCTGCACCGGCGATCGGTATGGTCCTGGCGATGCCGTCGATCGGCGTGGCGCACAATGTTGACGAGCGGGTCGCGCTGCGTCCGATCGCCCGCGGTGGCCTCGCGCGCCGGCGCACGGCCACGCTGGAACCTGGCAAGCTGGCAAGCCGGCAGGTACATTGAACCTTTTAACGCATCCGGTGGGAAAGGGAACATGAGCACTCAAACGAACAATCGGGCGTTATTGCGCACGCTTGGCATCCACAAGCCGATCATTCAGGCGCCGATGGCCGGCGTCACCACGCCGGCGCTCGCCGCCGCGGTGTCGAACGCGGGCGGTCTGGGCTCGCTCGGCGTTGCCGCGATGAACGTCGAGAACGCGCGCCGGGCGATCCACCAGACCCGCGAGCTAACGACGAAACCGTTCAACATCAACGTGTTCTGCCATCGCCCGGCCACCCCCGATGCGGCCGTCGAGCGTGCATGGCTCGCCTGGCTCGAACCGGTGTTCCGGCAATACGGCGCGACGCCGCCGCAAGCGCTCTCCGAGATCTACACGAGCTTCGTCGTCGACACCGCGATGCAGGCGATGCTGCTCGCGGAGAAGCCGGCCGTCGTCAGCTTCCATTTCGGCTTGCCGCCCGATGCGGTGATCGCGCAACTGAAGCACGCGGGCATCCGTTTGCTCGCGAGCGCGACCAATCTCGACGAAGCGGCGGCGGCCGTCGAAGCAGGCGTCGATGCGATCGTCGCGCAGGGCATCGAGGCGGGCGGTCATCGCGGCATATTCGACACGACCTCGCGTGACGAGCGCCTCGGCACGTTCGCATTGACGCGTCTGCTGGCGAGCGAGTTCGACCTGCCCGTGATCGCGGCGGGCGGCATCATGGACGGCGCCGGCATCGCGGCCGCGCTCGCGCTGGGCGCGCAGGCGGCGCAAATGGGCACGGCCTTCGTCGCGTGCCCGGAAACCTCGATCGACGACGCTTATCGCAGCGCGTTGCTCAGCGATGCGGCGCGCTCGACTACATTGACGTCGGCCATTTCGGGGCGCCTCGCGCGCAGCATCGTCAATCGCTTCACGGCGCTCGGCGAGGACCCGCAAGCTCCGCAAACGCCTTCCTATCCGATCACCTACGACGCGGGCAAAGCGCTCAATGCTGCCGCCAAGGCCAGGGGTGAGTCCGGTTACGGCGCGCAATGGGCGGGCCAGGCCGCGCCGCTTGCGCGTTCGATGCCCGCCGGCGAACTGATCGCGCAACTCGAACGCGAAACGCGTGAAAGTATCGAGCGGCTGCAATCGGTGTGGGACTGAGCAGTCTGGTTTTCATGCCTCGCATCGATCGAAGACATCGGCACGCATCCTCGAAACAAAAATACAAACGGAGACAGGCATGCAACGCAAATTCGACGATCTGCTGCTGGGCAGCATCGAGCTTTTCTGTCTCGCGGCGGAGCTCGGAAGCTTTACGCTCGCGGCCAACGCCGCGAGTGTGACGCCGGCGGCCGTGAGCCGCTCTGTGGCGCGGCTCGAGGAACGGCTCGGTGTGCGCCTGTTCGTGCGCACGACGCGCCAGATCCGTCTGACCGACGCGGGGCGGCGCTACTTCGAGCAGTGCCGTCAGGCGTTGTCGCAACTGACGGACGCCGAGCGCGAAGTGACGGGCGAACAGACCACGCCGGCCGGCGTGCTTCGCATCAGCATGCCGACGCCGTATGGGCACTATCGCGTGTTGCCGTTGCTGCCGGCGTTTCGCGAGCGCTATCCGCAAGTTCAGGTGGAGACGCACCTGAGCAACCGCAACATCGACTTCGCGGACGAAGGTTTCGATCTCGCGATACGCGGACGCGCACCGGCCGATTCGAACCTGGTCGCGCGCAAGCTCGAAGATGCGGAGATGGTCGTGGTGGCGACGCCGGCCTATCTGAAGCGCGCGGGGGTGCCGAAAACCGTCGAGGACCTGCGGACCCACGAGTGCATCCAGTTCGAAATGCCGAGCAGCGGGCGTCATCTCGCGTGGACCTTCGAGGGCTCCGCTGAAAATGGCGACGTGCTGACGAGGGGAAGCTATGGAACCTCGGGCGATGCGCTCGCCGGCGTGACGCTCGCGCGTGCCGGCGCGGGTCTCTTTCAGACGTATCGCTTCGTCGTGGCGGACGACCTGCGCGAAGGTCGGCTGGTGGAAGTGTTGCGCGAAGCGGGCGGGCGCACGCGGCCATTCATCCTGCTGTATCCGCACGCTCGCTATCTGACTTCGCGCGTGCGGGCGTTCGTCGAATTTCTGATCGAGCAGTTGGCCAAACCCACGATACCCCCAGTGACCGCGCCGCGCACGCGCGCACACTGAGTGGCGCGTGCGCCTTCATCGCATGGCCGGCTTAGGCGACACCGCGTTGGCGCGAATGCCGCGCTTCGCATACTCGAGTGCGAGCGAGCCGGTCGCGGCGGCGAGGCCGCCCTTGGTCAGCGAGGCCAGCACGGAAGGCACGCCGCCGATCGCGTGACAGTTGCGAGCCGCAGTAACAAGCGGTGAGTGATCGCGCTTCGGTCTAGCGCGCGCCCGCGTTCACGATGCCTGGGTTCGCGGGTCGTGATCGAACTCGAGTCTGATGCCACCCGGCTCGTACAACATCGTGTGGCGTTTGGGGCCGCCACCGAGTTCTTCGGGCGTGAATTCGACTTTGACGCCCGGCCATGCGGACACGCGCGCGAACACATCCTTCAGTGCTTCCTCGCTGGCCACGCGCAACGCAAGATGATGCAGTCCGACGTTGACCTTGCGATCGAATTCGACGAGACGGCCTGGGTCAGTGACCTGCCAGAGCGTCAACACTACATGTCCGTCCGATACAAATGCCGCCGGATAGGCCGGCCTTTCGCCCACCTGCTTCCAGCCCAGACACTTCACGAAGAAGTCGCGTGTGAGGTTCAGATCGCGGACGGTGAGTCCGACGTGATCGATACCCAGGGTAAGCGGCTTGTCAGCCATCGTTCTGTCCTCCTCAGAGCGCGCGGGCAGCGCGCGAATCCGTGCCGGAGAAAACAAAGCCCCGAGGAAATCGGAGCGATTGTCGCCGACAGCTCAATTCAGTTTTACACCATGCAGTACAGACGGCGAGGAAATCCGCTTGCTTGAATCTGCAAAGTCAAATATATTGAAGTCAGATATCGAGGAGGCGATCGATGGACGATTCGATCAACGACGAGTTCGAGCGGACGCAGAAGCTGGTGTCCGTGCTGGGGCAGGCGCGTCAGCTGATTGCCAGCGAACTCAGGGCAGGGCTCGCGAATGGAGCGCGCGGCTTTCGCGTTTCTCGAAGTCGGACTTCGACGCGTTGAGCCTGCTTCTTTCAAGATTGCTCGACCGCCAAGGCGGCATTTTTTTAATCATTTATCTGACATTGCAGATAATCGCCCGGCACTGAGGGGCGCTTCGAACCGAGACGAGGCCGCAACATGAATCCATCGACCAACCCGGGCGCGCCAGCGCAATTGACCGGCGCGAAGTTTGCGTTAGGCACGTTTGCCGTAGCGCTCGCCACTTTTATGAACGTGCTCGATTCGTCGATCGCCAACGTCGCGATTCCAACGCTGTCCGGCAACCTCGGCGTGTCGATCGACGAAGGCACATGGGTCATCACGCTGTTTGCCGCGGCCAACGCGGTGTCGATTCCGTTGACGGGTTGGCTCACGCAGCGCATCGGCCAGGTCAAGCTGTTCGTCTGGGCGATCCTGCTGTTCGTGCTGTCATCGGCGGCGTGCGGACTCGCTCCGAACCTGCTGGTGCTGCTGGTTGCCCGCGTCGTGCAGGGCGCGGTGGCGGGGCCGATGGTGCCGTTGTCGCAGGCCATGCTGCTCGCGTCGTTTCCGAAGGAAAAAAGCTCGAACGCGCTGGCGCTATGGGCGATGACGGCGACCGTCGGACCGATCGCGGGTCCGGCGCTCGGCGGCTGGATCACCGACAGCTACAGCTGGTCGTGGATTTTCTACATCAACGTGCCGGTGGGCCTGTTTGCCGCGGGCGCGATCTGGGCGATCTACCGCGATCGCGAGACGCCGGCCCGCAAACTCCCGATCGACAAGGTCGGCCTGATCTCGCTGATCGCATGGGTCGCACCGCTGCAGATCATGCTCGACAAGGGCCGCGATCTCGACTGGTTCAGCTCGCCGGTGATCTGGGCGCTGATGATCGTCGCCGTGGTCAGCTTCCTGTTCTTCCTGATCTGGGAATTGACCGAAGAAAAGCCGATCGTCAACCTGCGGCTTTTCGCCAGACGCAACTTCCTCGGCGGCACGATTGCGATTTCGGTCGCCTACGCGATCTTCTTCGCCAATCTCGTGATCCTGCCGCAGTGGATTCAGGGCTTCCTCGGTTACCGGGCGGTGGACGCGGGGCTCGTGACCGCGCCGCTCGGCATTTTCGCCGTGATCCTCGCGCCGGTGATGGGCAAGATCATGCCGCGCTCGGACATGCGGGTGCTCGCCACGCTCGCGTTCGTCGGATTCGCCGGGGTGTTCTTCATGCGCTCGAACTACACGACCGGCATCGACGCGTGGACGCTCGTGCTGCCCACGTTGCTGCAGGGCATTCCGACCGCGCTGTTCTTCACGCCGCTCACCGCGATCATCCTGTCGGGGCTGAAGCCGGAGGAGATTCCGGCGGCGGCGGGTCTGTCCAACTTCGTGCGCATTTTTGCGGGAGCGGTGGGCACTTCGCTGATGAGCAACGCATGGAGCGACCGGACGATCCTGCACCATGCGCGACTTGCCGAGCACAGCAGCGTGGAGGACCCTGGTTTTTCCGGCGCGATCGCGCACCTGCAGGCGGCGTTGGACGCGGGCATTCCCAAGGCCACGGCGTTTTACGAAGCCTCGCTGAACGCGCAGGCGACGATGCTGGGCCTGAACGACATCTTCTGGATCTCGGCGCTGATCTTTATCGTCATCATCCCGCTGATCTGGGTGACGAAGCCGACCAAAGGCGGTGCCGCGGGCGCGGCAGCCGCCGGCGGACATTGAACCCGATTGGGCAACCCGGTTGGAGCGGAAAATGAAACACACCATCCTCTTCTTGACCTTATCTGATAATGCAGATATTGTTCAAATCAACGAGGAGGAGGCCGCCATGGACCACTACACGACGAAGAACTTCATGCTTACAGAGAGTATTGGCTTCAGGCTCGTCAAGGCGCGCAACGTCGTCGTCGCGGAAATGGACGCGGCGCTCAAGGACCTCGACATCAACGGCCAGCAGATGGGTATCCTGCTTTCGCTGAAGCAGGGTGTGGCAACCACGCCTTTCGAGCTGTCGAAGCTGCTCGGAATCGACACCGGCCTGATGACGCGGATGCTGGACAAGCTGGAATCGAAGGGGCTGCTGGAACGTTCGCGCGACCCGCAAGATCGCCGCGTAGTCAATCTGAGCTTGACCGCGGAAGGGCAGAAAACCGCCGCGCGGATTCCGGAAGTCGCACCGCATGTGTTGAACGCCCGCTTGCGCAAATTCACGAAGGCCGAGTTTGCGGAGCTGGACCGCCTGCTTCGCAAGTTCACAGGCGATTGAGCGGCGCGGCCGTGGGCCGCGCTTTTTTTCAATCATTAATCTGATTTGTCAGAAAATGAAAACGCAGACTTCGAAGGCAAACACCGTCGCCCGTTCGCTGAAGCTCGGTGTTTCGGTGATCTCTTTCGCGGTGCTGGCAGCATGTGCAAACTATGCGGGCATCCACAGCGACAAGCAGATCGATCAACCCCAACAGCTGGAAACGTCGCGGAGCCTGCCGCAAGAGCAGGGGCATTGGCCATCCGCCGACTGGGTCGACCAGTTCGGCGACGCGCAACTGAAGGCTTTGATCGCCGAGGCGCTGCAAGGCAGCCCGACGCTCGAGCAGGCGCGCGCCCGAGTCGCGCAGGCGCAAGCCTATAGCGAAACGGCGAAGGCGAACACGCTGCCGCGCGTCGATGCGTCGTACACGCTGACGCGCCAGCAATTCAGCAGCACCGCGTTGATTCCGCCGCCGTACGCCGGCTCCTGGCAGACCGAGAACAAGGGGCTGCTCACCGCTTCCTACGATCTCGACCTGTGGGGCAAGAACCGCGAGGCGCTGCGCGCGGCTGTCTCGGAGGCGGCCGCGCGCGAGGCCGACGCGGAAGTCGTCCGGCTCACGCTCGACACCTCGATCGCCCGCACCTACAACGAGCTGGCGCGGCTCTACGCATTGCGCGACATCGCGCAGCAGGAAGTCGCGCGGCGCGAGCAGATCGAGCGCATCACCGCGGGCCGTATCGCAAACGGACTCGATACCGAAGTGGAGCGCAAGACCGCCGAGGCAAATCTGTCGACGAGCCGCGCCCGCGTCAGCGCGCTCGACGGCAGCATCCTGAGCACCCGCTATCAACTGGCGACGTTGCTTGGCAAGGGTCCCGACCGCGGACTCGCGATCACGCGGCCGACCCTCGGCGTCGGCGACGATGTGCGTCTGCCGGACAACCTGCCGGCCGATCTGCTGAGCCGGCGGCCCGACATCGTCGCGGCGCGCTGGCGCGTCGACGCGATCACGCACGAAGTGAAGGAAGCGAAGGCCGAGTTCTATCCCGACATCAACCTGAGCGCCGCGATCGGCCTCGACGCGTTCGGCTTCGGCCGCTTCCTGAGCGCCGCGAGCCGCACCGCGTCGGTGGGCCCGGCGATCCATCTGCCGATCTTCGATGCGGGCGAGCTGCGCGCGCAGTTGAAGGGCCGCTACGCCGAGTTCGACTATGCGGTGGCGACCTACAACCAGACGCTGATCGGCGCGCTGAGCGGCGTGGCCACGCAGATCGCGCAGATCCGCTCGAGCGACGCGCAGCTCGGCGATGCGCTGGCCGCGCAGCAGGCCGCGAGCGATGCGGATCGTCTGGCGACCACGCAATACAAGGCCGGCCTGACCAATCAGCTGACCGTGCTCAATGCCGACGTCACCGCGCTGAACGCCGACGAGGCGATCGCCAATCTGAAGATGAACCGTCGCGACCAGCAGATCCAGCTCGCGTCGGCGTTGGGCGGCGGCTATGTCGATACGTCGGCGCAAACCGACCCTCACGCGGATGTCGCCGCCGTATCCACCAGTCAAGTCAAATCCGCGGTTGCCGCGCGTTGAACGGCACGTCGGGCAACCTGTCAGGAGAACTGCAATGAGCGATTCGATCACGACCGACCGCGAACTGGCGGATCAGGAAGACGAACGGAAGAGCGGCGCGCAAGCGCCCGCCACGCCCGAAGGCGACAACAAGGCCACGCCGCCGGCACGCCGCAAGCGCCTGATCGCGCTGCTCGGAGTCGCGGTGCTGCTCGGGAGCGCGGCCTACGGCGCTTACTACTTCACCGAGGGCCGCTATCACGAAGAGACCGACGACGCGTACGTCAGCGGCAATCTCGTGCAACTGACGCCGCAGGTCACTGGCACGGTGATCGCCGTCAACACCGACGACACGCAAATCGTGAAGCAAGGCGACCCCGTCGTCACGCTCGATCCGGCCGATGCCAAACTCGCGCTCGCCGATGCCGAAGCGCAGCTCGGCCAGACCGTGCGTCGCGTGAGCGGCCTGTATGTCAACAACGACTTCTACGCGGCGAACGTCGCGCAGCGCGAAGCCGATCTGAACCGCGCGCGCGACGACCTGCATCGACGCGAGGCCGTCGCCGATACCGGCGCCGTGTCCGCCGAAGACATCGCGCACGCCCGCGACGCGGTCAGCGTCGCGCAGGCCGCGCTCGACGCCGCGCGCCAGCAGGGCGAAGCCAATCACGCGCTGACCGACCGCACCACGGTCGAGCAGCACCCGGACGTGCAGGCCGCCGCCGCGAAAGTGCGGACCGCGTGGCTCGCCTATGCGCGCGATACCTTGCCGGCGCCGGTGACCGGCTATGTCGCGCAACGCCGGGTTCAGGTTGGCCAGCGCGTCGCGCCCGGCACGCCGCTGATGGCGATCGTGCCGCTCGACGGCGTGTGGGTCGACGCGAACTTCAAGGAAGTGCAGCTCAAGCACATGCGGATTGGCCAGCGGGTCACGCTGAGCTCGGACGTCTACGGCAGAGGCGCCAGGTATCACGGGCGTATCGAGGGCTTCTCAGCAGGCACGGGCAGCGCGTTCGCGACGCTGCCGGCGCAGAACGCCACCGGCAACTGGATCAAGATCGTGCAGCGTCTGCCGGTGCGCATCGCGCTCGATCCGGCCGAGCTGGCCGCGCATCCGCTGCGTATCGGCCTGTCGATGACGGTCGATGCCGATACGCGCGACCAATCCGGTTCGCAGCTGGGCGCGGCGCGGAACACGCGCTACAGCACCGATGTTTTCGGACAATACGATACGCAGGCCGACGCCGAGATCGACAAGATCATCGAGCAAAACGAAATGGTCTCGCGCGCGATGGCGGCGCAACCGCAACCGCAACGCGTGGCGACGCATCAGCGCAAGGCGAACGCAGGTTGATCCGATTCAGGGAGAGCTTGCGGCGACAGAGCACGAAACGGCAGGCGGCGCTAGTATCTGCATCGTCATTCGGCGGTGCGATCGGTGCGACGGTCAGCGGCTGGTAGATGACACGCCATGGCTGGACGGGCATCGTCCCGTTCGGTATCCAACGTTGCTGACTGGAGAGGGGAAACGTGAAGTTCTCGATGAAAACCGAAATCCGCGCAGACGATGTTTCGACGATCGAGCATGCAATGAAGTCGGTGGATCCCGACGCGAAAGTCGCGGTCGACGTTGGCACGCAAAGCGTGAGCGTCGACTCGTGGTTGATGCCCGAGGAGTTTCTGGTCGCGTTCTACGACGAGGACTACGACGTGGCCATCAAGGATTGGTGACACGAACGACGCTCGCGCGGATGTGCCCGGCGGGCAGGGCATGCGTCGTGCGTCGCTCGGGTCGGTCAGGCGGGCACGATCTCGGCAATGACGACAATCACGACAGCGGCGTTGGCGGGGCCCTGGCTATGCGAGAACGCCGAGCGCGCATGTCCCGCCTTGTCACCGAGCACGGCGGCGAACAGATCCGAAGCGCCGTCGACCACGGCGGGCTGATCGTGGAAACCATCGGCGGAACTGACGTGCCCCTCGACGCGAACGATGTGATGCAGGCGCTCGAAGCCGCCGAGATGACGGGAGATCTGCGCGAGCGCGTTGAGCGCGGCGAGTTGGGCCGCCTTGCGGCCCTGTTCGAGCGTCAGGGTCTCGCCGAGACGCCCCGTATAGACTATTTTGCCGGCGGACAGCGGCACCTGCCCGGAGATAAAGAGCAGGTTGCCGGCTTCACTGACAGCGGTATAGCTGCCCAGCGGTTGCGGCGGAGCGGGCAGTTCGAGACCGAGTTCGGCGAGTTTCTGTTGGACGGACATGGTGGGCTCCTCAAGTGTGGTGTCGAGCGCGGGCGGCGCTAGACCATTTACTGGCCTGCGCTCTGCCCGCCGTCCACATGCAGGATTTCGCCAGTCACAAACGGTGCCGAGTCGAGATAGAGGATCGCATTCACGATGTCGCTCATCTCGCCCATGCGCCCGACCGGATGCATTGCGGCGAGCGTCGCGTGCGACTCGGCGGGATGCATCGGCGACTTGATGATGCCGGGCGACACCGCGTTGGCACGGATACCGGCGTGCGCATATTCGATGGCGAGCGAACGCGTCGCGGCATTCAGACCGCCTTTCGTCAGCGACGCGAGCACCGACGGCACCTTGCTGTTCGCTTTCTCCGCGAGCGTCGTGGTCACGCTGACCACGTGGCCGCTGCCATGCTTCTGCATCGCTTCGATCGCGTACTGGGTAATGTAAAAGAAGCCGTTCAGATTGACGTTGAGAATCGCCGAATAGTCTTCGGCGCTGTACTGCGTGAAAGGCTTCGCGATGAAAATGCCCGCGTTGTTGACGAGCGTATCGACGCGTCCAAAGTGCTCGATGGCAGCGTCGACGACGCGGCGGGCGGTAGCTGCGTCGCCGAGGTCGCCGGCCACGGCGACATAGTCGGCCTCGACGGCCGGTACGATGGAACGAGCCGTGGCGACGACGCGATGATCTTGCGCGCGGAAGGCTTTGACGGTTCAGCGCCGATGCCTTGCGATGCGCCGGTGACGATGACGACCCTGGAAGTGCTCATGGTTTCTCTCACAGTGTGATTGATTCGGCCTGCTGGCCGTTCGAATCGATGGACTCGATGCAGCGCACTGTAGGCGCATCAGCCGCGAATTCGAACACACACCGTGGACAAAGAGTCTTGCGCCACGAGAACAAATCTCGTGGAATCGGCCGGCTAGAGCCAGCGCCAGATCCCCGCGGGCCAACCGGAGAGCGGGATATGCGCCCATGTCGCCACGAGCCAGAAAACCACGCCGCCAACCAGCGCGTGCATGCCGAAGCCGCCCAGCCGCGCGCGTCTGGCGGCGATCGCCGCGAACGGCAGATAGCTCGTCTGCGACTCCCATGCGGGCCACAGATCGGGTTGCAGACGCCGCTTCTTGCGGTCCTGTAATGCGGCGCCGACCAGCGCGAGGATGATGATCGCCCCGGCAAGCACGATGTTTCGGGTGACCGGCAACACGGCGATATGGCATAGCCCCCAGAGCGCGAACGACCACATCATCGGGTGACGTGTCACCGCGTACACGCCGTGCGCCGCGTCGGGAAGAGCAGCGGGGCGGCCCGCGGTGGGCAACGCCGGGTTGCGGATCAGCGAACCCATCAGAAGGATCGATGCGATCAGCATGACCACGGTCACAACCGCCCACAGCACGTTACCTGCCGGCCAGAGCGGCTCGGAGACGGGCGTCCGGTCGTAAGCCATGACCATCCAGCCGAACGTCAGTATCGCGATCAGCGAATAGACGCCCATGGCGGCCCGTTCGCCGATTGCCCGGACCATACCGGCCCGCAGCGGATGGGACAGGAGAAAGTGGCTACCGACAAAAGCGAATGCCGCCACGACGAGTGTGCTTTCCATGGGCCCGGCTCCTCGAGTCAGATGATCGGTGGAACGTGTGCACTGGAGAATACTACTTCGTGTGCCGCAATGAGCGCGGCAAGCGTTTCGCGAGTTCGATTGCCGCGCGCGGGTTACAAGCCTTCACACGGCCCGTCGACGGGACGAGAACTGCCCCTCGTTAGTTAAAGAGAGTAGGTGATCGAACGATCGCCGAAGCCAACTTTGCAAGGGGGAGTTCATTCAGCAAGCGCTGCCTGGCCGCTGCGGCAGGTCGCTGGTTGAGGCGCCGCGAAGCGCTGTGTGACATGGCCGGGCAGAGTGTCGCCGCCCGGGCGCCGATCTGTTTTATCGCGTGTCGCGCGGTTGCGTGTCGTGCGACCTTGCAATGGGAAGCTTCCTGCTCTGCGGCGATCTGCGACGGTGTTTGGCTTAAAAGAAGCCAGGGATCGCAAAACGTGAAGGTAAACCCGCAGAGCAAACGTCCCGCCGCTGGCTATCATACAAAGGTCCTATCTCGACGATATTGACAATATGGATGCGTTCGCAATTCGGGTCATCCTTGCCGATGACCACCCCGTCATGCTCAGCGGTATCTCGCATGAGTTTGCAGAGGTGAAGACAATCCAGCTCGTAGGTACAGCGAGGAATTCGACTGAGCTGATCGCGCTTCTCACGAGCACACAATGCGACGTTCTCGTATCCGATTACGCGATGCCTGCGGGCGAATACGGTGATGGAATCGCGCTGTTCTCTCTGATCAAACGTCGCTATCCCGAGATCAAGATCGTCGTTCTGACCATGCTGGACAACCCGGCGGTGATACGTGCGCTCGTTACGCAAGGCGTAACGTGCATCGTCAGCAAATCCGATGCTGGCGCCCACCTTATCCCCGCCGTTCATGCCGTCCATAGCGGCGGCAAATACTATTCGCCAACGATCAATCAGATCGTCCAGTCGATCGACTGGAACCGTCGGGGCAGGGGCTCATCGGACGTGCTGAGCCAGCGCGAATCCGAAGTTGTGCGTCTTTTTGCATCCGGGCTGACTGTGAACGAGATTGCCGAGAAATTGAGTCGCAGCAAGAAAACCATCAGCACGCAGAAATCGAAGGCGATGGAAAAACTCGGCATTGAACGAGAAGTCGATCTGTTTCGGTATGCGATGGAAAATGGGCTGGTGACCTCGTCGCAGAAGACGTCTGACAGTTCTTCCTCCACAGAATAAATGCAGGGAGCGATGCAGCCTTGCAAATAACAATGTAAAGCTCTTACGGGATGCTTGCATTCTCGCGGATCTGGATTCCGTCGCCCCGCTTCAACCACGAAACATCTGGATTGAGTCGCCGTCACTGCGTCGGAACACGGTCGCCCGCACGCAGACTGTTCAAGACCGCGAACGTACGCCCGTCCTATTTTCTGAAATTGCTCATTTATAAGACTGAGCCTATTACTGATCCGATGCGGCGTGGATAAAGTCTAGCCCATTCATTGTCAATAGGACACGACACGAGAAGTGCGACGTGGAAATTCCGCCACGGCTTGATGTGCGCTGCGATCGGCCGCGTTTTGCATACGTGCTCATTGATGGCATTTGTCATAAGGCAGTACCGCAGAGAAGCTGATGGCAGGAAACCATCGCTCAGATGGCTGAGCGAACCGGGCAGGGTAGTCGACGCGGCCGGCGTCACCTGCGTGCGACCGATGACTCGGTGCTTCGCGGCTCACTTTGGTCATCGGGTCCGGGCACACGAAACATCTGTCGCTGAAGCCTCGACACAGGGTGATTCAGACCTGGTCGCTGGCGCTAGCGATTGCAGCAAGGTCAATGCCGGAGCAACACAGGGTGATTGGGCTCATGTTTTACCTTTATGCCCGTCGCGCTTCTCGAAACCTGTTTTTTTGATCCCTTCACGTTTTATGGCGCCTCCAACGCCTCTAATTACATTGCGACGGAAGTCGATTATGACCACATCAAGGATTCGCGTAATACTCGCAGACGATCATCCAGTGATTCTCGAAGGCGTGCGATACGAACTCGAAAGAAGCAGCACGATCTCGGTGGTTGGCACGGCGATAAATTCGACCGAACTGATGGCCGCGCTGACCAACTCGCCTTGCGACGTGGTCGTCTCGGACTACGTGATGCCCGGTGGACGGTATGGCGACGGACTGGCGCTTTTCGCTGCCATTCGCCAGCACTCTCCGAGCGTGCGGGTGGTTGTGCTGAGCATGATGGAAAATCCGGCGGTTGTGCGCCTGCTGATGCAGGGAGGCCACTGCTGTATTTTCAGCAAGGCTGATCCGATCAGTAACCTGACGATCGCGGTACATGCCGCCTACGCGAATGGCCGCTATTTGTCGCCGCGCATGGCGGCCATCTCGGACACGATCAAACCGGGTGGGCGCGGCAACACGGCGGGATCCCCATTGACGCGATGTGAACTGGAGGTCGTACGCCTGTTTGTTTCCGGGATGACTGTTACGGAAATTGGCGAGCTATTGCGTCGCAGTAAAAAAACGATCAGTACGCAAAAAAGCTCGGCAATGCTCAAACTGAGTATCGAGCGAGACGCGGACCTGGTGCGTTACGGAATGGAAAGCGGATTGGTGCCGTCCGCGGAGCCCGGCAATTCGTAACACGAACCGACGCGTAAGTTTTGGCTTAGGCAGGAATCAGCATGAGCGTGCCGCGCGTGCCGGCTTCCCTGGCGACGCTTCCGACGTTGGACTGCGCGACTGCTGGGGTACGGCCAAGATTCGGTCGAATTGCTATCATAAGCCCTACGGTTATGAAGTCGATTCTCCTTATTCAATGGCAGCATAAGCCAATCAAGCCGTGAACGCCTCTCCGAACTGCCGTGCCCGCTT
>NZ_JBFPKG010000055.1:0-49800 GCF_040948665.1 Paraburkholderia sp. BR14320
CTTACGGTTTGCAGCCGGGCGCGCGCGCCGATCTCGTGCTGGTCGACGCCGACACGCTCGCGCAGGCGCTCGGCGCGCGGCCGGTGCGCAAGCTGGTGGTCGCCAACGGCCGCATCGTCGCGCGCGATGGCGCGCTGGTCGCGCGCTAGTTCAGGATGGGCGCGAACGCGGCCCCGCCGTGCGCAACAACAAAGACGTTTCTTGCACTCAGATGATCAATCTTTTTCAGGCCATGCAGGCCTTCGTCAAGGTCGCCGATGTCGGCAGCTTCGCGCAGGCCGCCGCGCAACTGAACGTGTCGACGTCGGTCGTCACGCGCCATGTGTCGAGCCTCGAACAGCATCTCGGCATTCGGCTGTTTCAACGCACCACGCGCAAGGTCGTGCTCACCGAGGCCGGGGCGCAATACGCGGACGGTTGCCGCGTGCTGCTGGCGGAACTGGAGGAAGTGGAATCGCGCGCGACCACGGCGTCGCGCGAAGTGGCCGGCGACCTGCGCATCGTCGCGCTCGGCAGTTTTTCGCTGTTCCGGCTGACGCCGCTGTTCGCCGAATATCAGGCGCGCTTTCCGCAGGTGAACCTGCGCGTCACGCTGACGGAAAAGCGCGTCGATCTGCTCGAAGGCGGCTTCGATGTCGGCATCGTGACCGAGCATATGATCCGCTCGGAGTCGCTGGTGGTACGGCGTCTGATCAACTCGCACGCGGTGCCGGTGGCCGCGGCCGCGTATCTGGCGCAGGCCGGTCGTCCGCAAACGCCGGCCGAGCTGGGGAGGCATCGGCTGATCGCCGCGCCGTTCGACACGACCGGCACGATGTGGATTTTCCGCAAGGATGACGGCGACGCCGAAAGCGCGAGCGGGGGCGGCGACGACAGTGGCGAGAGCATCGCGATCGATGCGTCGTTCACGGTCAACAGCATGATCATGCAAAAGCAGGCCGCGCTCGGCGCGATGGGCATCGCGCTGCTGCCGCTCGAAATGGTCGAGGACGAATTGCGCGCCGGCACGCTGGTACGCGTGCTCGACGGCTATGCGGTGCTCAATGGCGACGTGGCCGTGTCGCTGGTGTACCCGAGCCGCGAGTTCGTGCCGCGCAAGGTGCGCGAGTTCATCGATCTCGCGGTCGGCTTCTTCAAGTGACGTTATCGGGTTGACGCTTCAAGGCCGCTCGCCGCGCGCGAGCCGCGCGTCGATGTCGTAGACGACCGGCATCAGATCCGCGACGCTGTCGATCACGTAATGCGCGCCCGCCGCCTTCAACCTATCGATCGCGGCGGTGCGGCGCGCGGCGAATTCGTCGGCCGGCAGCGCCTTCACCTCGGCCTCGCTCATGCCGAACGCGTTGCCGCTCACCGCGACGCCGACCGCCCACGTGCCGCCGTTGATGCCCTCTTCGATGCCGACCTCGGTGTCGTCGACCTTGATCGCCTCTTTCGCGCGCCATACGCCGAGTTGCGGCAGCGTCCGGTAGATCATGTATGGCGACGGCCGCCCTTCCGGCGTATCGCCGGTGCAGACGATGCTGTCCGGCGAGAAGCCCTGCGCGGCCGCGCCCGGCACGATTTCGTCGATGATCTCGCGGGTATAGCCGGTGGTCGTGCCGATGCGGATATCGTCGTGACGCAGTGCGCTCGCGACCTCGGCGACGCCAGGGATCACCGCGCTATAGCTCGCTGCGACCGCGATGTTCTTCGGCACGAACACGTCGTACACGGCGTCGATATCGGCGTCGGTCGGTGTATGGCCGTGACGCTCGGCCCAAGCCTGCGCGACGCGCGGCAGCGCCATCAGCGCCGCGATATGCGGCCGCTTCGCCATACCCATCGGGCCGCGTGCTTCGTCGATCGTGATCGGCACGCCGAACTGCTCGAAGGTCTCGACGAAGGCGCCCATCGGCGCGCGTGAACCGTAGTCGACCACCGTGCCGGCCCAATCGAAAATCACTGCCTTCACGTATTTCATCTGCTTGAATCCCCGGGAATCCTAAAATATGGGGTTTGCCGCCGCGGCTCAGGCCGCCTGCGCGAGCGCCTTGCGTTCGTCGAGCGCGGCGGGCGGCGGCGCCGCATGCGTGACGCCCATCATGCGCAGCGCTTGCGCGCAGGCTTCGACCACGCGACGCATCACGTGCTCGTCGACCAGACCGATGCAGCCGATGCGGAAACTGTCGACCACCGTCAGCTTGCCTGGATAGATGATGAAGCCCTGCTCCTTCATCAGTTCATAGAAGCGCGCGAATTCGAACGACGGATGCGCGGGCGAGAAAAACGTCACGATGATCGGCGAGCGCCAGTGCGCGCTGAGCAATGGCTCGAAGCCGAGCTCGTACATACCGGCGACCAGCACGTCGCGATTGTTCGCATAGCGCGCGAGCCGCGCCGGCTGGCCGCCCTCGAGCCTGAAAAGCCGCAGCGCCTCGAGGAACGCGGCCACCGTATGCGTGGGTGGCGTGAAGCGCCACTGGCCGGTGCGATTCATCACGTCCCATTGATCGTAGAGATCGAGCGCGAGCGAATGGCTGCGGCCCTTCCCTTCGCAGAGCGCGCTCTTGCGCGCGATCACGAAGCCGAAACCCGGCACGCCCTCGATGCACTTGTTCGCCGACGACACGAACGCCTCGCACGCGATCTGCCGCACGTCGAGCGGCACCGCGCCGAAGGCGCTCATCGAATCGATCAGCAGCTTGCGGCCGTGCTTCGCGACCGCGGCGGCAATCTCTTCGAGCGGATTGAGGATGCCGGAGCTCGTTTCGCAATGGATCGCGACCACGTGCGTGATCGACGGATCGGCGGCCAGCATGCGCTCCACTTCGACACCGCGCGGCGGCAGGTAGTCGCCCTTGTCGAGCAGCGTGCAGGCGCGGCCGAGGTAGCCGAGCGTGGTCGCCGCGCGCTTGCCATAAGCGCCGTTCGCGAGCACGAGCGCATGGCCGTCGCGCGGAATCAGGCTGCCGAGCATCGCTTCGACGCAGTAGCTGCCGCTGCCCTGCAGCGGCACGCAGTCGTAGTCGCCGGCGGTGTCGCCGGCGATTTCGAGCAGGCTCGCGCGCAACTGAGCGGTCATCGCGCGGAAGTCGCCGTCCCATGAGCCCCAGTCGCGCAGCATCGCCTGTTTCGTCGAGAGTGCCGTGGTCAGCGGACCCGGTGTCAGCAGGTAAGGCTCGCCGCCAGCCGGGGCCGCACAGGATGTCGTGCCACCGGTGACCGATGTTGCCGCGGCCGCAACGCTCAATGCCGCCGCCGAGCCGCCGATCGCGCTTTCCATGTCGGGTACTCCGATATCGCTATGTCGATACCTCACACGATATCGAAACGCCGTGCATCGGTAAAATCGATATAATCGATGCAGGTATCGCAAAAACTTATCGGCGAGGCACACGTGCAGTACGCGCAATTGCGGGCGTTTCATGCGGTCGCTGAGCATGGCGGCTTTTCGAAAGCGGCACAGGCGTTGTCGTTGACGCAGCCGGCCGTGTCGGATCATGTGCGGCGGCTCGAACAGGATTACGGCGTCAAGCTGTTCGAGCGCGGGCCGCGCGGCGTGGAGACGACCGAACTCGGGCTGCGCCTGTTCAGCGTGACGCGGCATATGCTCAGCTGCGAGCGCGACGCGCGCCAGCTGCTCGAATCGGCGGGCGGACTCGAGTCGGGTTCGCTATCGCTCGCGGCCGATGCGCCCGATCTCGCCGTCGCGCTGATCGGCGCGTTTCGCCAGCGGCATCCGGGCATCGTCGTCACGCTGTCGATCGCCAATGCGGCCGAGTGCATGCAGCGTGTGCTGTCGAGCGCGGTCGACGCGGCGATTACGGCCGCGCCGCAGGTGCATAGCCGTTTGCAATCGCGCGTGTTGCGGCGCAATCCGCTGGTCGCGATGGTGCCGGCCAGCTATCCGGCCGCGAAGAAGCGCCGCCTCAGTTACGCGGAGCTCGTCGAACAGCCAATGATCTTCCGCGAGCCGCAATCGGTCACCCAACAACTGCTCGAAATCGAGCTCGTGCGCGAGTCGTTGCAGGTCGAACCGGTCATGTACGTGGATGGCCGCGAGGCGCTCGAGGAAGCGGTCGCGCAGGGAATCGGGGTCGGCGTGATCGCGCGCGCCGAGTTCAACGAGTCGCGGCGCATCCGGATGGTGCCGCTGGTCGACTGCCGCGTGCAGATGATCGAATCGCTGACGCGGCTCGCCGAGCGGCCGGGTTCGAATCTGCTCGACGCGTTTTTCGCGGTGGAATTGCCGGGAGCGGAAACCGAGTTCTCGGTCGGCGAGGTTCAACGCGCGTAGCTCGCGCGCCGTCGCTGCAACGAGCGGCGCGGCCGTCGTGCTACCGGCCGCGCCATCCGTTATCGCGCTCAATTTGAAAAGCGGGTTGCCAGAAGCGTTGGCAACCCGTCGGACTCAGCGCGAGCCGCCGCTCGCGATCAGGCTCTCGCCCGTCAACCAGCGCGAGTCGTCCGAAGCCAGGAACGTGACGACATCGGCGATATCGTCGGGCTGGCCGATACGGCCGAGCGGCGTCGTGCTGATCGCCCACGTTTCGAAGTCCGAGCCGATCACCCCGGCGGTGTGCGTACCTTCGGTCTCGACCATGCCCGGATTCACCGAATTCACGCGGATCTTGCGCGGACCGAGTTCCTTCGCGAGCACGCCGGTGATCGCATCGACCGCGCCCTTGGTCCCCGAATAGACCGCGGTGGTCGCCGGTGTGATGCGGGTCACGACCGAGCTCACGTTGACGATGCTGCCGCCTTCGCCCAGATGTTTGGCCGCCGCCTGCGTCACCAGCAGCAGACCCAGCACGTTCACATCGAAGTGCTTATGAAAATGCGCTTCGGTGATTTCTTCGAGCGTCGCGAATTCATAGACCCCCGAGTTGTTGACGAGAACGTCGAGCCGGCCATAGGTTTCGATCGCCGTATCGATGATGCCCTTCGCGTCCGCGGCCTTCGACACGTCGCCGCCAACCGCGACCGCCTTGCCGCCCGCCGCGGTGATATCGGCGACGACCTTGTCGGCGCCCGCGCGGCTCGACGCATAGTTCACCACGACCGACGCGCCTTGCGCCGCCAATGCCTTCGCGATCGCCGCACCGATGCCTTTCGATGCACCCGTTACAACCGCTACCTTGCCTGTGAGCTTGCTCATCATCGTGTCCTTTCAATGGTTCGCGCCGGCATGCCTCGCGAGAAGTCGCGAGGTCCACGCCGCTAAAAGCTGGAATGCAGTGGCGCTGTCACAAGTCGTAAATTTAGGCATCGCGCGAGATCGGATAAAGCGGCTCGAGGCGAATTGACACGCCGCTTCCGACGAACAATCGATTCGAAGCGGATTCGGTTGAATCTGTTTACGGGGGGCTTACGAAGATTTCGGGCGATACGCGATTTATTCGCTGCGCCTTTATTTCAATGCTTGCGCAGCAGCGCGATCTGCGCCGCCACGCTCGCAAGCACCGCGAGCGCACCGAGCGTATCGAGAATAATGGGCCACATGATCCCCCTCCTCCGCTATCCGCTGCCCTGACGTCATAAACGAACGCGCGCGCCGTTGATTGAACGGCGACGCCAGGCGGACAGATAAAGAACCCGCGCCGAAAAGTCCTCGAGCCCCTACAGATAGAGTACTGCCGGCACGACGAACACGCCTGTGCCGCGCGGCACCGGCAGGCGCAACGGCGCGCATAACGGTAGGACGAACGAAGAGATCATCGGCGCCGCATCCATTGAAACGATGCCGGCAATTTTGCTGCGTCGTCCCAGCCTTCACAATACGCAAGATACGTAGCGTGACTTAGTCTCAGCCTAAGGCACAATGTCCGACGAACCTGCCTTGACGACCTCACTCGACACCGACTCCTGATGCGCTTCGACCTGATCGATCTACGGCGTCGTCGCGGCTCGTCACGAGCACGAGCTTGTCGATCGCGCATGGTCGAACAGGGCGCGGGCATCGGCATCGTGCCGGCCACCGCGGCGAGGCGCTATCGCGGCACGCCGCGTCTGCGCACGATCGAGCTCAGAGATCCATGGGCGACACGGCGCCTGCTGATCTGCATGCGCGAGCTGAATGCGTTGCCGCGCGCGGAAAAGGCGCTCGTGCGCCATCTGGCCGGAATCTGACGGTGCTGTTGCTATCATTCGTTGCCTTCGCGGAGCGCTCCTGCGGGAGCACAGAGCAGTAAACGGACACTCAGCCCGCGGCATTCCAACACCAATCCGATCGCCGACGCATCACACCTCTGAGGCATGCATGGAATTTCGCCAACTTCGCTACTTCATCGCGGTCGCCGAGGAGATGAACATCACGCGGGCGGCCAATCGTCTGCATATGACGCAGCCGCCGCTGTCGCGGCAGATCCAGCAGATCGAGGAAGACGTCGGCCTGCCGCTGTTCGAGCGAGGCTCGCGGCCGTTGCGGCTCACCGAAGCCGGCCGCATTTTCTACACCCAGGCGAAACGTCTGATCGATGAGGCCGACGAGCTCGCGCCGCTCACGCGCCGGCTCGCGCAACTCGCGGAGCGCATCGTGATTGGCTTCGTGCCGTCTACGCTATATGGCGCGCTGCCCGCGGTCATCCGCTCGTTTCGCGAGGCCGCGCCGCATATCGAGCTATCGCTGATAGAGATGTTCACGATCGAGCAGTTGGCCGCGCTCAAAGGCGGCCGCATCGACGTCGGCTTCGGCCGGCTGCGCTTCGACGATGCGCAACTCGCGCGCGAAGTGCTGGTCGAGGAACGGATGATCGCCGCGTTGCCGCAGGACCATCCGCTCGCGCGGCAGAAGAAGCCGCTGACGCTCGCCGCGCTCGCCGAGGAAACGCTGATCGTCTATCCGAGCACGCCGCGGCCGAGCTATGCGGACCAGCAGATCTCGGCGATGCACGATCAGGCGCTGGAGCCGAAGGCGATTCACGAAGTACGCGAGTTGCAAACCGCGCTCGGTCTGGTCGCCGCGCAGGTCGGCGTATGTCTGGTGCCGGAAAGCGTCGAGGGCTTGCGCGCGCATGGCGTCGCGTACCGGCCGATTCCGTCGGCAAGCGCCGCGTCGCCGATCATCATGAGCCGGCGCCTGCAGGACGAATCGCCCGCGACGATGCTGATGTGCTCGCTCGCGCGGCAGTTGTTCAAGCGGGTTTGAGCGCCGCTTGCGCGAGCACGGCGCATCGTGCCGCCCTACTTCACATCGAAGCCATAGTCCCCATGCGTTCGATGCCCGTCCGGCGCCACCGCGATCCAATGCACGGTGTAGTGTCCGGCCGCGAGCGTCGGCAGCGGCAGCGTCATCACCGCGGGCTGCTGCGCATCCACCGATGACTTCCGTGTGCCGACCTGCTTGCCGCTCGCATCGGTCACGCTCAGCGAGCTGAACGCCGGTTCGAGCGGCCCGTCGAAGGTCAACTTGACCTGCGCGGGCGCGGCCACCGATGCGCCCGCGCCCGGCTCCTGCTTTTGCGGAAACACATGCGCGAGCGCCGCGCTCGCGAGCGTCAAGCCGGCGATCAGTGCCGCCACGCGCATCGCGTGATATTCGAAGCTGTTCATCATCGTTTTTCTCCTGTGCTGCTCATGGAAACAGTGGCTTGCCGAGCGTAGTCGGCGCAATGTCGTCGAAGAACAGATGCGCCTGCACCAGAATGCCGACGTGCGAGCCGCTCGCGTGGTTGATCGGAATCTGCGCCTCGACGCCGAACTGTCCATAGCGATTGATCCAGATAAAACCCGGATTGACCGTGCCGGTCGTCTGCCCCTGGCTGCGCGACAGTGGAATCTCGACGAGCGGGATCAGGTTCGCGAACGGCTGCGGCAGACCCGCGTCGTGCACGTGCTGCTGCAGATACGGCAGGCTGTACTGGACGGTGAAGCCGTAGTTGAACGCGTTCGGCTGACCCGCGCCGGTGGTGAGCGCGGGGGCCGCCTCGGCCGTGATCGCGACCGGGCGCAGATACGCGAGCGAATCTGGCAGATCGCCCATGCCCTTGCCGATGTAGACGGTCGGCGAGATCGTCGAGAAGTTGTCGGCGATCGCTCGGCTGCCGGTGCCGCCGAGCTCCGCTGTGACGCCGATCGACGTCATCAGTTCGTGCGGCTCGTTCACGTACAGCAGGTACTTGAGGCCGACGCCGAAGTTGTTGAAGCCGGCCGCGCGCGGGTTGTTCTGCATCACGTACGCGCCGTCGATCGACACCGCCAGGCGCGGCGTGATCAGCTTGTCGTATTCGAAGCTGAACGTGTTGATGCTCTGGTCGCCGTTGTCGCCGGGCACGCGCTGATGGCCGTACTCGAAATTGGCTTCGTCGCCGACGCCGGGGTCGTCGACCGCGAGCGTCGACGGGAAGACGCGGTTGCCGGCGATCGCGTGCGCCTGCGCGATGGACGGCGCGGTGATCAGGCCTACGACGCCGCACGCGGCGTAAGCGGTGTAGGCGGCATAGGTGGCAGCCGCGATGAGCGGCGCCGCGTGCGGCGGACGGCCGTCGCGCGTTGCTGATGTGTGCATGAGTGCATCCTGTCTGATCGGTGATGACGAGGCCGGCGCGCGCCGTCGGACGGACGCGCGCGAGCAAGCGCGATGCACGTCGGCGCATCGCGTCGTAAGGGATTCGGATCAGGAAGCGGAAGGTGGTGCGCGGGGCTGCGCGAAGGTCAGCGGTTCGACACGGCGCACGCTGTCAAAGCGCGTCGCGGCCGTATGCTGGCGCGCGCGCACTGCGGCGACGAACAGCATGCCGACGCTCGGCATCAACGGAAGATGCGCGAGCAGGCTGCAATAGCCGCAGGCATCGCCGGACATCTGCGCGTGCTTGTCCGTGGGATTACCGGCGTCGGCGCTGTCGTCGGCATTGTCGGGCGGGTTGGCGGTGGTCTGGGTGGCCTCGGGCGTGCCGTCCTGCATGCGCATGCCCGGCATCGACGCCATGTCGCCCATCGACGCCATCCGGCAATGCTCGCCCGTCATCGCGTCGGCGTGGCGGTGGGCGGCTAGCGTCTGCGAGATCGTCGGCGCGAGCGTCGTCAGCAGGATCGCGAGCAATCCCAGCCAGCTGCCGATCTTCCGATGCCGACGATTCAACATGCGCCCTGCGCCACGCCGCGAGTTGTGTTGTCCACTACTGCCAGACCGCGATTTGCGGCAAATTATGCCATGTACGTCATTATTCTTCGGCCGCGGCCGGCGGGCTCCGTCGAGCGCCGCGCGCCCGGTCAATAGAACGAACCGTCACGGCAAAGCCGCCCCGCACGGGCGACAATGCCTGCTCCCGGCTTCAGGCACGGAGTCTTCATGAAAGCGCACCGTCCGCGTCCTCCGCACTTTCCCGCCGAACTGACGCGCGCGGAATGGCGCGAGCACCTGCTGCCCTACTTCATCACGGCGCTGCTGGTCGCATTCGCGATCGTGCTGATCGTATGGATCGCCAATCCGGCGCCGCCGCGCACGATCACGATCAGCGCCGGTCCGCGCGACAGCTCGTTCGTCGTCACCGCGAACCAGTACCGCAAGATCCTCGCGCGCAACGGCATCCGCCTGAACGTGCTCGAATCCGATGGTTCCGTGCAGAACCTGCAGCGGCTGCTGGATCCGAAGCAGCACGTCGATATCGCGTTCGTGCAAGGCGGAGTGGCCCAAGGGCTGGATACGTCGTCGCTGGTGTCGCTCGGCAGCGTGTTCTATGTGCCGATCGTCGTGTTCTATCGTGGCGCGGCGCTCACGCAACTGGCGCAGCTCGAAGGCAAGCGGATCGCGATTGGCCGCGAAGGCAGCGGCACGCGGCTGCTCGCGCTGCAACTGCTCGCGGCGAACGGCATCGAGCCCGGCGGCGCGACGACGCTGGTGCCGAGCGACGGCCTGCAGGCCGCCACTCAGCTGGTCTCCGGCGAGGTCGACGCGGCGCTGCTGAGCGGCGATTCGGCAACGCGCGGCCTGATGCTGCGACTGTTGCGCGTACCCGGCATTTCGGTGATGAATTTCGACGAAGCCAGCGCCTATACGCGCGTGTTTCCGTTTCTCGACCAGATCGACCTGCCGCCCGGCGTGCTCGATCTGAAGCGGCGCATTCCGCCCGAGACCGTCCACCTGATCAGCCCGACGGTCGAACTCGTCGCGCGCAGCACGCTGCATCCGGCGATTTCGGATCTGCTGATCGAAGCGGCGCAGGAAGTGCATGGCGCCGCGGGCCTGTTGCAGCACGCCGGCCAGTTCCCGACGCCGGTCGAGCACGAATACCGGATCAGCGAAGATGCGCAGCGCTATTACCGGACCGGCAAGGGCTTTTTGTATCGGACGCTGCCATTCTGGCTCGCGAGCATCGGCGATCGCACGCTGGTCCTTTTGTTGCCGGTCGCCGTGCTGCTGCTGCCCGCGATGCGGGTGATTCCGGCGCTGTACCGGTGGCGGGTGCGCTCACGCATCTATCGCTATTACGGTTCGCTGATCGCGATCGAGCGGCACGCGCTCGCCGGCGCAACCGACGAGGAGCGCACACAGCTACTGGGGCAACTGGACGAGATCGAGGCGGCGCTGAACCACCTGCGCATGCCGCTAGCGTATGCGGATGCGTTTTATGTGCTGCGGGAGCATGTGGGATTCGTGCGCAGCCGGCTGACGGCTGCGCCACCCGTCATGGCCTCGTGAGCGAGGCCGCGACGGGCGATGCCAGAGTTAGGCCTGGGAGGGAGTGGAAGCTTGGGATTCGGATTGTGCGCTGGTTTGCGTCGGGGTGTCCGCGCTGCCGGCGGCATTCGCCGCTACGGCTTCCGGTGCTGCGGCAGCGGCATCCGCTTGCGGAACCGCCTGTTGCGCGACTGGCGCTACCGCTGCTTCGGCCTGCGGCTCGTCGGCGGTCGCCGTCTCGGACGGTGACGATGGACCGGCACCCGTCTGTGCATTCGCGCTTGCCGTCGCCGCGGCGGCCTTCTGCGCGCCCTTCGCCGCGCGATGCGCGAGCAGGCGCTGCGCACCGGCCGCTTCTTGCGCCGTCACCTTGCCGGCTTCGACACCCGCCAGATCGACGCGCGCGGCGCCTTCGACGAGGCTCTTCCAGTAGCGCCCGCCACGGCACCACGTCTTGATCGCGTCGCGCAGTTCGGCTTCGGTCAGCGACAGCTCCTTCGCGTGCTCGACGAGGTCTTCGAAAACGCCGATCTTCAGCGGCAGCTTCGGTGCCGGATTCTTCGGGAAAGCGATCGGGAAGCGCTTTTGCAGACGACCGATCGAGCGCACCACCGGGTCCACCGGCTTGGCGTCCGCCGCCGCAGTCCTGGCGGGCCCGGCGCCCTCGGGTGCGGCGTGATGGGCGGGCTGCGGGCGGCCGGGTCGCGTGCCCGGCTTGCCGTCCGGCCGACCACCGGCCTTCGCGGCCGGCTTCCCACCGGGCCGGCCACCAGGTTTCGTGCCCGGATTGGCGCCACGCTCGGCGTTAGATCCAGGATGTGCCCCAGGATTTGAAGCGGGCTTGCCGGCGGACTTCGAAGCGGGGCGCGCAGCCGATTTGCGATCGGGCTTGCCGGCGCCCTCGGCGGCGGCTCGCGCCGCGGCCAGTTGCTTCTTCAGTTCAGCGAGTTGTTCGAAACCCATAGTGCACAACCAATCTGTCGATCTGTAAAAATGAGATTGTAGCAGCGTGCGCCTATATGCTTGTGACAACCGCTAGCCGCAATGACGATCGTTAATTCGCGGCCGTGACGGGCGCATCGGCGGCGGGCGCGTGCAGCCCGGTGACCGACACCCGCAAGCCCGGCGCGCCGACGTTGTTGCGCAGCGACAACCCTAGCTGATGCCGCTCGGCGATCCGCGCGACGATCGCGAGACCGAGCCCGCTGCCCTCGCCCTTCGACTCCTCGCCGCGATAGAAACGGTCGAACACGCGTTCGAGCTCCGCCTCCGGAATTCCTGAGCCGCTGTCGACGACCTCGAAGCCAACCTGCTCGCCCGTGCGCCGCAGCACCACGTCGACACGGCCGCCCCGCGGCGTATGACGAATCGCGTTGTTGATCAGATTCCCCAACAACACGCTGATACTGTGCGGCTCGGCGAGCACGGTGTAGGCGTCGTTCGGCGTGCGCGCCTGTTCGCATTCGAGGCCGAGATCGATCTCGCGCAGCTCCGCGAGCACCGAACAATCGCTGACTGCCTGCTCGCCGATGCGGCGCAAGCTCACCGGCACCGTCGACGTGACCGGCTGTGCATCTTCGCGCGCGAGCGTCAGTAGTTGCTGCACGAGGTGGATGATCCGGTTCACCCGATTTTCGACACGCTCGAGCGTCTGCCCCTCGCCCTTCAGCGAGCCATCGCGCGACGCCGCCTGCAGTTGCAGCTTCAGCGCCGCGAGCGGCGAGCGCAGCTCGTGCGCGGCATCGGCGATGAACGTGCGCTGCGCCTGCGACGCCGTATGCAGCCGTTGCAGCAGATCGTTCAGCGCTTCGACGAGCGGCCGGATTTCGACCGGCACGTTGCCGTCGAGGCGCAGCGGTTCGAGCGAATCGATCGAACGCGTCGCGAGCGCGCGCGACAGCGCGCCGATCGGCGCGAGCCCGCGCGCCACTACCAGCAGCACGAGCGCGATCGTCACCGGCAGCAGCACGCCGAGCGGCCACAGCGTGTGCAGCGCGAGATGCAACGCGAGGTCCTCGCGCACCGAGACGGGCTGCGCGACCTGCACGTAGCGGTCTGGCTGCGCGACGCCGAAGATGCGCCAGTGGTACTCACCGCGCGGCACCGTGTGGAAGCCCGGCGCCAGACGCTCGAACATCGGCGCCTGCGCGGAGTGATAGATGAGCGTGCCGCTCTTGTCCCAGATCTCGATGACGATGCGGTCGTCGGCGAGATCGCCGAGGTCGGGGGGGCGACGCTCGCGCAGGCCCGCGCCGCTCAGCGACGACGGCAGCGACAGCGCGACGGTGCGCAGTTCGTAGTCGAACAGCTCGCTCGCCTCGCGCCGCGCGGTATGGAAGATCGCGAAAGCCGCGACCATCGACGCCGCCGCCATGCCGAAGATCAGCCAGCCGAGCAGCCAGCGGCGAATCGACCTCATCCGCACCTCTTCAGGCGGTAGCCGACCCCGCGCACGGTCACGATCTGGTCCGCGCCGATCTTGCGCCGCAGACTGTGCACATGCACTTCGATCGTGTTGCTGCCGACTTCCTCGCCCCAGCCGTATAGCTTTTCTTCGAGCTCGGCCTTCGTGAACACGCGGGTCGGCTCTTCGATCAGCGCCTGCAGCAGCGCGAATTCGCGCGGCACCAGCGCCAGCGGCACGCCTTCCTTGGTGACTTCATGCGCGGCGGGGTCGAGCGTCAGTTCGCCGTGGCTGTAGACCGGCTGCTTCTGGCCGGTGCGCCGACGCAGCAGCGCGCGAATGCGCGCGGCCAGTTCGTCGAGATCGAACGGCTTGATCAGGTAGTCGTCGGCGCCGGCGTCGAGACCGCGGATGCGTTCGTCGATCGCGTCGCGTGCGGTCAGGATGATGACCGGCGCCGCGCCGCCGTTGCGGCGATATGCGTTCAGCACGTCGATGCCGTCTTTTTTCGGCAGGCCGAGGTCGAGCAGCACGAGGTCGTACACGCCGTTATCGAGCGACAGTTCCGCCGCACGGCCGTCCTCGGCCCAGTCGATCGCGTAGCCGGCGCGGCGCATCGCGCCCAGCACCGATTCCGCGATCATGTCGTCGTCTTCGACCAGTAGCAGGCGCATGGCCTCTCCCCTCGTTCGTGCGGTTTTGGCCTCGGTATTATCGGCCGCGGCAGCTTAACGAACGCTTACGGGTTCTGGGGACGCGTCGAGCGGTTATCGGGCATTGTGCGTTTCGCGAAGCGCGACGTTACGCAAGCACATCCGCGAACCCGCCGACTCGCGCGCCGAGCGCGCGGATCGCGGCGGCCACCTTTGGCGACAACAGCGCCTGCAACTCGTCGGCATGCCGGTAGTCGTGCATGCCCTCGCTCAGCGCGTCGCCGGCCAGCGCCGGATGACAGTAGATTTCGCCGACGCCATGCGGCAGATTCGCGAGTGCGGCGAGCCAGGTCGCCTCGTCCATCCGTCCGCTCGCCGCGATGCCGACCACGTAGTCGTTGTGCGCGATCCCCGCGCGCTCGAGCCGCGTCTTCACGTGCTCGATCCACGGCCGCAGCCACAGCGGCGCGTTCGCTTCGAACGGCAGACGCATCGCCGTCATGCCGTAGTCGCGGCCGATGTCGAGGATCAGGCCGAGCACGGTCGGATGCAGATGAAAATGCTTGTGCGTGTTCACGTGGTCGAGCGTGAGGCCGGTCGCGGCGAAGGCTTCGAATTGCGCGCGGATTTCGTACGCGAGTTGCCGGCGCACGTGCGGCAGAAAGAAGAAGCGCACACCGTCGCGCACCATGTTGCTGCCGAAGCGGCCGTTCTCGTCGAGCAGCGCGGCGACCTGCTCGCGCGGCGCCAGCGCGGCGCCGTCGGCCAGCACCAGATGCAGGCCCACCCGTAGTTCCGGGAGCGTATGCGCGCGCGCGACCGCGTCTTTGACGGCCGGCGCGCCGACCATCAGACTCGTCGCGCGCAGCACGCCGTTGCGGTGCGCGCGCTCGACCGCGAGATTGACGCGCTGATGCAGGCCAAAATCGTCGGCGGTGATGATCAGTCCGCGCGGCTGGGCCGGCTTGCCGCGCGCCATCACGTGAGGCTGTCCAGCCGACCGCTGCGCTCGGCGGACGGCGTGCCGAGCTGCATGCGCTCGCCGCGCCACACGACGTGCGAACCGAACGCGCTGACGAGCCACTGGAGCGCGAGCAGCGTATCGCGCAACGGCACCAGCGGCAGATCGCGCCAGAACGTGCGCGCACGGCGCGCCGCACGCCAATGCAGCAGCAGGCGCGCGCCAACGCAAAGCGCGGTGGCCGACGCGCTCGCGACCACCGCCGCGAACGGCGCGTGAGCACACGATGCGAACGACACGGTCAGCCCGGCGCCCGTCAACATCCACGGCGTGGGGAAGGTGATCAGCAGCGACACGAAACCCGGCGGATTGACCGAGCGGATCGTGCGCAGCCAGCGCGTTTCGCGCTGCCACAGCGCCGCGAAGGTCGGCTCGATCACGTCGGTGGCGACCATCACGCGCGACAGCACCGTTTGCAGACCGAGTGCGCGCACGTGCTCGGCGAGCCAGTAGTCGTCGGCGAGGCAGTTTTTCAGCGCCTCGAAGCCGCCGATGCGCTCCAGCGTCGCGCGCCGCAACGCGAGGGTCGCGCCGAAACCGAAGCGGCGCGAGCCCATCGCGTGCGCGACTCGCACCGACGGCGCGAACCACTCGTTGATGAACAGCGCACCGACGCGCGGCCAGAAGCCGCCGACGCCGCGCGCGACGTACAGGCACGTAACCACGCCGACGCTCGGGTCCGCGAGCGGCGCGGCGACGCTGTCGAGATAGTCGGAGTCGACCGCGATGTCGCTGTCGGCGATCACGATCACGTCGTGGCGAGCACGTGCGGCCATGTTGATCAGGTTGCTGACTTTCAGATTGCTGCCGTGTACGCGCGTGTCGATAGCGAGCTCGATGTCGCACTTCGGATAGGCGGCCTGCAAACGGCGCACCACCGCGATGGCGGGATCGTGCGGCGACGAGACGCCGAGCACCAGCTGAAAATGCTGATGCCGCTGCTCGCAGAAGGTTCGCAGATTCTCGTACAGACGCGGCTCGGCGCCGCACAGCGGCTTCAGCACGCTGACACCGACCTGCGCGAACGGCCCGCAGGGGTCATCGGGTGAACCCATTAGCGAACGGCTGAGCGCGCGATTGACTGCCCTGCCGCCATGATGGTTCGATTTATGCCGCGCGGTGAAAAACGGCATGGCGAGCGCGGCGGCTACCGTGTAGATCGAAGCGCTAACGCAGCCGGCTAACAGAAGCCATTGACATGCAATCAACGCGTGGGCCGCCATTGTGTGTCGTCCGTATCCGTCAGTGCTCGGCCAGCACGAACGGTTGCCCCGTTAGCCGCAGATGAAGCACGACGAGCCACCGGCGTGGACAGTTGGCTGAGATCACGGCCGGCCATGCGCCGCGAGCAGCGCGAATCGCGTAGTCGCGCCGCACCGCGAACTCGAACGCGACCTCGGAGAATTCGCGCGCGATCACGACGCCGCCGATGATCAGCGCGAGCGCGAACAGCCTGAACGATGCCGAGGCGAAAAAAGCGTCGGAGACCGGCAGTACAGGCAGCGCGATGCACAGCAGCGCTTCGGTGCCTGCGGCGGTCAGAGACGCGACTAGCAAATGGGCTCGTAGCATGTCGATGGTGACTCGCTTCATAACGTGCCTCGTGCGGGGCCTTGCAGCCTGACCAGATGCTGGCATTGGGCGGGACTCGTCGATACGTCCATTGACGCTATCGACCAGCATAAAGAATGCCTCGCGCGTCACTCCATCGAAGTCCTTACGATCAGATTGCGATGGTCTGACGACAACTTGGTCTCGCACATGCATCACGATCTGCGACGACCATTTTATAGCGCGTCGATGGTATCGATTCAAGCTGAAGGAAACCTTAAGCATCCGCATGGCATAAAGCGGCTAACGAACGGCGTGGTTACACTTCGGAACACCGCGGATTGTTCGTATAGACGGATCAATGTCGCTTGCATAAAAATGCAGGACCTTATGCAATAAATCCACACTTTGGAATATTTGCCTCATGCGCTTACTCCTCGTAGAAGACGACGAGCTCATCGGCTGCGGTGTCGAAGCGGGCCTTCGCCAGGCCGGCTTCACGGTCGACTGGGCCCGCGACGGCCACAAGGCCGGCCTCGCGCTCGACACGACTCAATATGCATTGGTGGTACTCGACCTCGGCCTGCCGCGCGTGAGCGGCACCGAGTTGCTCAAACGCATGCGCGACGCCGGCAATGACGTGCCGGTGCTGGTGTTGACCGCGAAAGGCACGGTCGTCGACCGCGTCGGCGGTCTCGAAGCGGGCGCCGACGACTATCTCGGCAAGCCGTTCGATCTCACCGAGCTGGTCGCGCGGTGCCGTGCGCTGTTGCGCCGCGCACAAGGCCGCAGTATCGATCTGATTCGTTACCAGAATCTGACAGTGAATCCGGCCGCGCAAACGGTGCAGATCGACGAGGCGCGCGTGCCGCTGACATCGCGCGAATGGGCGATTCTGCTGCAACTGCTGACCAATCTCGGCATTCCGCAGTCGCGCTCGCGGCTCGAAGAAAGCCTGTACGGCTGGCAGGAGGAAATCGAAAGCAATGCGATCGAGGTGCATGTGTCGAACCTGCGCAAGAAGCTCGGCGCAAATCTGATCAAGACCGTGCGCAATATCGGCTACGTGATGGAGAAAGAATGATCGGTCCGTCGATCCGGCGGCGCCTCGTGCTGCTGGTGCTCGCGAGCATCGCGCTCGTCTGGGGTGGCGCGCTCGTGTCGAGCTACCGGCAGGCGACGCGCGAAGTCGGCCTTTGGGAGGAAGCGCGCCTCGCCGAACTCGCGCAAGTGCTCGCGCTGCTCGATCCGGCCAATCTTATGACGCTCGCGAATGCGCGCATCGACGTGCGCGAAGAAGAGAAAAGCGCCGAAGCCGGCGCGAACAACTCCGATGACGACGACACGCTGCCGCGCGATGCGCTTTTCCAGGTGCGCACGGCCGACGGCGTCGTGCTGGCAGGCAGCCCGCAACTGCACGCGCTCGCCGCGTGGGATTTGCCGTTGCCGCCCGCGAGCGGCGCGCAAGACGTGATGCTCGTCGGCGAGCTGTATCACTCGTTCACGTTGCGCGAGACCGCGCTCGGTCACAGCGTGCGTGTGTTCGAGCCGGCCAATACCCGCAGCGACCTGGTGAGCGAAATCGCGAGCCGCATCGCGCGGCCCACGCTGATCGCGCTGCCGGTGCTCGCGCTGCTCGTATGGTTCAGCATTGGCTGGAGCCTCGCACCGCTAAAGGTGCTTTCGGCCGCGCTAAGTTCTCGCGACATCAACCGCATGGAACCGGTCGGGATCGGCCGCACGCCGATCGAGGTGCGCCCGCTCGTCGATGCGATCAACCAGATGCTGGCGCGGCTGCAGCATGCGCTCGAACTCGAGCGCGCCTTCACCGCCGATGCCGCGCACGAACTGAAGTCGCCGCTCGCCGCGATCAAGGTGCAGGCGCAGGTCGCGCTCGCGGAGCCCGACATCGGGCTGCAGCGGCTCGCGATGGAGCGCGTCGTGCAAGGCGTCGATCGCAGCGCACGGCTCGCCGAGCAGTTGCTGCTGCTCGCGCGGCTCGACGTGCAGGAGAAGCTGCCCACCGAACCGCTGAAGCCGGCCGCGATCGCGAAAGATGCGCTGCTCGCGAACCGGCGTAATGCGCAGCAGAAACACATCAACGTGATGCTGGTCGGCGACATGCTCGCCGAGATCGATGCGGAGCCGGTGCTGATCGGCATCCTGCTCGACAATCTGCTCGATAACGCGATCAAGTATGGGCGTGCGGGGGGCAACGTCGAAGTCGCGGTGCGCCATGACGACGGGCACGTGCAACTGAGCGTGCGCGATGACGGCCCCGGCGTCGCGCCGGACGATCTCGCGCGCCTGACGAACCGCTTTTTCCGCGCGACCGGCAATCAGGCGACCGGCAGCGGGCTCGGTTTGTCGATCGTTGCGCGGATCGCCGAGCATTTCGGCGCGAATCTGCAGCTGGGAGCGGGAATCGGGGGCCAGGGGCTGGCGGTGCAGTTGTCGTTTCCGGCCTATCGCGCGCCGCGCTGACGGCGCGCGGCGTGCGCGTCAAAGACGCGAGCGGGAAGCGGGGAACCGCGAGCCGATCGCTCAGCGCCGCTCGCCGCCGCGGTTCGCATCAGCGACGCCCGAACGCTGCTTGGCCAGCCCGGCGCCCACGCCGGGTGGCTTGGCATGCGGCCGCGCGTTGCCGGACGCCTCGAACAACTGCCACGCGATCAGGCCCGGCACGAACATCAGCAGGTCGCGAATGCGCCGCGCGGCGGCGAGCGCGAGACAGGTCGCGGGATCGAGTCCGAGTGCGCCGCCAATCAGTACGAAAGCGCCCTCCTGCACGCCAAGACCGCCCGGCACGAAGAACGCGGCGCTGCTGACCGCCTGGATCAGCGATTCGATCACGATCGCCTCGACGAGCGTCACGCGCGCGCCGAGGAAATACAGCGCGAGCCAGATTTCGAGCGAAGTCAGCACGCATTGCAGCGGCTGCCAGAAGAACAGATAGCGCAGCACGACCGCGCGGCGTCGCCAGATCACCTTGATCGACTGATCGATCTGCGCGGACTGGCCGACCAGCGCGGTCAGCTTGCCGCTCGTCATCCGGTTCGCCACGCGCGTGATGCGCTCGAACGGATTCGCATGCTGCACGAGCCCGAACAGCAACAGCAGCGGCGTCAACGCGACCACGCCCCACGCGAGCTGCCCGGCGAGCCGCAGCGCGCCCGATTGCGCATTGGCGAACAGAAAGCCGATGCCGACCATCGTGAACATCAGCTGACTGATCAGGGTCAATTGCATGTCGACGATGGTGCTGGCGACCGCTGTCGATGGCCGGACGCCCCAGCGCTTGAACATGCGGAACGCCACGAGTTCGCCGCCGATCCGCGCGACCGGCAGCATGGAGTTGACCGATTCGCGCACCCATACCAGATGCATCATCCTGCCGAAGCTGGGGCGGTTCGCGCCGCGAATCAGCGAGCGCCAGTCGCACGCGTTGGCGACCATCGGCAGCACGTGCGCCAACGCGGCCAGCACGAGGCCCGCGCCGGCCGCGCGCAACGCGCTGAGCACCGCGCGCGGATCTTCGCGCCAGACCAGCCACAAAGAGATCAGCAAACCCGCGAGCGCGGCCCCGCGGCCCAGATGCTTCATCATGCGCGCACCTCGCAGGCGACCTCGATTGACCTGATGCGCCGCACGCCGCGTGCCGCGGCATGGGTGGCCGTATGGGTTGCCGAGTGCGCCGCCGCCTGAGGCGCCTGAGCCGCCTGTGCCGCCTGAGCCGCCGGGCCGCTGCCGTGCGTCTCCAGGGCGGTGCCGTTTCGCCTGCTCGATACTTCTTCGCTCATTGCCCGCCCAATCTGCCGTTCGTTCGTCATTCGTCCTGTGCCGCCGACAGCAGCCCGTCGCCGTCGACCTTGAAGCTGAAGCCCCGCCAGGTCACCCGCGACGAGCGGAAGCTCGCGACGAAAATCGCAAACGATACGATATCCCATAACGGCAGTAGCCACAGATCGCGGCAGCGCTGACGCAACGCCCGATCCGCGCGCCACTTCAACGCGACACGCGCGAGCACCGTCATTGCCGCGAGCAGCCACGCCCACGGCGCGCCGCCCGAGCACGCGAGCGCGAGCAGCGCGAACGGCAACGGATGCACGAGCGCGGTGCCGAAGTGTCCGAGCGGATCGATGCGGCGGATCGTGCGGCTCCAGCGCAGTTCGTGCGTCACCAGTTGCGCGGCGCTCGCTTCGACACAGGCATGCGCGATCGCGAACGGCGGAATCGTGACCTGCTCGCCCGCCGCGCGCACCGCCGCGCCGATTTCGTAGTCTTCGGCCAGATGCCGCACGAACGGCTTGAAGCCGCCGATCCGCTCGTAGGTATCGCGCCGCATCGCGATGGTCTGGCCGAAGCACGGCCGCGCGAGCCCGAGCGCGAGTCCGGTGACGACGCCCGGCAAGAACTGGTAGTTGGTGGCGATCGCCGACAGCCGCGGCCAGAAACCCGGATCGGGCTGGCCGCGATACGCGCAGGTGACGAGCCCGACGCCCGGCTTCTGCAATTCGCCGATCACGTTGCGCAGATAGTCGGGGCCGACGCACACGTCGCTATCGGCGAACACGAGCACGTCGTGGCGCGCCTGCGGCAGCATGTTGAGGATGTTGCTGATCTTGCGGTTCGGTCCGTACAGACGCGCATCGGTGACAACGGTGATGTCCGCCTGCGGATGCAGGCGCCGCAGTTCGTCGACGGTTTGCAGCGCGGGGTCGGCGGAGTCGTGCACGCCGAACAGGAATTGCACGGGCCCCGGATAATCCTGGGCGCAGAAGCTCGACAGATTATCGAGCAGCGCCCACTCGTTGCCGTGCAACGGTTTGATAACCGTAATGGGTGGAAAGCTGGAGGGAACGGCCACCGCCCTCGCGAAGAAGCGCCCGATCAGCGCGCTCGCGAGCACGGTGTAGCCGATGCCGACAACAGTCGCCGCCGCGCACGCGTACGCGAGCGTGACGGCGGCGATGTGTACGGCGCTCACGCCTCGTGCGCGCGCAGGAAGCGGAAAAATTCGACGCCTTCGCGCAGGCGCCGTTTCATCATGTCCCAGCTCGTCAGCATTTCGCGCAGGATCTCCCAGATCTTCGACGGCCGGAAATAAAAGCGCTTATAGAAGTTCTCGAGCTGGTGGTACATCTCGTCGCGCGACAGATGCGGGTAGCCGATCGCCGCCAGCTGCACGCCCTGCTTGCTGACGAGATTGATCACCTTGTTCTCCGCGAGCCAGCCGCTCTCGACCGCCTGGTTATAGAGCCGAGTGCCCGGATAAGGCGCGGCGAGCGACACCTGAATGGTCAGCGGATTGATCTCTTTCGCGTACTCGATGGTCTTCTGGATCGTTTCCTGCGTCTCGCCCGGCAAGCCGATAATGAAGGTGCCGTGCACCTTGATGCCGAGCGTGCGGCAGTCCTGCGCGAAGCGTCGCGCGATGTCCGTACGCAGGCCCTTCTTGACGTTCAGCAGGATCTGGTCGTCGCCGGACTCGTAGCCGACCAGCAGCAGGCGCAGGCCGTTTTCCTTCATGATCTTCAGCGTCGAGTAAGGCACGTTGGCCTTCGCGTTGCACGACCACGTGACGCCCAGCTTGCCCATGCCTCGCGCAATTTCTTCGGCGCGCGGCTTGAAGTCGGTGAACGTGTCGTCGTCGAACATGATCTCCTTGACTTCGGGCATGTTGTCGCGAATCCACTTCACTTCCTCGAGCACGTTCTCGACCGAACGCACCCGATAGCGATGGCCGCCGACCGTTTGCGGCCACAGGCAGAACGTGCACTTCGAGCGGCAGCCGCGGCCGGTGTACAGCGACACGTACGGATGCTTCAGATAGCCGTTGAAGTAGTTCTTGATGGTCAGATCGCGCTTGTAGATCGGCGCGACGAAGGGCAGCTCGTCCATGTTCTCGAGGATCGGGCGCGCTTCGTTGTGTTCGATCGAACCGTCGGGGGCGCGGTAGCTCAGGCCCAGGATCTGCGAGAACGGCTTGCCCTCGGAGATTTCCTTGCAGGTGTAGTCGAATTCCTCGCGGCAAACGAAGTCGATGGCCTCGGTCGCGATCAGCGAATTATGCGGATCGACCGCGACCTTCGCGCCGACCATGCCGATCAGCAGCGACGGCTTGCGCTTCTTGAGGTCCTGGGCGAACAGTGCGTCGGTCGGGAAGGATGGCGTGCTGGTGTGGATCACCACCAGCTCGTATTGCGAAGCGATGTCGAGCACGGCTTCGACGGACAGGCCGTCTGCCGTTGCGTCGAGCACGCGGCTGTCGGGAACGAGTGCGGCGGGTTGTGCGAGCCACGTCGGATACCAGAACGAGCGAACTTCACGCTTGGCCTGATAGCGCGAACCCGCACCACCATCGAAGCCGTCGTACGACGGCGCCTGCAAGAACAGAGTTTTCATGGATGCTCCAGCAAGCCTTTATAGGCGCTTTCAGTTTTCAGTCAGGAATCTATCTGTTCCATTGCCCGAATGCAGGTCGTGAAAGCCTGTGCTCGACCCGCACGTAGCGGCGGCCGCGGTCCGGAAAGGCCACGGGCAGTGGCGCAAATAGTACGGAGCAAAGCTGAAGGAAACCTGAAGAATAATACTGCGTTCGGACCGCCCGCGGCATGCTCCGATAGGTCGATTTGTGCAATCGACGCGCTCGTGTAACCGTGTCGCATGGATGTCGTTTCGGTGTGGTAAATGCATAGGTTGTCGCGTGGTTTGCGCGCTAGCCCACCGGCGCCTCCGATTCACATCACATTCACGCGCGCGGACGTTCGGCCAGACGCGTCGCTTATCGCGCAAGATGCCTTGCCCATTCGAGCCAGCCGAGATTGAGGGCCGCGTTTACCACTACGCCCGTCGCCGACGCGAGCGCGGCGATCATGGTCCAGAAGGCCGAGCGCCGCGCCGCGCGCGCCGAAGTGTGCGCGGCGGCTGCCGCGTCACGCGATGCGCTCGCCGCCGCCTGCGCGATATGCGACGACGCTTCCATGCGCGCGAGCGACCTCAGCGCAAAACCGCGCTCGTCGTCGTGCGTGGCCGCGGCCGCGTCGTGCTCGGCTTCATCGCGCTGCGCCCGTTCGAACAGATAGCGATGACAGAACGGTGTAAGCGGTTCGTCGGGATAGCGCGCGGCGAAGGTTTTCGCATAGGCGGCGCCGCCATTGCGCTCGATCTCCGCGTAGGCGGCGTCCTTATCCATCGTTACCTCGCATGCGGATGAGCCGCGAGGCCGGCGTCACACGGGCTTTATATCTGCCGCCTGCTTGCCTTTCGGCCCCTGCTTGATTTCGAAGCTGACTTTCTGATTTTCTTGCAACGACTTGAAACCTTCGGATCGAATCTCCGAAAAATGCGCGAACAGATCTTCGCCGCCGTCATCGGGGGTAATGAAGCCGAAGCCCTTCGCGTCGTTGAACCATTTCACTGTTCCGGTTGGCATGGCGATGTCCTCGTGATGCGCTGTAGTAGCGGTTGAATGGGATTCACGCAGCGCTGACGCCGCGCCCCGGCGAGACCCGCAAAGTCGCTCCGGTGCCAAGCCTCAGCAAGCCGCATGCCACGAGCAGGCGCCCGAGAGCCGCGTCCGGTGCGATTGCCCGCAATCAGATAAGATAAATGGTATCGGCAATTCATTCATGGCCGCGTAGGTGTGTCGCCTCGTGCCGCACAACCGCGCGGCCTGTTGTTTTCCCTCTCACAGGAACCCAGCATGGCCATCTCGAGCTATACCGATACCCGTCTTCTGATCAACGGCGAATGGTGCGACGCCGCCAGCGGCAAGACCCTCGACGTGATCAACCCCGCGACCGGCCAGGCCATCGGCAAGGTCGCGCATGCCGGCATCCCCGATCTGGACCGCGCGCTCGAAGCCGCGCAGCGCGGCTTCGAAGCCTGGCGCAAGGTGCCGGCCAACGAACGCGCCACCATCATGCGCAAGGCTGCGGCTCTCGTGCGCGAGCGCGCCGCCGATGTCGGCCGCCTGATGACGCAGGAACAGGGCAAGCCGTTCGCCGAGGCGCGCGTCGAAGTGCTGGCCGCCGCTGACATCATCGAATGGTTCGCGGATGAAGGCCGCCGCGTGTATGGCCGCATCGTGCCGTCGCGCAACCTCGCCGCGCAGTCGCAAGTGCTGAAGGAGCCGATCGGCCCGGTCGCCGCGTTCACGCCGTGGAATTTCCCGGTCAACCAGGTCGTGCGCAAGCTGTCGGCGTCGCTCGCCTGCGGCTGCTCGTTCCTCGTGAAGGCGCCGGAAGAAACCCCGGCGTCGCCGGCGGCCCTGCTGCAGGCATTCGTCGAAGCCGGCGTGCCGCCCGGCACGGTCGGCCTCGTGTTCGGCGATCCGGCCGAAATCTCGAGCTACCTGATCCCGCATCCGGTGATCCGCAAGGTCACGTTCACCGGCTCGACGCCGGTCGGCAAGCAGCTCGCGGCGCTGGCCGGTTCGCACATGAAGCGCGCGACGATGGAACTCGGCGGCCACGCGCCGGTGATCGTCGCGGAAGACGCCGACGTCGCGCTCGCGGTCAAGGCAGCCGGCGCCGCGAAGTTCCGCAACGCGGGTCAGGTCTGCATCTCGCCGACGCGCTTCCTCGTGCACAACAGCATCCGCGAAGAGTTCGCCAACGCGCTCGTCAAGCACGCTGAAAGCCTGAAGCTCGGCGACGGTCTCGCCGAAGGCACGACGCTCGGGCCGCTCGCCAACGCGCGCCGTCTGAGCGCGATGGCCAAGGTCGTCGACGACGCCCGCAAGACCGGCGCGAAGGTCGCGACGGGCGGCGAGCGCGTCGGTACCGAAGGCAACTTCTTCGCGGCCACCGTGCTGACCGACGTGCCGCTCGAAGCCGACGTGTTCAACAACGAGCCGTTCGGCCCGGTCGCCGCGATCCGCGGCTTCGACAAGCTCGAAGAAGCGATCGCCGAAGCGAACCGTCTGCCGTACGGCCTCGCCGGTTACGCGTATACGAAGTCGTTCGCCAACGTGCATCTGCTGTCGCAGCGCATGGAAGTCGGCATGCTGTGGATCAACCAGCCTGCCACGCCGACGCCGGAAATGCCGTTCGGCGGCGTCAAGGATTCCGGCTACGGCTCGGAAGGCGGCCCGGAGGCGATGGAAGCCTACCTCGTCACCAAGGCTGTCACGGTGATGTCGGTTTAATCAAGCTAATCACGCGCTAGAGGAACGGCGCCGCGGGTTCGCCGGTCGCGTCGTTCCCTAGCCTGGATCAACCGATCTGCCAGGTCCACGAGTGTTCCGCTCGCGGACCTTTTTTATTGCCATGAACGATATCTCCGCCGAATCGATGCAACCCACGCTGAGCGGCTCGTTCGTCGAGCTGCGGCCGCTGCGCGAGAACCACGCGCAGGCGCTCGTCGACGCCGCCGCCGACGGGCAACTGTGGGACATGAAGCTGACCGTCGTGCCGGGCCCGGCGACGATCGATGCCTATATTGCCAGGGCGCTCGCCGGCCGCGCTGCGGCCAAGGTGATGCCGTTCGTGATCGTGCGGCGTGACGAGGAAGACGGGAATGACGGCGCCGGCCGCATCGTCGGCAGCACGCGGTTCTGGAAGATCGATCGCGCGAACCGCAAGCTGGAAATCGGCCATACGTGGCTCGCCGCCTCGGCGCAGCGCTCGGTCGTGAACACCGAGGCGAAGTATCTGCTGCTGTGCCACGCATTCGACGTGATGCGCAGCGTGCGCGTGCAATTCACGACCGACGAGCTCAACGACAGATCGCGCGCGGCGATCCTGCGCATCGGCGCGAAACAGGAAGGCATCGTGCGGCACGAGCGGATCATGCCCGATGGACGCAAGCGCAACTCGGTGCGCTTTAGCATCATCGACGACGAATGGCTCGAGGTGAAAGCGATGCTCGAAACGAAGCTGGCGCGCTGAGGGGCGCGCCAGCTTCCTGCTACTGACTCATTCACACAGCTGCATCGCGCTACTCGTTGAGCGGCGCCGCCTGCGTCACCGTGGCGAACTCCTCGCGCAGTGTGCCGCGCGGTTGATGCCGGCGCACCCACAGCGCCGTGAGGATCGGCACCAGAATCGCGGTGACGAGGCAAGCGGTGGCGACCATCGCGGTTGCGGCCGGCACCAGCGGTTTGAAGCTCGGAATCATGTCGGCGATGATCGCCGGATTCGCGACCGCGGCCCCCGCCGTCGACGACGCGGCGAGCCCCGCCGCCCCATTGCCGCCGGCGATCCAGCGATCGGCGAGAATCAGCGGCACGCCGGTTACGACGATCACGCCGAGCCCCAGCACGATACCCGGCAAACCGCTCGTGACGATCACGTTCAGATCGATGCCGTTGCCGAGCGCAAAGCCGAAAAACGGAATCAGCGGATGCACGCAGCGGCCGAACAGCTCGCGCAGCTCGCTATCGAAGTTGCCGAGCGCAAAGCCGATCAGAAACGGCAGCACCGCGCCGACGAACAGCCGCGGCTCGAAGAACGCCACGCCCGTGGCGCCCAGAATGATCATGCTGATCAGCGGCCCCGATTCGACCGACATCAGCACGAACGCGCCCGCCTCTTCCTTCGTGCCGTACTGTTGCATCACGGCAGCGTAGAGACCGCCGTTGGTCATGTCCATCGAGGTCGTGATCGCGAGCAACGACAGCCCCGCGAAGAGCCCGGTCTTGATGCCGTCGATCGGAATGAAGCGCGCCGCGATCAACGTGACGATCCACGCGACCAGCATCTTGGTTGCGAGCAGCGTGCCCGACTTGCGCAGCACGGTGCCGGTTGCGCGCAGGTCGATCGTTGCGCCCATGCAGAAGAACCATACCGCCAGAATCGGCACGGTACCGGTAATCAGGCCGTTGGTGAAAGAGCCGAAATATTTGCCCGCGCCGGGCGCGAACGTGTGCACACAGGCGCCGAGCAGCAGCGGCACCAGCATCAGACCGCCTGGAATGCGGTCGATGGCCTTCTTGATTTTCATGCCTCCTCCATGGACGGTGACGTCCCGTTATCGGATCGATGACCCGTGTTGGTGTCCCGGTCTATGCCGGGCTCTCCCTGTCCGGCGCAATATAGCACCATGAAAGGAACGCCGTTCCGCTTTATTTAATAAGGCCGACTATCGTTTACCCGGCCGTTCGCGCCACGTGTTGTCAGCTGCGATCGCTCGCCGAAACATTTTCGGACCAGCGTTCCGAAATCGCGATTCTGCGTTACAGTCTCGGCACGAGGCGGCACCGCACCCCGCATACCGTCAGGAGAACAATTCAATGGACGTGAGACAGGCCATCAACAGCGAATACGCGAAAACGCTCGACACTACCGGGCTGCGGCGCGAGTTTCTGGTCGAGCAGATCTTCGAGCGCGATGCGTTGAAGCTCACGTATAGCCACATCGACCGGATCATCGTCGGAGGCGTGTGGCCGGTCGAGCGCGCGGTCGAAGTACCGGGCTCGCTCGGCAAGGCGATCGGCGTCAACTATCTGCTCGAGCGGCGTGAACTCGGCGCGATCAACATCGGCGGCGACGGCTGGGTCGACGTCGACGGCACGCGTTACACAGTGCGCCGCGAAGAGGCGATCTATATCGGCAAAGGCGCGCAGGCGGTCGCATTCGGCAGCGCCGACGCCAGCCAGCCGGCTAAGTTCTACCTGAACTGCGCGCCCGCGCACACCAGCTATCCGACCCGCACGATCTCGCTCGATCAGGCCTCGCCCGAAACCCTGGGCGACGCGGCCACGAGCAACCGCCGCACCATCTACAAGTTCATCGTGCCCGACGTGCTGCCGACCTGTCAGCTGTCGATGGGCATGACGAAGCTCGAACCGGGCAGCCTGTGGAACACGATGCCCTGCCACACGCACGAGCGCCGCATGGAGGTGTATTTCTACTTCAACGTCGCCGACGACGCCGCCGTCTTCCACATGATGGGCGAGCCGCACGAAACACGGCATATCGTCGTGCGCAACGAGCAGGCGGTGATCTCGCCGAGCTGGTCGATTCATTCGGGTGTCGGCACGCGCGCGTACACGTTCATCTGGGGCATGGTCGGCGAGAACCAGATGTTCGGCGACATGGATCATCTCGCGGTTCGCGAACTGCGCTGAGCGAACATGAGCCCGACCACAATGAATACTTTCGATCTGAGCGGCAAGGTCGCCATCGTGACCGGCAGCAACACCGGCCTCGGCGCCGGCATGGCCGTCGCGCTCGCCGCGGCCGGCTGCGACATCGTCGGCGTCAGTCGCGCGGACGCGGGCACGACCGCCGCGCGCATCGAGGCGCTCGGACGCCGCTTCGCCGACGTGCGCGCCGATCTCGCGTCGAGCTCATCGGTCGACGACATCGTGCGCGCCGCGGTGGAAGCGTTCGGCCGCCTCGACGTGCTCGTCAACAACGCGGGCATCATCCGCCGCGAAGATGCGCTCGAGTTCGGCGAAGACGACTGGGACGCGGTGATGGACGTGAACCTGAAGAGCCTGTTCTTTCTGTCGCAGGCCGCGGCGCGTCAGTTCGTGCGGCAGCAACGCGGCGGCAAGATCATCAACGTCGCGTCGATGCTGTCGTTCCAGGGCGGCATCCGCGTCGCGTCGTACACCGCGTCGAAAAGCGGTGTGCTCGGTCTCACCCGGCTGCTCGCCAACGAATGGGCCGCGCGTCGCATCAACGTGAACGCGATCGCGCCCGGCTATATGGCGACCGCGAACACCGCCGCGTTGCGCGACGACGCGCAGCGCAACGAAGAAATTCTCGGGCGCATTCCGGCCGGCCGCTGGGGCGTGCCCGAGGATCCCGCGGGGCCCGTGGTTTTTCTCGCCTCGTCGGCGTCGGACTACGTGCATGGGCATACACTGGCGGTGGATGGCGGCTGGCTCGCGCGCTAGCGACAGCACAAGCTCGCCACCAGCGCATGCGACGCGCTATGCTCTCGCGCCGGGTGAGCATCGGCTCGATGCGGCAGCGGCGCGGCTTGGCACAGACAGGGAATGACGGACATGGCGGCAACGGGAATACACAAAGGCACTGCGCGCGACAAAGCGCTCGACAAGGCGCTCGACGCGGACAGCGGTGAGCGAGGCGAATCGGCATCGTCGATCGGGCGCGTGTTCGCGATTCTCGGCGCGATCGGCGACACCGGGCAGATCGGCATCAGCGAGCTGTCGCAACGGCTCGGCATGTCGAAGACGACCGTGCATCGCGTGATTCAAACGCTGAAGGCGCTCGGCTACGTGACCCAGGAAGTCGAAACCGAGCGCTATCGGCTGACGATCCGCCTGTTCGAGCTCGGCGCGAAAGCGCTCGAAAGCGTCGATCTGGTACGCGAGGCCGACGTCGAAATGCGCCGTATCGGCCAGATGACGCGCGAAGCGGTACACCTCGGCGCATTCGACGACGACGCGATCATCTACATCCACAAGATCGATGCCGACTACGGGCTGCGCATGCAGTCGCGAATCGGCCGGCGCAATCCGTTGCATAGCACGGCGATCGGCAAGGTGCTGCTCGCATGGATGGACCCGGCCGATGCGCGTGAGGTGCTCTCGCACATCGAATTTCGCAAGTCGACGCAAAAAACCTTGACCTGTGCCGAAGCGGTGCTGAGCATCCTGCCGCACGTACGCGAGCAGGGCTACGGCGAGGACAACGAGGAGCAGGAAGAAGGCCTGCAATGCATCGCGGTGCCGGTCTTCGACCGCTTCGGCCGCGTGATCGCCGGTCTGTCGATTTCCTTTCCGACGATGCGTTGCGGCGCCGATACGAAGCAGCATTACGTCGCGCTGCTCAAGGAAGCCGGCCTCGCGATTTCGACGCGGCTCGGCTATCGCGAAGCGACCGCCCAGGAGCCCGCGGCCGCGCAATAAGTTGCGCACGCGCGCGCTGCGTGCGCGATGCTTTTTATCCACTCCACCGCAGCATAAGACAGGCTGATGACGCTACCGGTGTAGCGTCATTTCATCGTGCTCGCACGAACGCATGGCGAGCCCGATGATCAGTCTGCAACCGAATGTATCTGCGCGGCATAGATAAGGCGAAATTCCATTCGCTTCTTTTTTCAGCAATCGATGCGCCGAACCTTCGCTTCGCATCCATGCATCGCCTGCCATTGAATGCGGTTTTTTTCATAGCCTCTTCAAGGGTTTGCCCGCACGCCTGACCATCGCGTGGCATTTCGACATCTAACCGCAGGCGCTTCCCCTCCCCGTTCATCGCACTCGCATGCCCATGTCAATGCGACCTCCAATCGACACGTCCTGTTACACACAAACACATCGGTAATCGCGCCGCTCAGTAGAGTTCGGTTCAAACGAAAGCGATTCAGATAGAACGCTTCGCACGACAGGCACTCGCAGCACAGATTTCAGGGAGCAACATCATGAAAAAAATCCTCGCACTGGTCATTCTTGCCGCCACGCTCGGCGGCGCGTTGAGCGGCTGCATCGTCGTCCCTGGCGGCGATCATCCGCATCACGACCACTACTACGAACGCTATTGATCGGGCCATCACGCGCAGTAGGTGCGCGTCCGGCTCGCCACTCCATCACAGACATCCACACAACAGAGAACAATCATGAGTCTTTCACGCAACCGCTGGGTATCGTTGAGCGTCGTCGCGGGTCTCGCGATCGGCGCATCGACGGCCGCTTTCGCGCACGTCGATGTCGGCGTGAATATCGGGGTGCCGGGCATCGCAGTCGCGCCCGCCGTCGTTGAGGCTCCGCCGCCCCCGCCGGTCTATGTGCAGCCCGCGCCCGTGTATGCGCCTCCGCCGCCTGCGGTCGTGATCGCGCCGGGCTGGTACGGTGATCGTTACTACGATGGTCGTCGCTATTGGGAGCGTCGCGAGTGGGAACGTCACCACGACGAATGGCGCGATGCACGCGGCCCGCATCGCGACTGGCACGACAACGGCTGGCACGGTCACGGGCATGACCATTGATGGAAGCCAGGTGGCGTTAATCGCGCCACCATGCCGCGCTTGCATTCGCGCCACCCCTTTGACAGGAGCGACGACGTGCTACGCAATGATCCGAGACGAGTAAGCGCACAGGTCGACGGTGCGCACATCTGCGCCGAATACAGCGAGCTGACCGGCCAGCTGTGCCTGCGCCAGGACGGCACGCTGGTGCGCGAATGGTTTCCACCGCATTCGTGGATAGCGATCGCGTCGGTGGCCGGCGCGCGCCACTGGGGCACGCGGCCGACCGACGACGAATTGCTCGCGCTACTGCACAACGAAATGGCGTTGCTGCGCGCGACCTAAGGTCTGCGGGTTGTTCGAGCATAGCGGCACGCCCGCCGCCGCACTTCACTCGATCGCTATGGCGCCGACGTTGTCATCGACCGATGCGCGATCGAGCGGCTCGCGCCGCATCATCAGCACCACCCCGCCCGCCGCGATCACGGCCGGCACCGCGAGCAGGCTGAACACAGCGCCGAACTGCCAGCCGAGCCCCATCAACGCCGCGCCGACGAGCGCGCCCGCCACGCCGCCGACCCGGCCGATTCCCAGCATCCACGCCACGCCCGTCGCACGCGCCCGGGTCGGGTAGAAGCTCGCCGCGAGCGCCGACATCGACGTGACCGCGCTGGTCGCGACCGTGCCGGTTAGGAAGATCAGCGTGCCGAGCCAGACCTGATGGCCGACGCCCCGCCCGACCAGCAGCACGAGCGCGCCAACGAGCACATACGTGAACGCGATCACCCGATGCCCGGCGAAGCGATCCATCACCCAGCCGACGCACAGATTGCCGAGGATGCCGCCAAGCGGAAACAGCGACGTCATCAACGCCGCCTTTTCACCGGAGAAGCCCGTGTCCTTGAACAGCGTCGGCAGCCAGTTGGTCAGCAGGTAGTAAATCAGCAGCCCCATGAAATAGGCGAGCCACAGCATCAGCGTGCCGAAACGGTAGCGCGCCGACAGGATGATCGCGAGCGCCCACTGCGAGCGCGACTCGCCGCTATTGCGGCGCACGTCGACCGCGAAGAAGCGGCATCCGTCGAAGCGGTCGTGCGGCGCGATGCGTTGCAGGATTCGCGCGATCCGTTGATCGGCCCGCTTGCGCACCGCGAGGAATTGCGCCGATTCCGGCAAGAGCAGGATCAGCAGCACGCTCAGCACGATCGGGCCGATGCCGCCCGCGACCAGCACGCTCGGCCAGCCGAAATGCGGAATCAGCCAGGCGGATGCGAAGCCACCGAGCGCGAGCCCGCCCGAAAAACCGCAGAACATCGCATTGACCGCGACCGCTCGGATCCTCGCGGGTGCGTACTCGGACATCAGCGTGACTGCGTTGGGCATCGCCGCGCCGAGTCCGAGGCCGGTGAAAAAGCGCAGCACGGTCAACGATTCGATCGACGTGGCGCGGGCCGCCGCGAGACTCCACAGCCCGAAGAAGAACACCGACAGCACCAGCACCGTCTTGCGTCCGATCCGGTCCGCGAACGGGCCGGCTGCGAGCGCGCCGATGCCGAGGCCCACCAGCGCCGCGCTCATCACCGGGCCGAGCGCGCTGCGCGCGATGCCCCACTGCTGCACGAGCGACGGCGCGATAAAGCCGATCGCCGCGGTGTCGAAACCATCGGCTGCGACGACCAGAAAGCACAGCACCAGAATCGTCCACTGGAACGGCGAAAAGCGCTGTCCGTCGATAAAGGACTGCACATCTACACTGCGTTCGGAGCGGCTCATGTGCGGACTCCTTTCTGCCTGGTCATTGCTATGTCTCCTTGAGATGAAGAGGTTTTTTCTTGTTGTTCGAATTGCCTGATCGCCATCGACGCTCAGCACCGTGCCCGTGACATGGCTGGCTGCGTCCGACGCGAGAAAGGCGATCGCGTTGGCGATTACTTCGGAATGCGCAAGGCGCGTCATCGGCGTGCGCTTCTCGGGATCGGCATCGCGAGCCGGTCCAAGACGTCGATGAACTCGGCCATGCCGCGCGGACGGCATTCGGCCGCGTCTTCGATGGAAAAAAGTATAGCCACGCCCTTCGGGACGAAATTGGACAAAGGCAGCGCATCGCAGGACAATTCGAACATAGGAGACGACACTGCATGAGACATATCCCTAACTACGATCTGTATGGAGAGTCCGCGCGGCCGCCGTGGTACGACGCGTTCAATTTCGAATGGATCGTCGAGCGCAGCCGTCCCAACGACTGGCATATCTCCGCGCACCGGCACGATGCGTTGCTACAGATTCTCTATATCCGCAGCGGTTCGGGCTACGTGCTGATCGAAAGCGAAAAGCTCACGATCGAAGCGCCATGCCTGATCCTGCTTCCAGCACAAACGGTGCATGGTTTCGTGTTTTCGCCGGAGATCGACGGGCTCGTGATCACCGCCGCGCAGCGCGCGTTGGAGTCGATTTCGAAAGCGGTGTCGCCGGGCCTCATGCCGGTGCTGCAACGGCCCGCGCTGATTCCCGTGCGGCCCGCCATCGGCGAGCGCACGTTGATGCCGTTGTTCGGTTTGCTGGAGCAGGAATTTCGCGGCAGCGCGCGCGGCCATATCGCCGCGGGCATGTCGCTGATGATTGCACTTTTTGTGCAGGTCGCACGTTTGACCGATGCCGCGTTAAGCGCGGGTGCGAGCGTCAATGACCGGCGCGCCGCGCAGATCAAACGGCTACGCGAACTGATCGCCGCCCATGTGCGCGAGCATCTGCCAATCGATTTTTACGCGGGAAAATTGGGGGTGACCGCGGCGCAGCTGGGCCGTATCTGTCGTGAGGAACTTGGCCATTCGCCGCTGTCGCTCGTCAACGACCAGTTGATACGCGAGGCGCAACGCGATCTGGTGTACTCGGGTTCGAGTATCAAACAGATCGCGCATGCGCTCGGTTTCGAAGATGCGGCCTATTTCAGCCGCTATTTCCGCAAGCAGACCGGTGTCACGCCCAAGGAGTTTCAGGCGGCCGCGCATCGGGATCTGTCGATCAATTAGCGATCCCGATGACCGCGCGGTGCTTGCAGTGGCATTTACAGATGCGCCTGCATCTGCGCGCCGGCGGCGCCGACGTAGTTCTCCGCCAGTACCGTCGCGGCCGTGCGCGACGTCGTCACGTACTCCAACTCGGCAATCTGCAACTGCTGCTCGAACGCCGAAGCGCCTTCGATACGATGCAGCATGCTGGTCATCCAGTACGAGAAGTGCTCGGCGCGCCAGATGCGCTTAAGCGCGGTTTCGCTATAACGGTCGAGCAAATCCGTGCGGTTTTCCTTGTAGAACGCGTCGAGCGCCTTGCTGAGCACGTTCACGTCGGCGACCGCGAGGTTCAGGCCCTTCGCGCCGGTCGGCGGCACGATATGCGCGGCGTCGCCAGCGAGGAACAGGCGGCCGTACTGCATCGTCGTCGATACGAAGCTGCGCATACCGACGATATTCTTCTGGAAGATCTTGCCGTCGATGATCTTGTGGCCTTCATCCGAATCGGCGCGTGCATGCAGTTCCGCCCAGATGCGATCGTCGGACCAATTGTCGACCGAGTCCTTCGGATCGCACTGGAAATACATGCGCTGCACGTTCGGCGAGCGCGTGCTGATCAGCGCAAAGCCGCGCTCGTGGCGCGCGTAGATCAGTTCGTCCGACGACGGCGGGCCTTCGCACAGAATACCGAACCAGCCAAACGGATAGACGCGCTCGAAATCCTTGCGCAGCGCCTGCGGAATCGCCTGACGCGACACGCCTTGCGAGCCGTCGCAGCCGATCACGAAGTCGCATTGCAGTTCGTGCTCCGCGCTTTCGTGGCGATAGCGGATCGACGGCTTATCGGTATCGATGCCGTGCACCGACGTATCCGACACGCCGAAACGCAGTTCGGCGCCCGCGGCGACGCGCGCCGCGACGAGATCCTTGATCACTTCGTGCTGGGCATAAACCGTGATCGCCTGACCGGTGAGGTCGGTCAGATCGATGCGGCGGCGCTTGCCGTCGAACGCGAGTTCGAAACCGTGATGCAGCGCGCCTTCGGCTTTCATGCGTTCGCCGACACCGGTCTGCGTCAGCAGGTCCATCGTGCCCTGCTCGAGCACGCCGGCGCGAATCGTCGATTCGATCTGATCGCGGGTGCGCGTTTCGAGCACGACCGAGTCGATACCGCGCAGATGAAGCAGATGGGAAAGAAACAGACCAGCAGGGCCAGCACCGATGATGCCAACTTGGGTGCGCATAGATGTCTCCTGAATGCGGGGATGAAATTTGCGCCCAGTGTGACGATCGTGACGCCTATCCCGCAATGCGATATGGCGGATAGGCCGTATCGCGTCAGGCGATAGAAGGTGTGAGAGAGGAGCCGGTGCAGCGTCGCTGTATCGGCCGAAAACGCAAGACTGGTGGGGCTTTCCGGCGATTTGGACCACACCCGGCTCGTTTTGCCGGCGTGGCGTCCACTCAGGTAAACCCCGATCCGCTAAATGAGCTTCGACTAGCCGAGAAACAGTCGGTAGACAGGATTTTTCGTTTCTTCCCAGCACGGATAGCCGAGCGTTTCGATGAAGCGCTCGAACGCTGCATGGTCGCTCTCGGGTACCTGAATGCCGACCAGAATCGAGCTGTAGTCCGCGCCCTGGTTGCGATAGTGGAACAGGCTGATGTTCCAGTTCGGCGCCATCGACGACAGGAATTTCATCAGCGCACCCGGACGCTCGGGAAACTCGAAGCGGAACAGACGTTCGTCGCGCGCGAGCGGCGAACGGCCGCCAACCATATAGCGGATGTGCTGCTTCGACAGTTCGTCGAAGGTCAGATCGACGGTCGCGAAGCCGTGCGCTTCGAATGCGCCGGCGATCTGCGCCGGTTCGCTGCGATTGCGGATCTGCACGCCGACGAAGATATGCGCCGAGTTCGCGTCGGCGATCCGGTAGTTGAATTCGGTGACGCTGCGCGTGCCGACCAGCTCGCAGAAGCGCTTGAAGCTGCCGCGCTCTTCGGGGATCGTCACCGCGAAAACGGCTTCACGTGCTTCGCCCACTTCCGCGCGTTCGGCGACGAAGCGCATGCGGTCGAAGTTCATGTTCGCGCCCGACGTGATCGCGATCAGCGTCTGGTTCTCGATGCCTTCCCGTTCGGCGTACTGCTTCGCGCCCGCCACCGCCAATGAACCCGCCGGTTCGAGCACGCTGCGCGTGTCCTGGAACACGTCCTTGATCGCCGCGCACAGCGCATCGGTGTTCACGAGCAGCACTTCGTCGAGATATTCGCTGCACAGACGGAAGGTTTCCTCGCCGACGAGCTTCACCGCGGTGCCGTCGGAGAACAGTCCCACTTCGTTCAGCGTCACGCGCTCGCCCGCCTTCAGCGACGCGGCCATCGCGCACGAATCATCGGTCTGCACGCCGATCACCTTGATCTCCGGACGCACCGATTTCACGTATGCCGCGACACCGGCCGCGAGACCGCCGCCGCCGATCGGCACGAAGATCGCGTGAATCGGCCCCTGGTGCTGGCTCAAAATTTCCATCGCGACGGTGCCCTGGCCGGCGATCACGTATGGATCATCGAACGGATGCACGAAGGTCAGGCCGCGATCTTCCTGCAGCTTGACCGCGTGACCATAGGCATCGCTATACGATTCGCCGAACTGCACGACCTCGACGGTCGGCCCGCCATGCGTGCGGATGGCGTCGACCTTGACCTGCGGCGTCGTCACCGGCACGACGATGATCGCCTTCACGCCCATGCGTGCGGCCGACAACGCGACGCCCTGCGCATGATTGCCCGCCGACGCGGTGATCACGCCGCGACTGAGCGCTTCGGCCGGAATGTGCGCCATCTTGTTGTACGCGCCGCGCAGCTTGAACGAGAACACCGGCTGGTTGTCCTCGCGCTTCAGATAGACCGGATTGCGCAGCCGCGCCGACAGGATCGGCGCGCGTTCGAGTTCGGTCTCGCGCGCCACGTCGTAGACGCGCGCGGTCAGGGTCTTTTTCAGGTAGTCGTGAGACGGCGCGACGCGCGCGGCTGCTGCGGCGGCCTGTTCTAGTTCGGTTAACAGCACGGCAAGCTCCTGGGTGGCAATATCGATGCAACAACGAATCGACCGAGATCGACATCAAACGATGGCGACCGCAGCATGTTCACCAGGAGGCAGGTAGAAAATGAACCTGAAAGCGGACATAAAAAAACCCGCCTCGTTTGGCGGGTTATGTGTCACTGCAAGTCGACGCGCGCTAACCCACCATTCGATGAATGATGCTAATAATCAGCGCAATACGGATGTCGAGGCAGTTCATGCGGGCGATCTTCGTCGACTTGGCAGGCTTTGTCAATCTCCGCGGACCACGGTTCCGGCCAGAACGGACCCAAAAAAAGGGCGCGCCGTCAAGCGCGCCCCGCTGATACGCCCACCGCAGCAATCAATCGCGCACGCCGCTCTGCTTCTTGAATGCCACGAGAATGCGTCGCTCCAGCACGTTGTAATCGCCGCCGAAGTGATGATCGCCGGAGGTGCGGATGACTTCGACACCGCTCTTGTCGAGCGCCGGACACAGCGTGTCGGTCTCGCTCTCGCCATAGAAGCATTGAACGATCGACGGCGGCACATGCGTCAACTCGGGTCGCACGTTCAGCGCCTTGTCGCTCGCGGGCATGCCGAGCCAGCCGCCGACGCGGATCTGGAAGTCGGCGTCGGGCGCGAAGCCGAGCAGCGACATCAGCGACACCTTATCGCGCTGCGCCTGCGGCAGACGGTTATACGCGAACGGCATCACGTCGGCGCCAAACGAATAGCCGATCAGCGCAATGTGCTGCGCGTGCCAGCGCTCGCCATAGGTTTGCATCACGCGCGCGAGATCGCGGCTCGTTTGCGCGGGCGGCTTCTCGCTCCAGAAATAACGCAGGCTGTCCCAGCCGACCACCGACACGCCATCTTTCTGCAGCGCCTGCGCGATCGTCTTGTCGAGATCGCGCCAGCCGCCATCGCCGGAAATTACGATCGCCATCAGGCCGTTCGGATGCGCGGCCGGCAACTCGATCAGCGGCAGGTCGGACACGTCGTCGGCACTCGTCGAGACCGGCTGCAGATGCGGGGTCAGCAAAGCGACGAGACGCGCGCGATCGGCGTTGCCCGTGCTCGCCTTTTCGACGAAGCCCGGCACCTTATCGCGGATCACGGTCGGGTCGGGCGGACACGGTTGAAAGCGCGCGTCGAGCGTGCGGTCGGCGTCGACCGACACCGCGCCCGCGATCGTATTGGACGGCGCCTGCTCGAGCACGTGCATCGCCAGCGTTGCGCCCTGCCCCGTACCCGCGACGATCGGCGCGAAGTAGCGGCTCGACTGCGATTGCCGTTCGAGTTGATGGCTGAGCGCCTCGGCATCGCCCACCAGTTGATGGCAGGTTTCCTTTTTCGCGGCAAGGTTGGCCTCGTAGCGCGCGATATCGACGCCAACCGTCATCGCGCCCGCTTTCGCGAGCGCATCGGCGCTCTGCTGATCGGCCGCGCTCCAGCCGCTCGCCTGCGAATACAGGACGACGAAGCCGCGCAGCGGGCCCTCGGGCTGCGTGACGCGCACGTCGCCATAGCGGCCGCCCGGCACGGTGGTGGTGGCCGCGTGCGCGAGCGCGCCGCAGCTCAGAACGCTCGCCGCGACGGCGAGCCGGAACAACGGATGCAATGTCATGAACGCCGGCCTCCTGCCAGCAGCGACAGGTCCGCGAGCGTGAAGAACACGCCCGAACCGGATGCCGCGAGATAGCGCGGCTCCCAGTGCGGCTGGAACTTGCTCTTGAAAGCACGCAGTCCGCGGAAGTTATAGAAGCGGCCGCCGAAGCGCCACACGATGCCGGCCAGCCGATGCCAGCGCGACGCGAGCGGAGTCGGCTGCACGCCGGAGAGCGGTGCAATGCCGAGACTGAGCGAGCGGAAGCCCGCCTGCTTCAGATGCAGCGCAAGCTGCGTGAACAGATATTCCATCGCGTACGGCGACGCGCTTTCGACGTGACGCATCACGCCGACTGTCGCCTCGGTATTCATATCGGTCGTCATGAAGGTCACGAACGCGACCGGTTCCCCGTTCTGGCGCACCAGCATCACCGACTGCGCGGCGAGGTATTCGTCGTGGAAAGCGGCGACCGAGAAACTCTTCTCGCGCGCATCGTGGCTGCCGAGCCAGCCGTCGGAAATGCCGCGCAGCGTTTCGAGCGACGCCGGCACACGCGCCTGATCGATCACTTCGACGCTAAAGCCGTCGCGCTCGCCGCGCTTGAGCGCATAGCGCAGATGCGCGCGGTGCGAGCCCTTTAGATCGAAGTCGTCGAGCACGACGTGCGCTTCCTCGCCGAGCTTCATCAACGTGAGGCCGGCGTCGAGATACAGCGGCAGTGCATTCGCACGCACCTGGTAGAACGCGGCGCGACCGCCGTGCGCATGCGCGAGGGCGACGAACTTCTTGATGAGGCCCGCCCACTCTTCGCGCGGCCCCACCGGATCATGCAACGCGGCCCACGTGCGGCCGTATTTCGCGTACATCAGGAACGCCTCTCGCGATTCCGAAAACAGGAAGCTCTTGTCGCCCATCAACGCGAGACCGGCATCGCTGCGTTCCTGCGCGCGCACGATGCGCGCGGCGTCGAGCAGATCTTCGGGCGCCGGCTTCACGAAGCGGCCCGGCGCCGGACGCAGCAATTGCCAGAACGAGAAGGTCGCGGCGAACACGCTCGCGGCGAGCGTCGCGCGCAGCGCGCGCGGCGCGCGCTCGTCGAACGCGAATTGCCACCACAGGTCGCGCGTGTACGGCACGTCACGGAAAGCGAACAGCATGACCCACGTCGCGAACATCAGCACCATCGCGATCGACACGAGCCAGCCGGCCGTGAAACGCTCGGCGAACAGCGACGAATGACGGTTGAAGCGCTTGCGCGTCGCGAGCAGCAGCACGATCAGCATGCCGAGCACACCGGCTTCGACGAATGCGAGACCCTTGGTCAGCGACAGCGCAAGGCTCAGCAACGCGAGCGCGAGCGTCATCCACCATGCCGCATCGAGCCGCCGCAGCAGCCCACGCGCAACGAACAGCAGCAGCACGCCGACCACGCTGCACAGCATCGCCGAGCTTTCGAGCACCCACAGCGGCACCACGTTGCGCAGCATATGAATGCGCTGCCAGAACGCCGGCGTCGCACTCGAGATGACCAGCATGCCGCCGACCACGAACGTGACGAGGCTCAGAAACAGCGGCGCGAGTTCCGACACGCGCTCCGCCTGCAGCATCGACAGACGGTTCTTCAGCGCGCGCCTCTCGAAGCCCGCGAGCAGCGCCGCGGAGACGATCAGCGGCACGCCGAAATAGATCGCGCGATACGCGAGCAGCGCGGCGACCATCTGATGCATCGGCACGCTGCCGCTCAGCGTGAACACCATTGCGGCCTCGAACACGCCGACCCCGCCAGGCGTATGGCCGATCAGGCCGAGCAGCATCGCGGCCGCGTAGACGGTGATGAAGCCGATGAAGCTCACGTTCGCATGCGGCAGCAAGGCCCACAGCGCGAGACCCGCGGCGACCACGTCGAGCACCGCCAGCGCGACCTGCGCGAGCAGATCACGGCGCGCGGGAATATCGAACGAGAGCCACTGCCAGCGCGTGCGGATCGGCCGGGTTTCGCGGCGGCACGCGGCGGCGGCGAGCGCCAGCGCGATCAGTAGCGCAGCGCCGCTCCAGCGCAGCGCGACTGGCGACAGATGCAGCATCGGCGCGAGCTGTCCGGCCATACCGACCATGCCCAGTGCGGTCATCAATACCAGGGCGAGTGCGAGCGACACGCTCGTGAACACCGTCATGCGGCCGATCTGCGCGGGCGTGATGTTCGCGACGCCGTACACGCGCGCGCGCACCGCTCCGCCCGTCAGCGCGCCGAAACCGGTCGCATTGCCGAGCGCCGAGCCGGCCGTCGCGCCGACCCACAGCGCCGCGCGCGGCACGCTCGCGCCGAGATAGCGCAGGCCGACCGCGTCGCGCCCGACCAGCGCGACGTAGCTAAGCGCGGTCGCGCCGAGCGCGCCGATCCACTCGCGCGGCGACAGCTCGCGCAATTCGCGTATCACCGAACGGTAATTCACCGCCTCCGACAGATGCTGCAGCACGACCAGCAGCAGCCCGCAAATAACGAGCGCGAGCACGGGCGACAGAAGTCCCCGGCTGCCAAGCACTTTCGCTGCACGGCCGAGCAGCGCGCGCAGGCGCTCGAAGCTGTGTTGAAGTCGGTGGAACATGGTCAATGCGGGCCTTGCGAGAGCAGTCGCGGCGACGGGTGCGTCACGCGCGGTATCGCCTGTGGCGACGATTACAAAGTGATAACGGCAAAACGTGCAAAAGGTTGACAGCAATAGCAATTTTGCTGTCGGTTGACCTGCGCGGCGCGCGGCAAAAGCGCGCGAGCGATATCTGGAAGGGAAACGGCGATGGTGGGCCGGAACTGGCCCCAAGCGGGGGTTTCTGGAGGGACTGATGGCGGAATGACGAGCCGAACGCTACCCCCCTGGTGGGGTCAGAAAGCACAATGCCCGCGACTTGAGCGGGCATCGACACGGTTGGCAGGGCCTGTGCGGCCCGTGCGCAATACGCGCTTATTGCGGGCGACGATACGCTTCGGCGATCACCGCGCAGTTTTGCAGATGCAGGTTGAGCGCATGCAGCGCCAGCGCACGCAGCTTGCCGAAGAACGTAGTGGCGGCGGGGGTGGAACGGACAGCAGTCGATGCGGTATTCATGGCGGCTCCTTATTAGGGTTTCTACCTAAGCAATAACCCGATTATAACCATCTCGTGCCGCAGCGCAACAAAAATCAATATTATTGGCGGCATCGCAACGCCGCCGTCGCGTGTTGGATACAGAAAGGGTAAAGGGGCAGCATCGGCCGCGCAGGTATTAACAATCCGCACCGTACAGGTGCAATAATGCCCCCTTTGCCTGCGACGCTTCGCCGCAGCCTCGCCGTCATGACCGTCGCCCAGACTCAGAAAGCTCTGATTGCGCCCCTTATCGTCGCGTGCGCGATGTTCATGGAAAGCGTCGACGCCAATGTGATCGTCACCGCGTTGCCGGCCATGGCGCGCGATTTCGCCCGCGATCCGGTCACGCTGAAAATCGCGGTCACGAGCTACGTGCTCGGGCTCGGTGTGTTCATCCCGGTATGCGGCTGGCTCGCCGACAAGTTCGGCGCCCGCACGGTGTTCCGCACGGCGATCGGCATCTTCGTCACGGGCTCGCTGTTGTGCGCGGCGTCGAACTCGCTTGCCACTTTCACGGTTGCGCGTTTCATTCAGGGCGTCGGCGGCGCGATGATGGTGCCGGTCGGGCGGATCATCATCTTTCGCGTGGTGGAAAAAGCCGACTTCATCCGCGCGATGAACTATCTGAGCGTGCCCGCGATGCTCGGCCCTGCCGCCGGTCCGCTGCTCGGCGGCTTCATCACCACGTATCTGCACTGGCGTCTGATCTTCTTCATCAACGTGCCGATCGGCATTCTCGGCATCTATCTGACCAATCGCTATATCGCCAATACGCGCGAACCGGACCCCGGCCCGCTCGACTGGATCGGCTTCCTGTTGTCGGCGGCGGGCGCGGTGCTGCTGCTGCTCGGTTTGTCGCTGGTCGGCGGCGAACTGATTTCGAATACCGACGCGTTCGGCATGTGCGCGCTCGGCGCGGTACTGCTCGCGATCTACGTCGCGTACGCGCAGCGCGTCGCGCTGCCGCTGCTCGACTTGCGCTTTTTCAAGGTGCCGACTTTCCAGGCGAGCGTGCTCGGCGGCTCGCTGTTTCGCATCGGCCTCGGCGCGCTGCCGTTCCTGCTGCCGCTGCTGCTGCAGGAAGGCCACGGTATGAGCGCGTTCCAATCGGGGCTGATCACCTGCGCGTCGGCGTTCGGCGGCATGTTCATGCGCACGATCGCCTCCACCGTGCTGCGCCGCTTCGGCTTTCGCCAGGTGCTCGTGTTCAACGCGGCGCTATCGGGCATTTCGATCGCCGCGTGCGGACTCTTTTTCCCGCACACGCCGACATGGATCATCTGGGTCGTCGTGCTGCTCGGCGGCTTCTTCCCCGCGTTGCAGTTCACCAGCCTCAATTCGCTGACCTACGCGGAGATTGCGAGCCGCGACGTCGGCCGCGCGACGAGCCTCGGCAGCGTCGTGCAGCAGATGTCGCTCGGTCTCGGCGTGACGGTCGGCGGGATCGTGCTGCAGATTTCGCGCGCACTGAATGGGCATCCGAGCATCACGTGGTCGGATTTCTGGCCCGCGTTTCTGGTGGTCGGGCTGTGCTCGTTCGCGTCGATTCCGGTCACGCTGCGCTTGCCGCGCGGCGCGGGCTCGGAGATTTCGCGAGGCGGGCGCGGCTGAGCTGCGCGTTGAGTCCTTACAGCCCGCCCGAACAAGCGCCCCGCGCTGCACGCGTTCGGGCGCTCACTCGCGCTTGCGTATCACGCTCACCTCGCCATTGCGTTCGAGGATCGCGGCGGCCACGTTGTCCATCGAGCGCGAGCCGATTTTCTGCCGCACGCTTTCCTCGATGTCGGTGCGCGTGATGAGCGCCGCGTGCATTTCGTTCGCGTGGAACTTGCCGTCGCTGAACACCTCGCGCTCGACGCCACACACCAACAGCTCGAAGCGGCGCGAACGTATAAACGCCCACGCGAGCACCCGGTGACATACGACGATCACCAGCGACGCGACCACGGTCGCGATGAACGGCGACGCCCCGACAATCGCGCGGCTCAGCATCGCGCCGAGCAGAATCACGACGACCAGATCGAACGGCGTGCGCTGACCGAACGAGCGCCGCCCCGATACGCGAATCAGCACGATCGCGATCACGAACACGACGATCGAGCGCAGCCCCATCTGCAACGGGTCGAGCTCCCTGCCCTGGCCGAATAGAACGAAAAACGCGTCCATCATGTTCGTCCTCCCCGCGGCTTATTGCCGTGCCGATGTTCCGGTATCCGGATCGTTGCGAGCGAGACCCGCTCGCGACGCAGCGCCGTCGCTCAGGCCAGCGCGCGATCCGTCGCCCATCCGATGAGCGTATCGCCGAAACCGCCGCGCGCGCGGGCCGCGGTGCGCGCGCTCGTGGTCACGCGCGGCGCGGCGCTCCACGCGATGCGCGCGCCCGTCGCGATCAGGCGATCGACGAGCGCGACATCCTCGCTGCACCTGAGCGGCGGAAAGCCGCCCGCGCGCCGATAGGCTTGCGCGGAAACGCCGAGGTTCGCGCCGTGCACGTGACGATGTCCGTCGGCGTCGACATAGGTCTTGCGAAAATATTCGCGCACGCTGTGCGGATGCGCGCTCCAGTCGTCGACGGCGATGGAGCCGCACACCGCATCGGCGCCGAGCGCTAATTGCGCGGCGAGCCAATACGGCGACACGCGGCTGTCGGCATCGGTAAACGCGAGCCAGCGCGCGCCGAGCGCGAGCAGCAGCGACGCGCCCAGCGCCCGCGCGATCCCGACGTTGCGCGCCTTCAGCGTCAGCGTCTGCACGCCGTAGGCGCGCGCGATCGCCCCGCTGAAATCGCTGCACGCGTCGAGCGCGACGACGATCCGCACCTCTTCGCCGGCGAGCGCCTGGTGTCGCGACGCTTCGAGCAAGGCCGCAAGGCACCCCGCGATCAACGCCTCTTCGTTATGCGCCGGGACGATCACGCCGATCATAGAAGCCCCTCTCGCTGCGCGACCGAACGTGCGTCGCGCGACCACACGTCGATCAGCAAGTCGGCTTCGTCGTGATGCGCGAGACGCGCGAGGCCGCAGCGCGCATCGAATAGCGCGTGCGCGCGGTCGGCCGATTCGCGCGCTTCGGCGAACGGCCGGCGCCAGTGGCAGGCGAGCAGCGTGCCATCGGTCGTCAGCGAGCCGGCGATGCGCGCGGCCAGCGTTTCGAGTTCGGCCGCGTCGAGATAGTACGCAAACTCGCTGATCACGATCAGATCGAACGGCCCGTGCTCGGTGGGCCATTCGCACGGCACGCTGCGCTGTTCGATCCGCACGTTCGATGCGCCCGCCACGCGTTCGCGCGCGAGCGCGACCGCGCGCGGGTGCAAATCGGCGGCGAGCAGCGCGTCGCAGCGCGTCGCGAGCCCGGCCGTCAACTCGCCGTTCGCGCAGCCCGGTTCGAAGCCGTTGCGATAGCGCGGCCGCGGCAGCAGCGCGAGTGTCAGCGAACGCTTGCGGCGTTCGTACCAGCCTTCGCGCAAGCGCCACGGATCATCGCTGCGTCGGTAAAGTTCATCGAAGTACCGCATCGGCGAGCTCATCTCAGCGATCCTCCGAAGGCTGGGGAACAAAGGTCATAGCGTCCACGACGTGAGTGTTTGCGACGACGCGTGATCCGATGCCGGCGCGGCGCTCGTGTCGGCGGACGCGACGAGCCGCTCGCCAAGCGCGGCGAGATCGCGTTGCGCGTGGCTTTGGCGCAGAAACACCGGCAGGTCGGCGAGCGCTCGCGCGAAGCGCGCGTCGCGGCACAACGGGCCCGCGCCGAGCGCGCGCGTCGCCTGATCGATGACGGCGCTCGCGGCCTGCTCGACGGCAAGACGCGCGCGCAGCACGCGCGTCTGCGCATCATCCGAAGGGCGCGCGTCGATCCACGCGGCGGTTTCGCGCAGTACCGCGGCGGCCGACTGCAATGCGACATCGGTCGCACCGAGATGAGCCAGCCGATGTGCATCCGCGCGCCGGGCGCACGCGTCGCGCAGCGTGCGGCCGATCTGCGCGGCCGCACCGTACCAGCACCCGGCGATACCGGCGCCGCCATGCCAGAAGCCCGCGCGCCGCAGATATTCATGCGGCGCGCCGACGAGCGTCGCCACGGTGTCGTTGAACGTCACATCGGCGCTCGCGGTCGCCCACATGCCGACGGCCTGCCACTTCGATGTGTCGATCGAGATCGAGCTCTGGTCCAGCGCGACGGCCGCGAGCACCGGCTCATCATTGCGCCAAGCGGTCACGAGCGCATGGGTGAGCGCCTGCGCGCCCGAGCACCAGGCTTTGGTGCCGGACAGGCGCACCTGAGCGCCCTCGCCGGAAACGTTCTGGATTCCTTGATTGACCGCGCGCACTCGTGCATCCGGCGCTTCGGCGGCCCACACGCCCCAGCGGCTTGCCGGCGGCGGCAGCGGACCGTTCAGCTCGGCGAGAATCGCGAGCGCATCGGTATGGCCTTCGAACAGTTTGACGAGACCGAGGTCGCGCGCGGCAACGGCGGCGAGCGCGCGCCAGCGCACCAGCGTCTCGCCATGCCCGGGCAACGGCAAGGTCGGCGCGCGATCGTAGCCGCGCTCGATCAGATCAGCGAGCAGTACTCCGAGAGCAGCGGGATCGTTCGCATCGAAACGCGCGTCGCGCAGGAAATCGTCGAGCGGCGGTGCGCGGCCGCCGTGTTGATTAGAAATCTGCCGTGACTGGGCCTTAAAGCTGGCCGCGTGGTCGCGCGTATCGAGCATCGTGCCTCCCCTGCACCGTTTCGATCCGCAGCCCGCCGCGCGGCGGCGGACCGGAACGTATGCAGAGTCGCAGCAAACATCGTGCCCCAGCTGACGACGCAGCCGCGCAGCAAAAAAGCGCCTACGTCCCCCCGCTTCCGCTCAGTCGTCCATCCGCCTTCGTGAGCAATGCGTCGAGGACCGCCATCTCGACCGGCTTCACCAGGTGCGCATGGAAACCCGCTTTGCGCGTGCGATCGAGATCGCTTGCATGACCGAAGCCCGTCATCGCCGCGTACATCGTGCGAGCCATCTCGGGCAGCGCGCGCAACGCCGCGAGCGTCGCATAGCCATCCATCTTCGGCATCGCGAGATCGATCAACGCGAGATGCGGCGAGAAGCGCGGCGCGATCTGCAGCGCCTGCTCGCCCTCGTAGGCGATACGCACCTCATGGCCCTTCAGTTCGAGCAGCATCGCGAGGCTGTCGGCCGAATCGCGATTGTCGTCGATCAGCAGAACCCGCAGCGGCTGCACGTGGGGCGCGGCGCTGATCGCGCCGCTCTCCGCGGTGTCGGACTGCGCCGAGAGCGGCAGACTCAGCGTGAACGTGCTGCCAAGGCCCGGTCCTTCGCTGCTCGCGACGATGCTGCCACCATGCATCTCGACGAGCGACTTGCACAGCGTCAGGCCGATCCCAAGACCGCCTTCGCCGAAGCTTTGCCCTTCCTTCTCCTGCGCGAACAACTCGAAGATCTTGTCGAGCGAGCGCACCGGAATACCGCAGCCGACGTCGCGCACTTCGAGCACCGCCATGCGGAAGTCGACCCGTCCACGCATCTCGATCACGCTGCCGTGCGGCGAAAATTTCGACGCGTTGTGCAGCAGGTTTTGCAGCACCTGCACGAGCCGCGTCATGTCGCCGCGAATGCTCACGGGGGCGTCGGTGACCTGGGCGACCACGCGCTGCTCGCGCGAGTCGGTAAACGGCCGCGCCGCTTCGATCGCGCGCGTGACGAGCTCGGTGAGATCGACGCGCGCAATCCGCAGTTCGACCTTGTCGGACATGATGCGGCCGATATCGAGCAGATCGTCGACGAGTCGCGTCAGGTGCGTGACCTGGCGATCGATCAGATCGCGCGCGCGCGCGACCACCGGGCTCAGATTGGCTTCCATCTGCATCGTGCCGACCGCGTTGCGCACCGGCGCGAGCGGATTGCGCAGTTCGTGCGCGAGCGTCGCGAGAAATTCGCGCATGCGCTCACCGGAGCGCTCGAGCTCCTCGCGCCGGCGCCGCTCGGTGAGATCGCGCGTGACCTTGGCGAAGCCGCGCAAGCGTCGCGATTCGTCATAGACGGCCGTGATGATCACGTTGGCCCAGAACGTCGAGCCGTCCTTGCGCACGCGCCAGCCTTCGTCTTCGACGGTGCCGATCTGCCGCGCGATCGCGAGCTCGCGCGCGGGCTTGCCGGCCGCGGCCTCCTCGGGCACATAGAACTGCGAGAAGTGCCGGCCGACGATTTCGTCATGCGTATAGCCCTTGATGCGCGCGGCGCCCGAATTCCAGCTGACGACGAAGCCTTGCGGATCGAGCATGAAAATTGCGTAGTCCTTCACGCTATCGACGAGCAGACGGAAGCGCTCCTCGCTCTGGCGCAGCGCTTCGAGATATTCGCGCTGCGCGGTCAGGTCGCGCGTGATCTTCGCGAAGCCGGTGACCTCGCCCTGCTCGTTGCGTATCGCGGTGATCACGACGTTCGACCAGAACGTCGTGCCGTCCTTGCGCACGCGCCAGTCCTCGTTCTCGAAGCGGCCGGTATGCGCCGCCTGTTCCAGCTCGTAGCCTGGGCAGCCGCGGGCGACGGCTTCCTCGGTATAGAAGCGCGAGAAATGCTGGCCGACGATCTCGTTTTCCGTGTAGCCCTTCAGCTTCTGCGCGCCGGCGTTCCAACTCACGACGTGGCCTTTCGCGTCGAGCAGAAAGATCGCGTAGTCCGAGATCGCCTGCACGAGCGACCAGTAATCGACGCTAACGGGCGCCGACGGCGCGGCCTCGGCCTGCACTCGAGCGGGCTCGCCGTGGACGCGGAGAGTAGAAGCATCAAGCTGGGTCATGGCGGACACGTAGTTGGAATTGTTGTGTTTAGCAAATCTCGCGCCTGGCCGGCGCCGAAGCCTTCGCGCAAACGCTTGCGCGGCCCACGCATGGGCCGGGATACCTCGCGAAGGGCGCCCGCGCGCCGGCTCATAAGGCGCACAGCTTATAACGGCGGGCCCCGCGCTTGCTAGCCGGTCATCACTGAAAGCGTCGCCGCGCGGCGGTTTCGGCTTTCGGGTTTTACCCTTCGACAGCAAAAACAGGAGTGTCAATTGAAAAAGGTATTCACGACTATCGCCATGAACTTCGCGGCCCCGTGCGCCCTCGCCGCGGCATTGAGCTTCGTATCCACCGTCGCGCAGGCGGAAGGCTGCGCCAAAGGCGCGGTCGTGGGCGGGGTGACCGGCCACGTTGCCGGACATCATGGGACGGCGGGTGCGGCCGCGGGCTGCGCGATCGGCCACCATGAGGCGAAGAAGAAAGACAAGGCCGCGAGCGCCGCGGCCGCCGCGAGTCAACCCACTGGAAAATGATGCCAATGGCCGGTCCGGCTCGACGTTGCAGCGCTTGCGCGCACGCCGTCAGCCGGCCGCGCCGATCTTTTCCGCGAGCTTCGTGTCGTAGCTCGAATGGACATGCACGCGTTTCTTGTCGGGATACGCGTAAGCGTACGCCTTGCGCAGCGCGAGCGACGCCTCGTGAAAGCCTGACAGGATCAGCTTCTGCTTGTTCGGATAGTTCGCGATGTCGCCGACGGCGAAGATGCCCGGCCGCGAGCTTTCGTAGTTCGAGGTATCGACATCGATACGCCCGCCGTGAATCTTCAGTCCCCACTGCGCGATCGGGCCGAGATCCGCGACGAGTCCATACAAGGCGATCAGGTGTTCGGCTTCGAGCTGGGTCTCGCCATGGATCTGCTTCAGCGTCAGGGAACGCAGCGCGCCGTCTTCCACCTCGAGCGCCGCGATCGCGCCGATGACGAAGTCCATCTCACCCGCCTCGACCGCGCGCCGCATCAGCTCGACGCTCGAATCGGCCGCGCTGAAGCCGGCGCGCCGATGCACGAGGGTCACGCGCCGGCTTCAGC
>NZ_JBFPKG010000056.1:0-49363 GCF_040948665.1 Paraburkholderia sp. BR14320
TGGCGTGTGGCCGACAAGCTGCATACGCCGACCAGTCCGCCAGATCCCTCGACCTGACCAGCCGCTCCATTCACCATCATGCCTCACGCGCACGCGGATGGACCAACGGCCCAGCTGAGCCGCTTACAAAGTTCCTAACACGCTCTAGTTCGAAAAACATGAGAACAACGGGCCGCCAGCGGAGCATCCTTTCCTGCGATGTGGGGGCGGCTGTTCTGCTCGTATCAGTAGCAATCCAGTTGGCCGGATGCAATTGAGACGATGCGGCACTGCCGCTTACTGACAAGGAGGCGAGTCAACCATTCGCATCCGGCCAGTCGACACCGCCCGGTACCGTTACCCCATCGACCGCACCATCGCGGCCACCCCCGACGCCGACGACGGAAGTGGGCGCAAAGTAGACGCGCTCGGGTGGCCACGCGTGGGTAGTGCGAACTGGGCACCCGACAGCTACAGATCATGCCGTCGTTGACGCTCGGGCCGTCATGCCCCGGATAAAGCGATGCGCGCGCCATTGAAGCAAAGCGTGATGCAGACGCTTGGACACCGATCAGGACGGCAAGACCGACTCAATGCCTGCGCGTCGTGCAACCTGCCGAAGTGGCGGAGGGACTCAGGACGGCGACAGTCGTGCGGGGGTCGGTTTATTACTCAGATCCGCCCCCGTTACTATCTTCCCGCCTCAATAATTGACACTTTGGCCAGCCAGACCCGGCATGATTCTCGCCCCCAGTCGCAGTCATGATCCGGGCGGTGTTGTCACCGGGCTTGGTGGGTGGTTGGTGATTGCTAAAAGGGGATCGGCTGGGATATTCCAAGGCCTTCCGTAACGTGGATGCCGAGACTTGCCACCGTTGTTAGAGGTGGCGCCGCTTGTTCGGGCAGGGTCCCGAGATTTTTAAGTGGAACCACCGGGGCGTTCATGCTGCCGATTTGATCGCAGACAGTGTCGCGAAGTATGCCTCATCCGGCGTGCGGTCTTCCAGACTCGAATGAGGTCGTCTCTGGTTGTACAGATTGATGTAATCGCCGATTGAGCGCCGGGCGTGGCTGACCGACTCATATGCCTTCAGATACACCTCCTCATACTTGACGCTTCGCCACACTCGTTCGACGAACACGTTGTCGCGCCAGGCTCCCTTGCCGCCCATGGATAGTTTGATGCCGCGATCCAGAACCGCGCCGGTGAAAGCGGTCGCCGTGAACTGACTGCCCTGGTCGGTGTTGACGATTTCAGGCTGGCCGTATTTCGCGAATGCCTCTTCAAGCGCCTCGACCGCATGGATCGCTTCCAGCGTGATCGCCACGCGATGTGCCAATACCTTTCGGCTGGCCCAGTCCACCACAGCCGTCAGATACACGAAGCCCCGCGCCATCGGGATGTAGCTGGTATCGAGTGCCCACACCTGATTGGCGCGGTTGATCTTCATTCCCTGCAGCAGATACGGCCAGATCTTGTGCTGCTTGTGGCCGCGGCTCGTGTTCGGCCTGCAGTACAGCGCTTCGACACCCATGCGTTTCATCAGCGTGCCCACATGCCGTCGGCCCACCTTGATGCCTTCGCGGCGCAGCAGACGTACCAGCATGCGCGCTCCCGCGAACGGGAACTCAAGATGCAGCTCGTCGATCCGGCGCATCAGTTTCAGTTCCGTCTCGTTGACCGGTTGAGGCTGGTAGTAGACGCTTGATCGGGCGATCCCCACAAGTCGCGCCTGTTGCGCAATCGGTAGCGCGTGTGCACGGTCGATCATCGCTTTCCGCTCAGCAACCCCGCCTTGCCGAGCGCTCCGCTTAAAAAATCGTTCTCCAGCGTCAACTGGCCAATCTTCGCGTGGAGCACCGTGACGTCCACTGGTGGCTCACCTGTCGTCGACTTGCCCGTCTCGAACACTTCCGACACGCGCTCCTGCAGTTGCTTCTTCCAGTCCGTAATCTGGTTCGGATGAACATCGTACTGCTGCGCCAGCTCTGCCAGCGTCTTGTCGCCCTTTAGGGCTGCCAGCGCTATCTTTGCCTTGAATGCCGGGCTATGCGACCGGCGGCTTCTTTTTGCCATCTTTGGGTTCCTTTTGCTGGTCCCTATGACCAGCTCAGGCCCCGACCGTTCCACTTACCGACCTTGTCCGAAATTCCGGCGCCACCTCTACATGCCCAGCAACCTGGAACTTTGACGGGCATGTTCACTTCAGACTGTATTCGCTTCCTTCGGCATCACCCACTTATCATTCGAGGTACTGAAGTGCGGTATCATATGCCGCTTTCAACCGTGCTCCTTCTGGAATCACTCCGTCCTTCAGGTATCGCCATAGTGCAATCACCAGGCGTCGTGCGACCGCAACGATTGCGATTCGTCGTGCGCGGCGATTGGGACCGGTGCCTGCTGTTCGCTGCGAGAACCAATGCGTCAGGACGCTCTCCGGCTGGTAACGGTTCCAAGACCATGCCATCTCGATCAACAGTGCCCGCACTCGCCGGTTACCCTGCTTGCTAATGCTCTGGTCGACCTGGCTCTCACCACTGTCATAAGGCTGCGGGGCGAGACCCACGCACGCACCGACCTGCCGGCGATTGCTGAACTGCCGCCAGAAGAGTTCCAATGCCAGTCGCGCGCCGTCAATCGCCCCTATGCCGCTCAGGCGCGTGAGGCGATCGATTCGCGCGCGCGCGGATTCGGGCAGACTCTCGAGCCGTGCGTTCTCCAGTGCGGCCAGTTGGCGCGCGACGACCTCGAGTCGTTCGCCTTCGCGCAGCAGCCGTTGCTGCAGTTCCAGCGGGAGTGCCGTACCATCGTGGCATAGTACGTCACCGCGTGCCAGACGTTCGGCGAACTTCCGGCTGTCGACTTCGCCCCAGCAGTCGAGCGTGACCAGCAGCTTGCGCATGCGATCCCGGTGTTGCAGGACTTCCCTTAGAAGTTGCCGACGGTCGCCTATCAGGTGGGGCGACGCCTCATCCTGCACCGACGGCACACGGATCGCGCGCATGCGTTCGCGTTCACCGCGCAGCTAGGCTCGCAGGCTGATGATCAGCCTGATTGCATCCAGCCGGTCCGTCTTGGCACGCCTCGTAGCTCACGACGATCCGTAGTTCGGTTGGCAACCCCCATTTCTGCCGGCGGTGTTCAATTAGGGACAGCACCGCCTGCAGGCATGCGGCCTGTGGCGGCGTCACCGTATGCACGGCCGGCTGATCGCGGTGGCCATCATGTAGCGCAACTTTCCACTTGGCCATAGCCAGTTCGAGCGACACCGCCAGTACAACTTCCTCGGCGCATGGGTTGGATCCCTGTTGTGTGTGCATGATGCTCTCCTTTGAGCACGCGTTGACAAGCTGATTTTACGGATCGGCTCGCCCACGTTCCTGCTACGTAGGATCTAACACCCTCTAGCTGACAGGACACTTCGTCACGGAGCCTTACGATAGAGCTGCACGAGACCTTTGAACAGCTCGTCGAGATATTCGATGTCGCCTTGGGCCCGACCTTCATGAGTTTGGCCCATTCCGATGCTGCAGCCTGATAGTTGAATGGACTGGGATTCGATGAGCTTGTGAAAAGTTGCAATTGCGTGTTCACGGACGCCAAGTTCGTTTAATGGCATTTAAATACCCGTTCTGGTGTAGTTGAGGAAATGGCAAACTATCATGAAAATTGCGGCGAGTCGATGCGACGGCTTGACGCCGACGAAAAGGGTGTGAATCGAACTCACCCACCTTGGCGGCGCTCTAACCCGAGCGGGTCCTAGACGGATGCTGCGGACCCCGTCAGCATCGGCGCGGGTTATTCCGTATTTGAAATCTGATTTCGGTTTTAGTTGATGTGCCATTAGCGTACATCAAACATAGGCCAATTTAACGAAAACAAAAATGATTTTCAATGCTTTCTGGTGAACCTGTAATTCCTTAATATGCGCGATGATACAATTCAAACTCCATCATAAAGATTGGGGGACGACAATGCGCATTGAGGTTTTCTGCATCAGCAAGACCAATAAGGAGAGTAGGCACGAGGCCATTTCGCATATCGGCGGAAAGAATGCCGACGGGAGTAGGTGGAAGATCAGCCAGAAAGACGCTATTAACGGGATTGAAACGGGTAAGTGGAACTTCTATGTTGGCGGAAATGGCCAGCATGCTGATGTGCTCGGCTGGCAAACCCCGCAAGGCCAGAAATTCCTCAGGACCGGGTGCGACGAAACCACTGCGGACGATCTTCTCAGCCTGCCCGAGTGCCCAATAAATGCCTCTCCTTGTTTCTGATTGCGGGAGTTTCCGGTATCGGTCAGCGCCGCGCGTCTAGTCTGCGGCGCTAAACACCGCGGACGTGCGACACAAGGCCCCGAACGTTCCCGCCAAGGATCGTGCGGTCGGGGCCTTTCTCTTAACGAAGCGGCTTCACGCGCTCCGGTTTCCTGCGGTAAATCCTTTCCGTTACCTTCCCGTCTGCATGGGCCAGAAGTGCGTTTGCGTGCTCGAGCGTCTCTGCATCGGTGGCGCATTTCGCCCGCAAGTCGTGTTCGGTGAAGTGCTCGTTAACCTTCGTCTCTTCACGAGCGCGCTCCATGAAGTTGCGCCACATCGTTTCCCATCCGCCGGCGCGGCCATTGTCGTTGAAATTGAAATAGCATTCGCCGCTTCGATTGCAGAACAGCCACGGGGCGATCGACACCGGCCGCACTTTCTTTGCGAGCGCGACTGCTTCCCGTAGCTCGGCGGTCCACTCATAAATCAGCCGCTTGCCCGTCGTGTGTTCGGTCTTGCCGGGCGTAACGTGAATGCCCTCCTACTGCAGATCGGACATCGTCAGGCGCAGCAGATCGCCCCGGCGCAGTCCCGTCAGCAGCTTGATCCGCATGTATGTCTGGGTCGCGAACACGCTGCCAGTCTTGCGGCGCGACTCTAGTGACAGGCATTCGACGATCTTCCAGTCCTCGATATAGCGCGTGCGCGGCTTCTGACCTTCGAGTCGGACTTCTCGCTTGAACAGATGTCGGTCGAGATAGCCCCACTCGACGGCCTTCGTATCGGCATGTGAAAGGACTTCTATCTCGCGCTTCGCCGCGGTCTTCGCCGAGCACTTGTCGATGCACTGGTAGACATGGCGCGGTTTCAGCGACGGCAGCGGCAAGGCGCCGAGCACGGCGCGCAGCCTCTTCATCGCAACAGCGTTGTGCGCCTGTGATGTGACCTCCTTCTTCGGCACGACTTCGAGCGCATACCGGTCGAGTAGATCGCCGATCGTCTTTGCGTCGTCGAGCGTCTCCAGCCGGGCTGGCCCATGCCTTGTATGCTTCCGGAAGAGTCTTGCCCAGGCGAAACTGCTTCTTCCCATCCCATGCAGCCTCGAACCCTTCGGGAACGCGGTAGTTTTAGGCCCCGTGAATCTGACGCCAGCGGGCTGGGAGGCGCTTGTTCTCTTTGTTTCTGGCCTTCGGCATTAGAAACCTTAACAAAATGAATAAAGGGGCTGTTTACTCTCGATGAATCCTGTTAACTTTTCATTGTTTCGACGACGAATAGGACATGGCTAAACCCATACTCATTTTGTTAACGCCTCTTAGAAGGTGTTATGCACTTTTGTTAAGGGCTGCAAAGTGGACGAGCATAAGGACGGAGAACACGACGAAATGCAGACCAGCCAAGGTTTCGGGCAATCGCTCGTAGTCTCTGGCCAGTCGCCGGAAGCGGTTGAGCCAGCCGAAACTGCGCTCCACCACCCAACGACGCGGCAACAGTACAAAGCCTTTTTTTGCCTCCGGCAACCTGACTACGTGAAGCTCGATGCCTTCATCGCGCGCGGCCTGTGCAGGCTCTTCGCCGGTGTAGCCCTGGTCAGCGAACGCGATTCTCACGGTGTGCCCCGTGACCTGCTGGACCTGCCTCGCCAGTTCTCCGACCTGTGCACGCTCCTGTTCGTTGGCCGGCGTCACATGCACCGCAAGCAGTTGTCCCAATGTATCCACCGCCATGTGCACCTTGCTGCCTTTCTTGCGCTTGTACCCGTCGTAATCCGCGCGTGGACCGCTCTCGCACGTCGACTGCAGCGTGCGGCCATCCAGGATGACTGCACTGGGCTGCCCCCGGCGATCCTGCGCCACCCGGATAATCGAACGCAGATCATTGACCATGGCCTCGAAACAGCTTGCCTGAATCCAGCGCTGCGTCTGCTCGTAGACCGCCTCCCACGGCGGGAAGTCATTGGGCAGCAGACGCCACGGTGCGCCCGCGCGGACAATCCAGCGCAAGGCGTTGAACATCTCGCGCAATTCGTAGCGACGCTGAGGCGCCTCCTGGTTCATCAATGTCAGGTACGGAGCGGCAAAGTACCACTCTTCATCCGATACATCCGTTGGGTAAGGTCTGCGCTCTTTCATTCCGCCAGGGTACCAGGTCTGGCCGAAAGTTCATAACACCTTCTAGGCTGCGCTCCGATCGGGCATAGCTTCCGGCGGCGCGCTGCTTTCGCCGGCGCCGAGTTGCTGTTCAACGTGGCGCCGCGAGAAGACGAGACGACCGTCGGCGCACCTTGTGCTCGATCCCCATCGCGCGGAGCGCTGCCTCTTGAGATGCGCGCTTGCTGCGGCCGGTCAGTTCGACCAGCTCGGCGGCGGAAAGAAACATAGACCCGATCATCAGATCCTCCAGTGTTTACGCGTGGTTTCGATCATTCGTTGAGCTGCTTCAGTCATACTTTCTTTTTTCGCTATCGGGAAGCTTCGAAATGACAACGGGTGAGTGGGTAATCGCGTCGCGACTTTTGCGGGGCCGATTTTTGCCGTGCAAGCGCAAAAGTCGATCGAACTCAGTAAAGACTGGGCGGCGACAATTAGCTTGTCCGCCGGCCACGCTGCTTGACGCTCTCTAAAAGACTCTGAAAACAGAAAGCAAGCGCTCTTCCGAACGCTTATGGCGACGTGCGGCGCGCGGCTTTCTCGGGAGCATGTTGGCGCCCTGAATATGATCGACCTTACTTAGAGCGGCTAACACAACCTGGACATCAAGCCATAGGTTTCGTATCCTGGGCGCATGTCGAGAAGAAAAATCAGCAACGAACTGTGGGCGGCGCTGGAACTGTCGATTCCGGCATTTACGCCGTCACGGGAGCAGCGCGGAATCACGGCCCGTATTGCCCGTCGCGGCGTGGAAAGCAAGGAGCGGCTCGGGCAGCATCGCTGGGTGGTCGAACGCACGCATGCATGGTTTGCCGGTTTCGGCAAACTGCGCATTCGTTTCGAACGGCGTCTCGACATTCATAGTGCTTTGCTTTCCCGGGCTGCTGCCGTTATCTGCTCGCGCTTCGAGAGGGTAGCCGCGTTCCCTCTCAGAAACGCGGCCCCTGAAGAACCGTACGTGCGAGTTTCCCCGCATACGGCTCGCGCACGGCGTTAAGCATCGTGCTGATGCCGGCTGCGTCTGTGCATACGCAACATTCGCTAGCGTCGCATCGTCGATTCGTCCCGAAACCGGGACAAGGGCGCTGAGCCGTAGACCAACCGGCCTCTCACAAGCTTCCCTTCGGCGAACCCCAGATGCGGACTCACGACAGCCGCACCACACGCACGTCAGCACCCTTTCAGGTCAAGGCAAATCTTGAACCCCTATATTGCCCGTTACAGGCAACCCTTCGCTTCTTGCGCGTTCTCACTCCCGCTTTCCCAACAGTATTCCTCGCGGTTTACCTGCCGCCGTTTCCCTGACGCGAAACGAAGGCGGGAAATCGGGGTTCCCGCGTTTCCATCTCCACCGACCCGAGCACTTCTGGGCCTGTCCGGTTAGCACCTGCCTCTTCCCCGATGGCGTTTTGACGACGTGCGTGCGCCCACATCAAAAAGGCGCAACCAGCCATATACCTTTTGGTCAGAGTCAACAGCAGCTTGGGCTCTTTCACAATAACGAGGATTCTGTCAGCAGTTCACGTACGTTGTGCATGCGGAACTTGCCTGGCCCCCACACCGCACGGCTGCGGGCAGTGTCGATTCCTTCCCGGTTGCCCGGGTGAACCGCCTTAACGGAGGTTACGTTGTCCCCGGAGCTTCGCACCCGACCGTTACCAATCGCGCGCGTCCGGGTAGGCAACTGCTGGTCGTACAGCAGGTCACGGCTTCAAATTCCCATATTCAGGTACTTGAATGTGACAAGGCAGAAAAGAGCTTTGCCATCTACTCCATTGCCGATTTACGTCCGGCGGACGGCGACACGCGTCGCACTTGATGACTTGTGTTAGCGGCTCTTACTATGGGCCGGTCCGTCTTGGACGGAATCAGCGTAGCAAGGCTGAACAGGCCGTTTTGGACGCAGGGAAGGAATATCTCGACCATCTTTTGACCGGAGAGCCGACGCAAGAGGCCGCTAAATCTGCTTCCTACGGGAGCAGGGAAGAGCTTTTTATCAACCTCCTCGTGGTTCTCGCTCGAGGGCGTCTCGTACAATGGCACATTGCCGATGATGATCGCGGCGACCGACGTGCCGAACCTTGACGCGACCGTGCCGGTGCAGGGTATTAGCAACGGCTACGACCATTTCCTTACAACGGCGTCGATGAGGTATTGATCCGGTTGGGTCCGTACATGGACCAGCAAGAGGCGGCCGCCCGCAGGGCGATCTGCGAACTGGCGCGATTCAAGGCGGTGGCTGACTCTGATGACGTCACTTACACCTACAACGACTTCTGGTAGGCGGGCAATGGCTGTCGCTCGTCGACTAGATCGAAGCGGCCAAGCTGATCACGCAGGCTGGTAGGGCCAATACGGATGCTGCAGGCGTGAACGATGAGACAATCGCCACATTCGGACAGAACCTGCCGGGCAATCGGTACAAACTGATACGCTTCACACCATGCTCTTCGCAATGCGGTTTTTGTTAAGGCCATGTCACTCATCCCTAGCTGGCCGGTTGACGACCATCGTCAACCGGATAACGCCCCGTTCGCGCCGGCCTCATCGCAAGGGCTTCCACACCACTACGGACGGCTCCCCCGCGTCGCGGCATCGGAGTTTTTCGTCATGGAGTTTGTCCCTTGTTTTTCCAGCCATCAGGTCCGTAAGTCGGACCGGTTCGCAACTAACGATAACCCTTACTTGAACAGCAGCGCTTCGATATCAGATAGACTGAGCCGAAACCTGAAGCATAGGACATCGCGCAACTGATGACCGCCGCTGGGAAGCGATGACCGTGGGTCACGGCGATCTCGCATCCTAAGCACGCGATCGTACTCGGTCAATTCAGCAATGTCACAGTGCCTCTCTGACTGCTCAGAGCCCAACTGATAGATTAGGTTCCATTCTCATTCTCCTTCGCGAATACGGGTGGATACTTCTGCGATTGTCATTTCACCGATGTGACGCGAAAGCGAATGAAAGAACATTTCATCAAAGAGCTCTTCCAATTCCTTGAAAGCTCTTGCTGGACTCTCCTCAACGAAAGCGTAGGCTTCTTCGTGAGCAAGGTCGAGAAGTTTATGAATCTGTCTTTTACGCATCCTGAACAGCGTATCAACTAAAAACAAAGGTGCACACTGATTAAATGGCTGCACTTCTGCGCTCTAACACATGCGAGCATTGCCACCAGCCGCTTCGCTGGCAGTTTGACCACCCCGTTTCTTCGGTACGCATATGAGCAATTTCTGTATGGTTTGCAACGCAATTCACCGCCGAAGCGACGCAGCAGCGTGGCCTCGCGATTCAGCGTCAAGCCTTATTGTCGCATGCGCGACCTTGCAAAGGTTGCAGACGGGCAAGCGTGTCTAACCGGCTCGCGCTGCGCGACAGGCACACCTCGGGGTCAAGTCCACTTGTTCTCTTGTCCCGATTTGCGAATCCACTCCGTACCTGCACTACAGCAGTAGGCGAGGAGGAATACATGGTTTCCGGTGTCGGTCCTGACGATTGAGCGGATATCCGCGTTGAGCTTCGCCATCGCCGCAGACACGTAGTCGGGGGCCGGCAGCTTGTCGGTATTGAAGTCGTGGACAACCACGGCAACGGCGTTGTTGTCCTTCGTCATTGGATGAGCGAGAACTCGATCTTCTTCCGCGAACCTTTGTTCCCGCGTCGCTACTGCACCAACCCGTCCGCTGCAGTATCCGTGAGTACCTGACATCACATGAATCGTATTACCATCACCGCTCAGCCCCGCAGCGATAGTGTTGAGAGCGGCCGCGACGTCGTTCACGCCACACAGATCATAGAATCCCCAAATTTGCACGGCATCGGGAGTACCGCTGGTAATGTTTACAAGTGTTGCCACGATGTTCTCCAATGTTTCGAAAAGGGCCCATTTGATGATCAACCAACAATGACGGCTAAAGTGAGATGTCACTGCTCCGCCATTCCGCGCACAGCGACTACGCACGAGCCGCGAAAGGAAGCAGCCAGTTCAAGAAGCTTGCTCTGCGCGACTTAACGTTTTCCAGTAGTCAAAAGAGTAACCGAATTCATAGTGATTCGTGAGTGGCGGCGGGACGCTTGAAGCGGAGGACGACGGGCGACGGCACCCAAAAACGGGTTCGCCCCCACCGCAATCTTTAGAAGTTAGGCCGACGATACATATAGTCCCGCGCCCGACCGACGGCCATTCTCCGAAAGGCTGTCAAACGCGAAGTCACCTTGACGAGCATGTGCCTCATATCAACGAGTTTTGCTGCTTTGCCCGTTTCGTACCTGTGCCGTTGATCAGTACAGCAACAATCATGCTCAACACCGCTTAAAAGTAACGCCCCCCTGACCCTCCGTCAAAAGTTGCGCAGCAGTAAATCCCGGAAGGATTTTGCGAGACTGACAGACCGCCGCGTACTGAGCAGGCGACCAGCGGCGCTTTACAGCTAGCACTGCGACCAGCCCCATCCACACACGACCCTCTTGATTTTAGGCATGGACTCCCTATCGGTAGCAGATGGCCATCGAACCCGCGGTTCGTAGCACTGCTGCCACGATAACGACACTAACGTCATGGGTGCCGCCGCCCACCTCAACGCTGAACGCGCTCGAACTCTGCCACGTTTTAGCTAGAGTTCCGAAGACTAGCAGACTATAGAACAAATTGGCATTCAACATTTCTTATACTACTAGCCGCAAGTTCTTATCGACCGCTTTCAACGAGGCATAACCTTCGCGTGCGAGCCGATATCGGAATCCGATACAGATGGGGCCACGCAAACCGTGACAGAGCGCCACATTCCTGCGGCGATTCGTTGGGACAACGGCTGACAATCGTCCAACCGCGCATGCTCGATGACATTGCCAGACGGATGAGACGCTTGTGCGCCGTGAGCGTACCACTGACGAGCCATGGAGGCCTGGAGTGCAACAAAGCCGCCCGGGTGGAATAGCCAGAATCAGATCTAATCTATGACGTCGAGGCCGGGTTGCAGCTGTGCAAAGAATCGGAGCAGCGACTATCAACAAGTAGCAGTAGCTAGATTTTTGGCGACCGCGCGGACCACCACTTGACTGTTTGATTTGCGCGGCGCGCAAACCAGCCAAAGAGTTCTATCGCATCCGAAGTGATTCAGAATTCAATCGGGGCTGCGTTGTATCGCCCTTCCAGACATCACAACATCGCAGCGCTTGGCGTTTCCTTGGTAGCACAGGCAAGCTATTGACAATGCTTTCAAGATCAGGCCAGATGCCGATCGGCGCGACACCTGATATTCATCTAGCTTGAAAATGCGGCGCAGCACCGGCACATCAATTCACCTTGCACCTAACGCTACGTCAGGCTTTAGCGTTGACGTACGTACCGGAGACGCAATGCAGTTAAAGATCGGTGAACTGGCAAAAAGAGCGGGGCTGAGCGTTCGTGCTTTACATCACTACGACGCGATCGGCTTGCTGTCTCCGTCGCAACGCACTGAGGGGGGAGCACGCCTGTACGGGCGTGGCGACCTGATCCGGCTGCATCGTATCGAGGCACTGAAACGGTTCGGTTATTCGCTTCCCGATATCAAAGCCAGCCTTGACGACCAACCGGCCAGTGCCCCGATAAATATTCTTCATCGGCAGATCGCCGAACTGGACGCGCAGGCTTCGCGGGCGCAGCGTCTCAGTCGCCACCTGAGACGCCTCGCCAAGATGCTGGCCGCCGGCAGCGAAACGCCCGCGATTGATTGGCTCAACACCTTGGAGTTGATGAGTATGTATCAAAAGCACTTGAACGAAGACGAACTCGACACGCTGTTTGCAACGGGCCCGGACGCGCTTGCGCCGATGGATCCAATATGGGACGAGCTCATCGTTGAGGTTCATAGCGCCATGCGGGAAGGTCTGTCTAGTGAAAGCAGTGTTGCCCAAGAGTTGGCTTGGCGCTGGGTTCGGCTCATGACCCGCATGACGAACAACGACCCGGCGCTCGCTTACAAGTTGATGAAGATTCAAACCGCGGAGCCACGCGCACAGCAGATTGTCGGCATTACGGCGGAGATGCTGGTTTGGATAGACGAATCGTTTGCGCACGCGCGCTGCACACTTCTCGCCAAACACTTGAACCCGGCGCAAATGGACGAAGTTCGACGCCGCCAGCTTAACGAAAAGAACAGGCGCGAATGGCCAACGTTGGCGCTTGAGTTGCGGGCACACATGCAGGCCGGCGTCGCGGCCGACGCTGCGCCGGTACAGGCTCTCGTCGAGCGCTGGCAACAGCTTTTCCGTGAAAGCTTCTGTGGCGATGACGTGGTCTTGGAAGTGCATGTTCGAGACGCCTTGAACCAAGAGCCGGGCCTGCAACTTGGGGTGGGGCTCGACGAGGCATTGTTGGCCTATCTGCATAAGGCACACATCGTTGGGCACGATGTGACGCCAACCGACGCCGGGCCCAAGCCTAGCGCCTTGATCGTGGCTAGGCAACGGGCGGCGCACCAACTACTGGATCGCCCGCTGGTGCTTGATGATCCGCTCGCATTGGCCGTGCTAGGCAAAGCCGAGGCACAGGACCTACGCAATGGCCTCGATCGGTTCCGCCACCCAATGTCGATGTGTAGGCGCAGCGCGCTGGTCGTACGCAGTAGGCTAGCGGACGACATTTGGACCGAGGCCGCCGAGCGGGGGGTGCGACAATACGTCGTGCTTGGGGCAGGGCTCGACACCACCGCCTACCGGCAGCACGACACGCCCGGGAGCATCTTCGAGGTTGACCTGCCGGCCACGCAGGAATGGAAACGAGCGCACCTGAATGAGGCGGGCATCCGCTTGCCGCAATCGTTGCGGTTCGTACCGGTCGACTTCGAGCGCATCAGCCTTGCCGAGGGCTTGACGCGTGCCGGATTCGATCCACTCGCACCGGCCTTCTTCAGCTGGCTCGGAGTAACCATGTACCTCGACGAGGCTGCGGTCGTTGATACTTTGCGGTTCATCGCGCGCTGCGCCAGAGGCAGCGCCGTGCTCCTGGAATACGCATTGCCAGTGTCCAGCTTGCCGCCGATGATGCGTGTCTTCGTCGAACAGTTGATGGCGCAATTCGCCGAGGGCGGCGAGCCGTGGAAAAGCGCGTTCGATCCGGCTGAGTTGGCTCAAATGCTGGTTACACTGGGCTTCAGCAGTTCCCACACTTGGACTATAGACCAGTTGAACCACAGGTACTTTGCGAACCGCTCAGACGGACTGCAAATCGGAACAACACCGTCACGTCTAACTCTAGCCACGGTCTAATCGTCAGACTATGCCTCGCAATTACTTGTTTATCCGCCCCAGTCCGCGCAATGGTCAGCGCTACAAGCGGCAAGGGCATCCCACAATCGCAAGGCTATACGAGTAGCAATGCGCCAGCGCAGCGATGCCACCGAGCCAAGTACGGGTCACCGCGTGCGCCGGGGAGCCGAGCAGGAAATCCTCGGGTGCGAGATGCACCGAGGATTCTAGGTTGTTTGCAGCCTCGGTACAGTCGTGTGCGACGAGAAACCCGGAGGCGATGACGCATAGGAAGACATGATGACATCCACGCTTAACACCTTGATCCGCGCTGAACGCAATCAGCTGGCAATCGTTAAAGTATCTCCTAGCATTTGTAGCTCACCGTCACGGCGAATATGCCAAGGCCCCGCATGGCCACGTATCGTCGGTAGCCAGACCATCAATCTGGTCCGAAGCAATCCGCGAAGTCGCCACACTCCGCGCAGTTTGAAGACTTGCAGACAAGCAACGCCTCACGCTCGCACAGTTGCTTGTAGAGGAATTTCTTCCACTTCATACCGTGAACGTTTTTTTGCGCCAGCCGCGGAAACCAATAGCCCAACAGCACCGGCAATTCGCTACGCGAGCGAAGGCGCAGCTCCTGCCACAGGTGTTTGTGCCCCGCACAGGCGCAGGCGAGCGCATGCGAAACGCAATGGATTTCAATCGTTGTGCCTGCGAGCGGATCAGCATGTGCCTTCAACAGGTTTGCGAGGTCTCCGACCTCGTCGTCGCACGATCGCTGGCGCCACGCCGCAGGCGAGGCGGCCAGTTGCAAGAAAAGGGCGCTGTCGACGCCGGGAAACCAATGCGCGAGCAGCCAGTGGGTTTCATCCAGATTCAACCCGCGGATGGGCAGTGTGTGCACGCCGGCTTGGCCGAACGCCGCCGAGAGTACCCCAGCGAGGGCAAGAACCGTGGAATCGTTGCTGTCCACAGCGTGACGCATCAACGTCGTGTAGAAGTCCATCACCGTCCTTTGTGGCTCAGACCATGGCCACCGCGTGCGTGTAGCACTTTTTTGGGCATATCCTCGCGCATGCCGTGCAACCGATACACAACTCCCGGCGCGCAATAGTCATAACCTTCTTTTCGTACTCGTCGTCGTCATCCTCGCCTACCGGGGTACGCTCGCCCCCCTCGTCTACACCGACGAGCTGCAGGACCCCACGAGAACACGACCGGAAGCATCGTCCGCAGCCGATACACTTCTCATCATCAAGGGCGGAGACAAAGGTAGGCGTCCACATCTCCCCGCTAGGTAGCTTTACGCAAAAAATCTCGCTCATCTCCGGCTCCCAGGCGCTTCGTCGAGAGCCGCTGCCGCGGCCTTGCGCGCGTCCATCAGCGCGGCGTGAGCCTCGTGACAGAGCTGCGCAACCGTCAATATCTCTTCCCACCTAGTCGGAAGATCCTCCGAAAGGTCGTGGAGATCCATCTTGGCCTGAATGGCCCGTGTATTGAGTGTCTTCAGGCGCACCTTCAGTTCATTCGGGTCACTCATGCCCCCTCCCGTGGTAAAAGGACGCGCCTCAGTTGTCGCTGTCCGCAAAGTGGCGGTCTTGTCAACAGTGGCTTTAGCCATGAGATACCTCGTCATCCTCGGCCAAGTCGAATGAGCGCACATTTCTGGTTAGCGCCTTGCGCAACCACGGCGGTGGCGTACCTTTCAGGACATCCCTAAGCTTGATAAGGATGTCCTCAATTGGCTCCAGTTGTGGCACCTTGACTGGATGCACCTTCAGCGCTACGACGCGCGCCGCTCCTGAACCACCGATTGCGGCAACGTACAGGATCGCGCAACCGCGGATCGCGTCCAGCTTCGGTGCAAGCTTATCTTCGTCGCCGTCCTCCTCTAACTTGCCGCCAAAATCGAAGGCTTCCACGAACGCGTACCCCTCCGCCGTCACATCGAAGATAACAATGCTTTTCGCCCAGCCAAAGTGCGCGTCGACATGCAGTTTGTCCTGCGTGGCAAATGCGATTTTCATGCAATGGTTCCCTCATGATTTGCATGCAATGGTCGCGACGACCGGAATTCCTTACTCCGCGTTAGCGACTGGCGCAGCGAGGTCGAGCGACGACTGCGGCAGAGCCCAGTCGGCCGAGCGGTGGTGCGTAACTCGATCGATTAATAGATTCGCGAGTTCGAAGACGAGGTTCATCGTTCCGCGATAGCCGACCTGGCATCGATGGGCATTGCCGACCCGGTCGAATACGGGGAAGCCTATGCGCAACAGAGGCTTGCCGAGACGCGCGGCCATCTGCCGGCCGTGCGAATGCGTAATAAGCAGGTCGCAATCCCCCGCGCCTCGTTCCATGTCCTCAAGGTCACCGAGCACGACCTCGCTCGTCGGCAGTAGCGCATGCGACGCCGATGTAGTCGTGCTGACGCAGACTGGCAACTCGGCGCCGATTTCGTGCAACAGCGAACCGATTGCAAGCAGCAAATCCGGTTCTGCGCCCAAGGCCACCTTGATGCCACCTATGTAAAAATGGCAGTCGAGCATTGCATCCAGCAGTTGGCTGCGCTGCCTCTGGTATTTGATCGGGACCTCCCGGTCTGACAATCGCGCAAGGCGATGCAAGAGTCGGTCGTTCGGTTCGAGCCCTGTGAGCCGCTCAAAAATTTCGAATGGGATGCCTGCGATCGTCTCCAGTGCCTGCGCACCGTCGCGCGTTTGCTCGCCCACGCCGAAGGTGAATGTCGACGCACCTGCGGCGCGTATCTGGTCGAGAGAAGTCCCGCCCAGCGTGGTCCCGCGCCAGTCGGGAGCAATGTGGCCATCGAGCGAACCGGAGACGTCTGGCAATATGATCGGAACTAACCCGAATGCCTCAATGATCTCTCGCAACTCGTCGATATCGCTGGGTGACAGATGACTGCCGGGCAGCACGTTGACCTGTCGCTGCACGGTTGGCAGCGGCTTGACAAGCGCCTTCACGATTGCAACGATGGCGCGCCTGTAGCCGTCCTCGAATGCGCCAATGTAGTCTGGCGTCGATACGTACACGAGTTCGGTATTGCTCAACTCTGGCTTGCGTTTGCGCACCATCGCGAGATGACCGGCGACATCTTCCCCGTTGGCCTCAGTCAGCCCTGTCGAGCAAAGCACGATGATTTTCGGCGCCGCGCGCTTGCAGATGTTTAGTAGCGCCGTTTCGACGTTTTCAAATCCGCCCAGAATGGTAGTGACCTCATTCATTGCAGTGGTCTGCAACGGGATGGCCTCCTTGAAATGGCGCACCAACAGGACGAGGCCGAACGACGTGCAGCCCTGCGAACCGTGCATCACCGGCATGCACGCATCGAGTCCCATGGCGGCATAACTCGCGCCAAGCGGCTGGCTCATTTTTAGCGGGTTGACCGTACAGGCTTTCCCTAGTTCGACGACGTTTGCCATTGTGTCTGCACTCCGCTATGTTCAGGCCGCGACGCTGGGTCGAAGGCCCTTCGGGCAATCCCGCGCGCTTGCACGCGGCGACTGTTCTGTCATGCGCTCCGTGAACTCCATTCGCTCGCCACAGAGCCCTTCGCCTTTGTCGTCCCACGGAGCTGGAATGCGCACCTGCTCCCAGACCGGGTTGCTGATTGCGCGGTCAATCTCGTGCACCAGCTCGACGATTCCCTCATACCCGGCATATGGATGATGGCGTTCTTGATTGACATCAAGCCAAGGCACCCGCGCCTTTAGCGCGACAAACTGCGAGCGCCCGCCGGACAGCATGATGTCGGCCTGCGACTCGCGGAGCATGCCGTACATTTCGCTTGCCGTCATATTGTCGACTATGCGCGCGTCATCGCCCATGATCTCCTTGATCCTTTCCTTGTCTTTCTCGGTGCTTTTCTTCACACTGGTGCCAACGATCTCGAGCCCCACCTCTTGCAACGCCGCAACAAGCGACCAGGATTTCACACCGCCTGTAATCAGCAGCACGCGCTTTCCATCGAGGCGCGCCCGGTATGGCGCAATGCGCGCCCACGCGCGCTCCTCTTCTGCTTCAATCAAGCGATCGGCGCGTTTGATCAGATCGTCGGGCGCACCCCTTTGCACCAGCAGCTTGGCGACTTGGCGCAACGCATCGCTCACATCGCCGATTCCGTAGAAAGAGCCCTCGAAATAGGGAATGTCGTATTTCAGCTGCATCTTTGTGGCAATGTTAATCATCGACTTTGAGCACACCACCATATTTACCTTCGCGCGGTGAGCGCTCGCGATGTCACTGTAGCGAGCATCACCAGAGATGCAAGCCAAGATACGGATACCAAGCGCGTCGAAGAGCGGCTTCGTCTGCCACAACTCCCCCGAGAGGTTGTATTCGCCGATGATATTGATGTCGAACGGCGTTGTGTGAGCGGGCTCACGCGAGCCGATTACATGATCGAAAATCGCCTCCCCACCGAGTTTATTGCCGAAGTTTTTCGACCCGGCGAAACCGGGCGCGTTGACCGGTATCACAGGTTTGCCGAATTTCTTTGACGCTTGCTTACACACTGCCTCTATATTGTCACCGATCAGCGCGGTGACGCACGTCTGATAGACAAACACGGCAGGGGGATCATATTTTTGGATAATCTCGCGAATACTTCTGAACAGCCGTCTCTCGCCGCCATAGATTACATCGATCTCACTTAGATCAGTCGTGAACGCGGTCCGATAGAGCATCGACCCGGAGGATGCCGCGGGACGGTTATCCCACGAGTTGCCCTCGCACGCAATCGGCCCGTGCACAAGGTGCGCTACGTCAACCACGGGCTGAAGTGCAATCCGAGCTCCATCGAATGCACAACCGCCAGCAGTCGCTCCTGGCGGAAGTTGCTTGGCGCAGCCTTGTCTGCGCTCCGTCTCACTTTTCGCCCTATTCTTCGCGCAACCGGGTTCGTCGAAAATATCTGCAGTCCTAGCCTTGAACCACATTGGAGAATCCTGACAATATGAGGTCCACAACTAATTGCAAGTTCCGTACCACGGCTCGAACCCGCATGCATCCGCAGCGTGGGGGATCGGGCACTGTACTAACAGCGTCAACTTAAACCAGTGCTTTGTCGGAGTTGAACGGATTGCGACACAACATACTTATCGACCTTCTTTCAGACCATGCGCGTGCTGTGTTCCACGCGCGCTTCGCTTTGCATACCGAGCAGACGAAATATCGGAGCCGTCCAGGGCGTGACCTCAAGCTTCGCTTTCTTAGAAGCGGCGTAGTTTGATTCCGTGCTTGCGCAGTGCATAGCCGATCTGCCGCGCCGTAATGCCGAGCAGGCGTGCCGCCTTTGCCTGCACCCAACCGCAGCGCTCCATGGCCCAGAGCAACCGCTCACGCTCGTCCTCAGGGATGTGCTCACCAGAGTGCATGCCGAGACCGCGGGCATCGCGCTCCGGGGCGCCGAATTTCGCGGGAACGTTCAGCGCGTTACTAACTGTAACGTCCGACGAGCGTGCCGGACGTACTGCGTCTTCTCGCTCCACATGATGCAACACCTTCGTGAGGCACCGGTCGATCTCGCAGAGAAACGAAGAACGACCAATCGTGTCATGATGCGCCATTGTCGCAGTCCGCTCAATGCAGTTTTCGAGCTCGCGCACATTTCCGGGCCAGTAACAACTTGACAGCACGCGCAACGCTTCCTCGTTGAAATGCAGAGCGCGACCGTTCTCACGATTAAAGCGGTTAAGGAAGTATTGCGCCATCTCGGGGATGTCTTCCCGGCGCTCGCGCAGCGGCGGCAACACGATGCTCACCACGTTAATGCGGTAGTAAAGATCCGCTCGGAATTCGCCCTCTCTCACCATTTGTTCCAGACTGCGATTAGTTGCTACGATGAGCCTCACGTCAACTCTCACGGGCGTTGTCCCTCCTACCCGCTCGAACTCCCGCTCCTGCAGAACGCGCAGGAGTTTCGCTTGGAACGACGGCGATATATCACCTATCTCGTCGAGGAAAAGTGTTCCGCCGTGCGCCAATTCGAAGCGCCCCTTTCGCTGAGTTTGCGCGCCCGTGAACGCCCCCTTCTCGTGGCCAAACAGCTCGCTTTCCAGCAGTGTTTCCGTGAGCGCCGCACAATTCACCGAGACGAATGGCTGGTCCTTGCGCGGGGACAAACGATAGATTGCACGCGCGATCAACTCCTTGCCGGTGCCGCTCTCGCCGCGCAAGAGCACCGTCGTTCTCGCAGGTGCGACCTGACGGACCTGCGCGAATACGTGCTGCATCGACGCAGATCGGCCGATTGCCCAATCGACTTGATATATAGGAGGGGCCGCGTTCCGTCGGCGACTAATCTCCTCCTGCACGCTTTTGCGGTTCGGATTCGCCTCACGCTCAAGGAGAAGTGCCCTGCCCATTGGCGCAGCAACAACTTCCAAAAGTTGGAGATCGTCTGCGAAAACACGCTTCCCGTCCGGATTCTCACAAAGTGCTACGAGCACCCCGAGCGGCCGTCCTTCGTGCCGGATCGGTGTCCCAAGTAGAGCGACACGCTCGGCATTGGAAACACGAACAGCCCCCGTGCGGTCGTCGAACATTGGGTCACCATCCAACTCAGACACAACCACGGCGGACTCGCTTTCCTGTATCTGCCCTACGATCCCTTCACCGGAGGGAAAACGCATACCTTCTCGCCAGCCGTCTGACAGTCCCGTGCTACACAGGCCGCCAAGCTTTCCATCCGGCTGCTCGACGGCGATGAACGCGGACCGCCAGCCTCTCGCACGCGACAGAAACCACAGCGACCTCTTCAACGCGTGCTCTGCATTACGGGATGAGGCCAGCGCTTTTAGCACTTCGGCCACTACATCGAAATCGGGAGGGCTCTCGTTGATAAGAGAATGCGACATAGATTCGGGCTCCAGCGACAACTCGTCAACGCAGTGACGGAGACGGCTCGGCACAACGGCAGAGCCATAGTCGCGTTGGTGGCAGCCGAATTCGGGATGCCGCTGTGCTCAGGCATCGCCAAACTCGACAAAAATGACAAAATCGCAGCAATGGCGTCGGGAAGCTGCAAACAGAGGCAACGGGGCCCCTCCGTTCGCGGCTAGCATACTAACCAAAAAAGACGTAGGTTTCACGACAAATTCGGGTCAACGGCAACCCGCACAGTCAGTCGAGGTTCCTAGTCTCGGTCGAACGCTGCCAGCGTTGAAGGAAGGCAGAAGCGGCTTCGTTATATGAAATCCAAATCGTAAGTGCCATAGGCCTCAAATGGCAGTTCAGGTTTCATTGCACCACGCAGACGCAACTCCGCGCGAGTCCTTCCAAAATGCTGTGAGAGCTGTTCAGCAGCTTGCTCGAGTGCATCCGCCCAGTTGTTCGTCGTTTCTTTTTTAGCGCGCGATCCAATGCAACGTTACACGCCTGCAACCGGTCGACACCTATGTCATTCCGCATCGAGGCCCGATGTTTCTCGATGACATAAGTCAAACGCCACTCAGTGGGCTCCTGAATTCCCAAAGCAACGCTGCCTGCCCGCGTCAGCGTCGGGGCTGCTCATCGAAAATACCCGGCAGCAACCGTTTTGACGCGCCGAAATATCATCTCTTCGACGCGACCACTGCGCGACGTCACCTAAACCTGACCACGCGTTGGCATCGCCGGCTGCTCTGCCGTGAACATTCCGTGCTCTGCCGAGCTCAGCTGCAGCGAGCGAAAGAGGAACCGTTGAAGTGCGGTAGCTGCGGATGTTCGGTCGTTCCAGTTCTCTTGAGTGAACAGACCGAATTCCGCCACTGGCGGCATCGGCAACCCGACAGCTTGCGGATCGATCGCGTGCATGGTGTCGCGGCGCACGTGCCAGTCGAGCAGCACTGCAATACCGAGTCCTGCCTCAACGGCCGACTGCACCGCCGACAGACTTGTGCTCGTACACGCAACACGCCACGCGATGCCGGCGTCGAGTAACGTCGCGAAAAAAATCTCTTGCCACCGGCATGCGCCGCCGAATGCAACAATCGGAAGCGGGCCCTCGCCAAGGTCCGTGTTCCGGGTACGTGCGGCCGCCCAGCGAAGCGGATGCCGCCATGTAACTATCGGCTCCGAGTGAATCAGCGCAGGGTCGCCGATCGCGAAATCTAGTGTGTTGCTTGCGAGCCGCTGCGATAACGCCGGGCTCGCATCGACAACAATCTCCAGCGCTACGTCCGGATAGAGAGCCGAGAACTGCCGCAATGCATGGCGAAGGTGGCTCATTGCGATGTCTTCCGGAATGCCGACCCTCACCGTGCCAGAAACGTCGCCCTCAGTCAGGGCGGAGCGAGCCGCGAGGCCAATGTCGAGGAGCTTGTGCGCATATGGCAGTAGCACGTTGCCCGCGGTGGTCGGCTTTACGCCGCGCGGTGAACGTTCGAGCAAGCGTTGGCCAACCTCATCTTCGAGCCGCCGAAGGGCCATGCTGACAGCAGCCTGTGTCCGATGGAGAGCCATCGCAGCATTGCTCACGCTGCCGGCTTCTACAACCGTCACGAACGTACGCAGCAGCGTGCTGTCGAGATCGCGAATCATCAATTTCCCTCATGCAGACATAAAGATTATCAGCTTATACCACGCATACCCCTGCGGTTAATATCCTACCGTCACGAGTCAGGGAACATGGATGCGAAAAAAGTTGCACGAGAAACACGCCGAATACGCATTGCGGGGAATACCCGAGTCGCTGGCGCAGCCGGCCCTTCGAGCTTCGCCGTGTACCTGATCGAACAGCCGCCACCGAACTGGCCAATGCTCCTTCCAGTGAAGGAGCAATACTGCAGAAAAGCACAGCTTGACGTTGTGGCCTCCAGTCATCTCGTGCCCACCTCATGGCGCTCCTCGATGAGGAGTTCTCGGCACGCCGGGCTATCTGAGCCCGGATACGTCCACTTAACTGCAATTAGCAAACAATAGGTTGAAGCATTGCGTTCAGCAGGTTGCACGAACCCTCTCTCGCTATGCTAGCCGAAAAAAATGCCCAAGAATGTTTGACAGTGCTGCCCTCTCATCGCACGACCACCGCAGTCGCGGTGCGAGTCTAGAAGCTCTAGGAACTCCCGCGAGCCTGATGTACGCATCGAAGTTTCCCGCAGGAACGCGTCAAGGTGCCCGGCTGATCTCCTCGACGCGTTTATAGCAGCCCGGTTCGCTCGTTTCTTTGCCCTTTTTCAATTTCTAACCGGAGGTCACATGAGTACAGCCAACGATCGCACTTATTTTGAGCAAGTCGCTCAACAAGCTGTGGAACAGATGTTCGCAACTTCGCCCGAAACCGCAGCGTTCCACCGTGGCGACTGGATCGACAGTGAGTACTATCGCCGCCACCTCGTAGAAACTGTATTGCGAATCCGACTCAATAACGAGGTCGACGCGTTCGCACTCTACAAAATCGGCTCCAAGGACAACACGCTCGCACAGATCCTCGCGCAATACTTGGCAGAAGGATACGGGCATGAGGGGAAATTCCTCCACGACCTTAAGAAATTCGGCTTATCTGCCAATGACGTCGACCGGGTTGCCCCCCTCCACAGCACCGACAAACTGATCGGCTACCTCTATCTGAGCATTGGTCGCAATGGTCCGCTGCCGACGATGGTCTGGAACTGGCTGCTCGAATGGTACACCAATCGCTACAGCAAGAGCATTACAGAAGCCGCCGCCCGGGCGTTCGGCCACGATCACGTTAAAGGTTCGCTCGACCACATTCAGTACGCGGAATCGCACAAGCACTATGACATCATTTGGATTGCCCTTCAGCGGGCAATAGGCGGCTGGGGCAGCATTGAGAGCGCGGAAATGTATCTCCGCAACTTCGTCGGCCTGATCCACGAATATTTCGATGAGTTGCGTGTGACGACCGTGCCCCGGACGGAAAGCATAACCTCGCGGGAAGCAGCCACATGACCGCCGTCATCTTGGTTGCGCCAGCGTCATCCGGTACCGCAGTTTTCGCCGCCACAGCTCGTCAAGGTATCGCCGCCCTTGCATTTGCGCGTGCCGCGACCCTTCGACTGCGAGCGTCTGTTGCGTCCTTCGCGGTGGTGGGCGCTGCGCTCGCCGTCTTCCCATGCACAGGCGAGTCACCGTGGACAGTTCAGCGCTCGCGGAGATTGCCGGGCAGCAGCGTAATGGACACATATACCCACTGGTTAAACTAAACAAGTCGATCTTGTTGTCGAAACTGATGATACGCGGCCATATTTGCAATCCAAACCCACGCTGCTCCGGCAATGCGAACGTGGCGATGCGACCTGCCTGACAATTGTACGGTTCGTCAAATCCTTATCAGCGGACTTCGCCGGCGGCGCCGAAGTGGCGAGTGTGCGCCACAATCCGGTCTCAAAGGAGACGAAGCTCCCACGCCCACCCACCCTCCACTATCGCGAGACTGACTGCTCTCTTAAACCCCTACCAGACATGTCCGGTTCACCGCCGCAGATCGCCCCGACGCCGGGCCCGGACATCGCCAATACGCTCTGTGCGCTCAAATTTGATCAAGCCGAAAAAATATCTGAACAAGTTGCTTCCACATGAAAGCCAATCATCCTGCTAAGGGTAACCGCATAGTCGTGCTTAACCGGTGGTCCGACGGTTTCGCTGCCTATCAGCGCTACATTGATCATGCGGCGAACAAGATCGCATACGTCTGCACGCCCAACAGTGTCGCCGCGCTTGACACCTCTCGCATTGCACACGTCGAACAGCTATCTGACATCCTCGATGAAGAAGCGCTGCATGCGGCGGTGCGCGCCTGTAGTTCAGCGCTCGGCGGCATCGACAGGCTAGTCGCCTTATCCGAATTCGACCTTTTAGCGGCCGCGCGACTGCGCAATTCGTTCAATATCCCCGGCGACCTTCCCGAGACAGTCGTGCGCTTTCGAAATAAGGCCGTTACGACGAATACTATCGCCGCAGCTGGCCTGCGTGTACCGCGGTTTGCAGCCCTGGAAGATCTGGTCGTTGCCAAGGCGGCGACTACCACTGTGATGCGTTTTCCGATAATCGTGAAACCGCGATCAGGTACGGCGAACATAGGGTCACGGCGCATCGAGACCCGTCCTGAGTTCGATGCACTGTGGCCGACACTACCGCTTGCCGAGTACGATTGCGAGGAGTACATCGACGGTCCGGTTTATCACGTTGACGGCTTCCTTCTGAATGGCACATTGGTTATCGCGCGCGCGTCTCGCTACATCAGCACTTATGTCCAGTTCGCTCAAGGTAAACCACTCGGCTCGGTGATGCTCGACCCAAGTCCTCTAAATGAGGCGCTAACCGCATTCTCCGTAAAGTGTCTGCGCGCCCTGGATTTCAGAAATGGGCCATTCCATCTTGAGATAGTCCGGGGCTGCGATGGATTGTATTTCCTTAAGGTTGGTGCCCGCGTCGGCGAAGGAGAAATCCCATTCCTCTTTCACGATCTGTACGGTGTTGACCTGTTCGCCCTCTGGGCCGCGCAGCAGTCAGGTGACAAGGCGCGGTTAGCCACTCAGGTGCAAGCAGCGCTAGACGCGTCGGCATCGTCCGCCCGCGGTGGATTCCTCATGTTGCCGGAGCCAGTGGGCAAAGTATTCGTCGATGCAAAATTGCTACGAGAGATCCCCGCGCTTTACGAGGCGGTTTTCCCCAAGCCACGTCATTTCTTCGACGGCACCGGCGGCTACGCCACCCTCCTCGCGCGCTTCCGCTACCGCGCGGCATCGGAGCACGAAATAGCCACAGGAATTCACACGACATTAGACAATTTCCAATACACGCTCGCCGAGATTGCCGCGCCCCCCTTCACTGCGGAGCCAGCGGCTCCAATGGTTCATCCCGGAAGGCATTCCCCGCCGCTTCTGCCTTGCTAGACGTAGTTTCGCGCCTCCTCCAGCAGGAGCTCTCGCATCCAGATGCTCGCAGGATCCCCGTTATGCAGGGAAGGCCATTGGATCGCTTCAGTGAAACAGGAAAGTGGCAACGGGACGTCGACGATCCGCAGCGGGGCGACTTCCGCGAAATACTTTGCTAACCTCAGAGGAATCGTAGCGATACGGTTAGTATGAAGCAGGACTCGCGGGATCAAGTCGAAGGTAGGCACGATAACCTCTTCGCGCCTCTTGAGACCTAGATCGAGTAAGAAGAACTCCTCGATCGAAGGTCTCCGTGCACGTCCAAACCTCACTGTTACGTGTCCCATCGACATGTACTTCTCGAGCGGCAGGCGGCGGGACAACTGTTTGTTCGTCGGACAGCCTACACACACGAGCTTCTCCTCAAAGAGCGGTGCTTTAGGATGAGCATCAGCCAACAACAGCTCCGGCAGGATCAAAAAATCGGCGTCCCCACGCCGAAGCAGCTCACCCGGGTCGTCATCAGGGGAAAGCAATTCGAAACCAACCGAAGGAGCCTCGCGCGCCACACGCTCAATGACATTCTGAAAATAGACCAGCGTCATAAAGTCGGACAGGCACACCCTGAAGCGGCGATTCGACTTGTCCGGTCGAAACACGTCCCGCGAGATGATCGAAAGCTGGATGTGCGATAAGGCTTCCCGAACAGGTCCAGCAAGCTCCGTCGCTCGCGCAGTGGGGACGAACTCACGACCTCTCATTACAAACAGGTCGTCGCCGAAATAATCGCGTAGTCGAGCAACGGCGGCGCTCATGGCAGGCTGGCTCAAATTGACGCTTTGCGCCGCAGCCGTCAAGTTGCGCTGCGTCATCAGCGCATCCAGCGCGACGAGAAGATTCAGATCAAGGCCTTTGAATCGCATGTTCCGGTATCCGCCTTATGGATGAGACATATCGAAACAATCGATTGTACAAATTATTTGCGGTAACGCAAAGTTGCGACCATTCAAATGGAATAGGGAACGTCGAAGCCCGTCTATCGTAGTACTGATTGATCCGCAAAATCCCGCATAGTGATCCGCAGTTGGCGATCGAACCTATCGGCAGATCGAACGATACAAGGCATGCGTCCGACGCGATGGAAAGGCTATGAACCACCCAGACTATTTGACAGAAGTGCGCAGCGACAGTGATTGTGCCGATCTTCGCCCTAAGGTTTACCTTACATTTGATGACGGACCTCATCCAGTATGGACGCCGAAAATACTTGACATATTGGCATATGAGCAAGCGGCGGCAACTTTCTGTGTCATCGGCGCGTACGCAGCGGAGTATCCAGAACTGCTCAAACGGATCGCCGCAGAAGGTCATGAACTCGCTAACCACACCATGACACATCCAGACCTTTCGAAATGTGAGCCGGACCTAGTTCGCCGTGAAATATGGGAGGCGGATGCGCTTATCAAGGAGACGTGTCCTGCGGCAAAAGTGACGTATATCCGGGCGCCATACGGAATCTGGACGAAAGACGCAATCGAGGAAACGGGGAAGGCTGGATTGATCGCCCTTCACTGGTCAGTAGACCCGCGGGATTGGTCTCAACCGGGTGTCAATGTGATTGTTGATGCGGTGATGGCATCAGTCCGGCCAGGCTCGATTGTGCTGTTGCATGATGGAAGCCCTCCCGGAGAGTCGAACTCCGATGTTCACACGACATCCCGCAGACAAACGACCGAGGCTCTCTCGCGTCTAATTCCTGCATTGAAGGCGCGCAGGTTCGTGATTAGTCGACTTCCTGATCGTCGATCCAAAACACTGGCCGAATGAGCACACATCTGTAACCACTAGCCTGCTTGGACTATTGGCTAGCCACTCATTGCAAACGGTTCCCTATAGTCACATCGAGAGATCGTGCACGATTCTGGCGGACAATCAAATGAAGATGTCAGGAAAAACTGACCCGTGAAAAAGGATCCACTGATATAACTTTCCGTGTCCGCCGATGGAGGTGTTGTTGCCCACCTCGATACCATGGAACTTACTGAAGGAGGTTATTAGTCGGTCGAAAGCGACAGATTAATACGATTGCATCAACAAAAGGCGGTACACGACAGCACCCAGTCAACTCTTCCTGTCTACGGTATCGCAGTTTCACGCAGGGTCTGTCGTCGATGTGATCACGCCAAGCAGGCGTATTGACGGATCCTAGCAGGCCTGTAATCAGATCGTTTTTTGACACCACTTAGCAAACTGACCTCGATGAACATTCCTGCCGCCATCAATACGACCTCCGTTTTATTGTACGCACTTCTTTCTGCCGTTTATAAGACAGCGCAGGTTCTACATACCCTACCCGCTCCAGCTGAGCATAGCAACCAATCTGCCACGAATTTTCTTCCCGACGTCGACGTCATCGTTCCGTGCTTCAACGAAAACCCCGATACTCTGCGCGCGTGTCTCGCCTCTATCGCAACGCAGGAATACTCAGGGGCTTTAAAAATCCACGTGGTCGATGACGGATCCGCCAACCGCGATGCGTTGGAACCCGTTTATCGCGACTACGAGCACGATCCAAGATTCAATTTTGCTCTTCTTCCACAAAACGTGGGAAAACGCAAGGCCCAGATCGCCGCAATACGGGCTTCATCCGCAGAACTCATACTCAACGTCGATTCCGACACGACCTTGGCGCCGGACGTTATAAGCCAACTCATACTGACAATGAGCGATGCAGAGGTCGGCGCCGCCATGGGTCAATTGACCGCCAGCAATCGCAACGATACGTGGTTGACCCGTCTGATTGATATGGAATACTGGCTAGCGTGTAACGAGGAGCGCGCAGCTCAGGCCCGGTTCGGCGCCGTGATGTGCTGCTGCGGGCCGTGCGCGATATATCGCCGCTCCGCGCTTCTCTTGCTGCTCGACCAGTACGAGACACAGATGTTCCGGGGAAAGCGAAGCGATTTTGGGGAAGATCGTCATCTAACAATTCTCATGCTGGCCGCAGGCTACCGAACAGAGTACGTTCCAAATGCGATCGCTTCGACCGTCGTTCCAGACAGACTCGGGCCGTATCTTCGCCAACAATTGCGCTGGGCGCGAAGCACATATCGCGACACGCTGTTGGCGCTACGCCTTTTACCCCGCCTAGATCGGTATCTTACGCTGGACGTCATTGCGCAGAATGCAGGCTCCCTATTGCTCGCGATCGCAATGCTCTCCGGCTTTTTACAGATCGCATTGACAGAGACGGCCCCATGGAAGGCGTGCTTCGTGATTGCGTCAATGAGTATGCTCCGCTGCTCCGTGGCAGCTGTGCGCTCTCGTGAGCTTCGATTTCTTGGGTTCTCCGCGCACACGCTGGTCAACCTACTGTTCCTACTACCTGTTAAGGCGTACGCCTTGTGTACACTCAGCAATAGCAACTGGCTGTCCCGCGGCGTGGCCGCCGGCGGTTGTAGCGCACACGTCGACCCGCCGGGGCACGACACTGGAACGGACACCACTATATCCACAAATGGCGGGGCTCAGCGTGACAAGCACCGTCGACACTGGGATGAGCAGGCATTAACGGAATCTGATGACGTTTTCCGAAACAGATGATCGTGTTCGTCACGAGATCTTCCTGAAGAGAACAACCATTTGGATTTCCATGTCAATGCCAACTGCAGCAATCACGTTTACAGGTGTCAACAAGTCCTACGGCGGGAAGCTCGCTGTCAATGGACTGTCCTTCCACGTAGAGCCGGGCGAGTGTTTCGGCCTTTTGGGGCCTAACGGCGCAGGCAAGAGCACGACCGCGCGGATGGTCCTCGGGATGGCGCTACCTGACGCGGGTACGATCACAGTCCTCGGAGAGCCTGTGCCTAGACGCGCGCGACGGGCACGTGCACGAATTGGCGTCGTTCCGCAATTCGATAATCTTGAACCCGGGTTCACAGTGCGTGAGAACCTAGAGATATTCGGGAGCTACTTTGGCATGAGCGCAGGTGAGATCTCGGCTGTGATTCCCTCTTTGCTCGAATTCGCGCGCCTGGAAAGCAAGGCTGATGCGCGCGTTGTCGAATTATCAGGCGGCATGAAACGGCGTCTGACGCTCGCTCGCGCGCTCATCAACGACCCCCAACTACTTGTAATGGACGAGCCCGCGACGGGCCTTGATCCGCATGCGCGCCACCTCATCTGGGAACGCCTGCGCTTGCTACTCGCGCGCGGCAAAACAATTCTTCTCACCACTCATTTCATGGAAGAAGCGGAGCGACTGTGCAACCGTCTCTGTGTGATTGACGAAGGGCGCAGCATTGCCGAAGGTACTCCTAGTGCGCTGATCGAAGAGCAGATTGGGAGCCAAGTGATTGAGATATATGGCGGCAATTCACATGAACTTCGGCCGTTACTCGAGCCCTACACACAGCGAACCGAACTGAGCGGCGAAGCATTGTTTTGCTACGCCGCTGATCCTGAGCAGGTGCGTTTGCAGTTGCGGGGGCATGCGGGTCTGCGCATTCTCCAACGCCCCGCCAACCTGGAAGACGTGTTTTTGCGGCTAACCGGCCGCGAAATGAAGGATTAGTGATGCGTGATGTATTCATGATAACTCTGCCCGGCAACGCGCTGAACTGGCACACGGTATGGCACCGCAACTACCTTGCATGGAGGAAATCTGCGCTCGTGTCGCTCCTCGGGAACCTTGCGGATCCGATGATGTACCTGTTTGGTCTTGGCCTAGGTGTGGGAATAATGATAGGCCGCGTCGACGGCACGTCATACATCGCCTTCTTGGCCGCTGGAATGGTTGCGACGAGCGCAATGACTTCTGCCACCTTTGAGACGATTTATGCGGCCTTCTCGCGAATGCATACTCAGCGCATGTGGGAAGCGGTGTTATGCACTCAACTCACGATTGGCGACGTCGTTCTAGGTGAACTTTCATGGGCGGCCACAAAAGCCCTTCTTGCCGGCGCTGCGGTGATGGTGGTTGCTGCGGTCCTAGGCTATGCGGCGCTGCCGAGTATCATCTATGTCATGCCCGTCGTCGTTCTCACTGGACTCGCCTTCGCGAGTCTGGCTATGGTGCTCGTCGCCATCGCGCCCAGTTACGACTATTTCATTTTTTACCAAACCCTTGTTCTGACGCCCATGTTGTTCCTGAGCGGCGTCGTCTTCCCGATCGGTCATCTCCCCGGTGCTCTTCGGCAAATTGCGCGATTCCTTCCGCTGACACATTCCGTTGAGCTGATCCGCCCAGCGATGCTGGCACGGCCTGTCGCTAGTATCAGCCTTCACGTGGCTGCGCTTTGCGTCTACGCAGTACTGCCGTTCTTTTTATCGGCGGTTCTACTTCGCCGCCGCCTAATGTCGTGACGATTTTGGCAATCAATCCGAGCCCACGAGCTTCGCAACGGACCATCTGCGCAGCACTCACACCCTCTTTCAACCCGTTAGATGAACGCCATGACATACCCCATGCTGACAACTGAGCCATTTGCGATCGTGGGGATGCCGAGGACCGGCACTCATTACTTGGAAGAATTGCTGAATGCGCATCCGAACGTGTCAAGCAATGGTGAGTTGCTCAATCCGTATGACCCAATCTGGCCCGATAGCGCCCGGCTTTTGCGTAGCGATCGCGAACTGCTCGAGCTAGCCTATCTGCACCATCCGACCATGACCGGCAATCCGCATTTGACACACGTCGGTTGCAAGATCAACCAGCCTCAGTTTAACGAACGTCCAGGGTTTTTCGAGACGCTGGCCGCGTGGCCACGTTTGAAGGTACTGCTCGTGATTCGACGAAACACGTTGGAATCGTTTCGTTCTTTGGTGCAAGCAAGACAAAGCGGTCAGTGGCTAAAATACGGTCCGGACAACGACGACTCACGTCCGCCTCCGCAAGTCATATTGAAAACCGAAGACTGTGAGGCTTACTTTAAAGCCGCGGACGATTTCCACCACTTAATTCTGAGCTCGTTTTCACCGTCGAGCGTGCTCACTATCGACTATGAAACTCTTCGGGACGATCCGGCCTCAAGTCTGAAGGCGGTCTCAGCCTTTCTCGGCATCTCGAATCACCCTTGCTCTGAAAACACATCTCTTAGACGTCAGGAAGTTCGATCGCTGCGGCAGACGGTACTTAACTTCGAAGAGTTGAGGCGTCACTTCGAGGGCAGTCGATACGATAGCTTTTTCGAAGCTCAAGGGGGCTGATCGGCCCGCCAAACATCAAGATTTCCCCGATAGCTTTCAATTGTCTAGCTTTTGAAGAGCATTGGCTTTATCGACTCGCAAACTCGGGTTTAGCGGTCCGCAGCCTAGCTAAACTAATTCCTGCGTTCCGAACAGCAGATGAACCACGATGTGTATGGCCCACTGTTCCGGTTCTGTGTTCAGCGAATGGCGTATGAACATATTGTTATAAGGTGACGTCAAATGGCCTCAACTGTGCAATGGAGACTGTGTTGGGAAAATGAGCTAGGGCTCTCGGACCACATAGAATTGTCCGAGTTTTTTCGGGCAACGTATGGACCAACTGGATCTTTTAACGCGAAACCTTTCGAGGGCAGCCGGAGTTGGGCTGGTGCGCGGCCCGAACTCCGTGCGATTGCCTACGATTCGCAAGGGGTGGCGGCTCACATGGGCTCGCTGCGCCGGTTCATCAAGGTTGGCACGGTCGATGTTCTTGTAGCCGAACTGGGACTTTACGGAGTTCGTCCGGATCTCGAAGGACTCGGCATCAGCCATTCGATCCGCGCGATGTATCCGGCACTGCAGGGCCTTCGGGTTCCTTTCGCATTCGGCACGGTGCGCCATGAGTTGAAGAACCATATCGCGAGGTTGTGTCGGCATGGATTGGGAACGGTCGTCTCGGGCGTGCGGGTGCGGTCAACTCTGGCCGACGTTCGTCTAGATTTGCCCCCGACACGCACTGAAGACGTCCTTGCGGTAATCATGCCGATTGGTAGCTCGATGAGCCAGTGGCCGGAGGGGAGTGCAATCGAGCGCAATGGTCCGGAGCTATGAAGGCTGGCGCTTCACCACAGAAGGCGGTGGAGCCGACGCCCCCATGCAATTGTCCTTATAGTAAACCGCTATCGAGGTATGTGAACTTGACACATGTAGCGAACTTCGACTTGCTGCTTCGGGAATTGAACTCCAACGATCCGTGGCGGCTGGACAGTAACCCGTTCGAATTCGAGCGCCACAGGCAAATGCTTCGATTGTCACTTGCCGAGGGCATCGTCACAAATGCACTTGAAGTTGGATGTGCGGGCGGGGCGTTCACGGAAAAGCTGGCGCCTCACTGTCGACGGCTCACCGTCATCGATGTAGTTCCAGAAGCGATCGCGCGAACACGCGCACGGTTAATGGAACCGGCCAATATCACTTGGATCGTATCAGACATCCAGCGCTTTTCGGCTCCGGCAAAGTTCGATCTGATCGTTGTCGCGGAGGTTCTTTATTACCTCGGAAGCATCGCCGAGGTACGGGCCACTGTGCAGAGCTTGGCGCGCATGCTTGCGCCCAACGGGCAGTTGGTATTCGGATCGGCTGTTGACGCCAATTGCCGGCGGTGGGGCCACATCGCCGGGGCGGAAACGGTGCTCGAAATGCTACGGGAAGAGCTGACCGAGGTCGAGCGCGTGCAGTGCATCGGGCGGTCGTCCAATGAGGATTGCATGCTCGCGCGCTTCCGGAGCCCGATGGATTTTCCAAATCAACCGAATTGCCTCCGTTAGAGCGGGAGATACTATGCGCATCTGCGGCATCAAACTGACACACGATGGAGCCATCGCTGTTGTGGAGGATGGAAAGCTCCTTTTTTGCATCGAACAGGAGAAGCGGGACAATAACCCGCGATATCAGGAAATCGGGAATCTTGACGTAGTTGCAACAGTGCTGAGCGAACACGGGCTGCTTGTCGATGACATCGATCAGTTTGTAATTGATGGCTGGGACGGCGAGATAGAGTCGGAATTTCGCACTCTCAGCGGCCGTACGCCTGTGATCTTGAAAGGTGCTCCCTATATCGAACGCAGAGCCGACGATCTCCTCCATCCGCTCGAACGCACCGGCCTGTTAATCGGCGAACAATCGTATTCGTATCAGAGCTACCCTCATGTTTCGGGCCATGTCGCGTCCGCGTACTGCACCAGTCCGTTCGCGATAAGCGGGGAGCCTGCATACTGCCTAGTCTGGGATGGCGGCATGGTCCCAAGACTGTACTATGTGCGACCGGACGAAGCACGCCTCGTCAATTGCCTGTTCCCAGTTATCGGCCAAATGTACGCGGCGGCTGGACATCATTTCGGGCCCTACAAGAAGGCGAGCGGCGCTGACTGGGACCTGGGCGTGGCAGGCAAGCTTATGGCATACATCGCGCTGGGGTCGGTCGACGAAGGCATCATTGCAGTCTTTCGGGATCTTTATGAGCAACGCTTTGCCGGCGACACCGAACTTGCGCAAGAATACCGCGAGAATGTCCGCATACCAGAAAAATCTCTCGCAGCTACACGCGACTTTTTCCAAGAATGCGTTCCACAATTGGAGGCCAAGCCTGAAGAAGACATACTTGCATCCTTTCACGTATTCCTCGAGCGTCTTCTGGTTCAAGGAATGGAGGCAGCGCTCTCACGCCATCCGATTTTCGAGCCGCGGAACTTGTGCATCTCTGGCGGATGCGGTCTCAACATCAAATGGAACAGCGCACTACGTGAGAGTCGTCTTTTTGACGCAATCTGGATTCCGCCTTTTCCGAACGATAGTGGGTCTGCGATTGGCGCCGCTTGCTGCTCGATGGCAGCGAACAAAGGCTTCCTGCCGTTGGAATGGTCGATCTATAGCGGGCCAGCAGTGAAAACTGGTGACGTGCCGCCCGGATGGACAACGTCCCCTTGCTCCATTGCACAACTCGCCGGCGTACTCGCTGAAAATAAACCCGTCGTCTTCCTAGCCGGCAGGGCAGAGCTGGGACCCCGAGCGTTGGGTGCCCGAAGCATTCTCGCTGCTGCGACGTCCCCTGCGATGAAGGACTTCCTCAACGCGGTGAAGCATCGGGAGCATTTTCGTCCGGTAGCACCAATATGTCTTGAAGATCGGGCGGTTGCCGTCTTTTGTCCCGGTACTCCAGACCCCTACATGCTGTTCGATCATCAGACGCGCGAGGAATGGCGGGAGAGGATCCCCGCCGTAGTGCATCTCGACGGATCGGCTCGGTTGCAAACCATTGCAAGAACTTCCGCGCATCCCGTGGCGCAACTCCTGATTGAATACGAAAGACTCACTGGCGTTCCTTTGCTATGTAACACCAGTGCCAACTATCATGGACGTGGCTTCTTTCCGGACGCTGCTTCAGCCTGCGAGTGGGGAGGTGTCGAACATGTATGGTGCGACGGTCTTTTATTGAGCAAGGCATGTAGCACTGGCCTGCCATTGTCAATCGACGAACCAGGTTCTGGCGGCCGGTTTGAGCGGGCCGTAGGCGCACCGCTCGGGGCGTGACTTGAATGAGTGCGTCAGGGACTTTCTTTCACGGACGAACTGCACAGACAGCGGCAGCATCCCTCAATGTCAAGATTTTTTATATTGCCATACCGATGCCCCACCACACTGCTCCGACCCTGCGATGCAGAGCGGACGCCTTTGCTTCCAACAGCGGTTTCACCCCCTATCGTAGACAAATATGAAGAAGACCTCCGTTTCAGATCTTCATGTGCACGGCTTCCGGATTCAGCCGGAGTCGAGGGGACGATTGCTCCGGCAAACGCCCGCCATCCTGTGGTTCACGGGGCTGTCGGCAGCTGGAAAGTCGGCGATTGCCGACAAGGTCGAGGCACTACTGCATGCGTCCGGTCAACTCACCTACATTCTCGATGGAGACTCTATCAGGCTCGGTCTATGCAAGGATCTCGGCTTTGCGGATGCGGATCGCCACGAGAACGTGCGGCGCGTGGCCGAAATTGCAAAATTGATGGCTGACGCGGGGCTCGTAGTGCTGGTGTGCCTCATTTCGCCGTTCCGTCGCGATCGGGAACTCGCCAGATCTACCGCGGGTAGGCACCGTTTCGCCGAAATCCACGTTCACGCTAGTTTGGCCGTAGCCGAAGCTCGCGATCCCAAGGGACTGTATCGGCTTGCGAGAACTGGCGCCATACAGCATTTCACCGGCATCGACTCGCCGTATGAACAGCCGACGCTCCCGGACGTATTCATCGACACATGTTCGAAGTCCATCGATGAAGGCGCGGACCTTGTGGTGAAATGGCTCAATAGCCGCTAGTTGGAGCGAGACGAGTGTGGGCACGCCGCAAAACTGGACTCGATAAACCGATGTCCATGGCGGACGAGCGGCTCGATCGACGCCAATTGTCGGAGCGGGCGAAACGTCGACACTCGCATGTTGCATACCCTCCTTCCAGCGAACCCGGTGCCAGGGAGGTGAGTTTCTTCAACCACCCATCTGATTGCACTGCGCTCACGCGGACCAAGGTAGACAGATGATTGATTACGGCAATCTCAATTGCTATCGCGGACGATCGCGGTCTCGGTTGCGCGACTCAGCGTTGCTTCCGGCAGCAAATCGGCCTCTCGGCCGTGCCGCATCGATCACTGTCTTGCTTTCACTAGTCTATTCAGTTTCCGGCTGCACAGTCGGCCCCGAATATCGCACTCCCGCGCCGCCCGCGACCGACAGCTATACACCGAAGGCCCTACCCGAACACACGGTTTCGTCGCCCGGTGCGACGGGTCTTGCGCAGCAGTTCAAGGCTGGCGGCGAGCTGCCTGCACAATGGTGGACCCTTTACCGTTGCGAGCCCCTCGACGCGCTGATACGCGAGGCCCTCTCAAATAGCCCGAATATCGCTGCAGCCAGCGCGGCGCTGCGCCAGGCGAGCGAAAATCTGCGTGCGCAAACAGGGATCGATCTATATCCCGCCATCGATGTGAAGCTCAATGCTACTCGCGAAAAGCTCAATGGCACGACGCTAGGCCAGCCCAGCCTGAACAGAATACTAAGTCTGTACAACGCATCAGTGAACGTTTCCTACAACCTGGATCTATTCGGGGCTGCACGCCACGAACTCGAGGCGCTGGGCGCGCAGGTCGACTTCCAGAATTTGCAGCTACAGGGCACATACCTGGCGCTGTCAGCGAACATCGTCACCGCTGCGGTCAGGGAAGCTTCCGTCCGCGAGCAGATTGACGCGACCGAGCGTATCGCCGCGGATGAGGAGACTCAGCTCGGTGTATTGCGTAAGCAACTTGAGTTCGGCGGGGTGGGTCGCGTGGCTGTGCTCTCGCAGGAAACGTTGCTCGCACAAACGCGCGCTACCCTGCCGCCACTGCGGCAGTCTCTCGATCGGGCGCGACATCAGCTTGCCGTGCTCGCGGGTAAACCACCTAGCGATAACAGCGTTCCCGAGTTCAGGCTGTCGATGTTCACCCTACCGCAGACCTTACCCGTCGCCCTCCCTTCGTCGCTCGTCCGTCAACGTCCGGACATCCTGGCTGCGGAAGCCCTGCTGCGTCAGGCGAGCGCCCAGGTCGGCGTCGCAACCGCGAACATGTATCCGCAGCTTACGCTGTCCGCAAACTACGGCCCGCAATCATTAACGCCAGCGGGCATGCTGAAGTACGCGGACATGATCTGGAACATCGGCGCGGGGCTCACGCAGCCGATCTTTAACGGAGGCCAACTGAGCGCTAAAAAGCGCGCGGCGGAAGCCGCCTACGATGAGGCCAACGGGCAATACAGGCAAACGATACTGCTTGCATTCGAAGATGTCGCGGATACGCTCCGCGCACTCGATCACGATGCAGCCGCACTCGCCGCGCAAACCGAAGCGTGGCGTGCAGCCAGCAGCTCGCTCGAGCTGACGCGTGGCCAGTTTCGTGCCGGCGGTGTCAGTTATCTAGCTCTGCTCGATGCGCAGCGTCAATACCAGCAGACCATCGTCAATCTCACCCAGGCGCGCGCTGCACGCTACGCAGACACGGCCGCATTGTTCGAAGCACTGGGTGGCGGCTGGTGGAGCGACGCGGCCAGGATCCAGACAGGACAGGCGGACTCCGATATCAACCCGCAGTGAACCCTCTTTCTGCTTGCCGCGCCCCGCATGGTTTCCAATGCTGCGCGTCCAAAGGGATCTGTTCCATATCAGTTTGCCGTGCAAGGACACGACGATGACGACAAATAAACCAACAGCAAAACGGATGATCACCATGCTGATCTGCATGGGCGTTCTGCTTGGCGCGCTGATCGGTTTCAACCTGTACAAGGCGCATATGATCCGGAAATTCATGGCACACAATGCGGTGCCGGCTGCTACCGTCACGTCCGCCGTCGTGAGCTATCAGATATGGCAGCCACAGCTTGCCGCTGTGGGCAGCCTGCGTGCCGTGCGCGGTGTCGACGTGACGACTGAAGTGGCTGGACTCGTTCGCGAGATCGCATTCAAGTCCGGCGAGGAAGTCAAGGCTGGACAGGTGCTCGTGCGTCTGAACGACCGCTCGGACCGCGCGCAGCTCGCCTCGCTAAGAGCTGCCGCCGAACTCTCGCAAACCGTCTATAACCGCGACACGGCACAGTACGACATTCAGGCGATTGCCAGGGCGCAAGTGGATGCTGATGCCGCCGACCTGAGAAGCAAACGAGCACAAGTCGAACAGCAGGCCGCACTAGTCGAGAAAAAAACGATTCGCGCGCCTTTCGCGGGACGCGTGGGCATCACGACAGTCAATCCAGGCCAGTACGTCAATCCGGGCGACGCCATCGTTACGTTGCAAGCTATTGACCCCATCTACGTCGACTTTCACCTGCCCCAGCAGGAACTCGGTCAACTGCAGGTGGGACAGAGCGTCGCCGTAGCTACAAGTGCATTCGTGAGCCGCGGCTTCGTGGGCAAGATCCGCGCTATCAACCCGCGCCTCGACAGCACGACGCGCAACGTGGAGGTCGAAGCGGCCCTCGACAACCGCGAGCGCAAGCTGTTGCCGGGGATGTACGCTAGCGTAAAAGTCGATGTTGGTCACGAGCAGCGTTACCTGACACTGCCGCAAACGGCAATCACTTACAATCCCTACGGGGCAACAGTTTTCGTCATCAAACCGGGCGAGCATAAGGACGCACGCGGCAAAACGATGCCCGTTGCGCAACAGATCTTCGTAACGCCAGGACCCACGCGCGGCGATCAGGTTGCGATCCTGAAGGGCTTAGACGAAGGCGCACTAGTGGTGACGAGCGGCCAACTCAAGCTGAAGAACGGCACACCGCTCGTAATCGACAATCGCGTGTTGCCGGCAGACAGTCCTGCTCCGACGCCCCAAGAACAATAAGAGTTCCTCAGATGGATTTCACCGACATCTTTATCAAACGGCCGGTCCTCGCGTCCGTGGTAAGCCTATTCATCCTCGTGCTGGGCTTACGTTCCCTGTCGACACTTAAGGTTAGCGAATATCCCCAGACCGGCACTGGCGTCGTTACCATCACCACCTCGTACTATGGCGCTAGCGCCGAGACGATGGCCGGCTTCGTTACTCAGCCGCTCGAAGCCGCGATCGCACAGGTGCAAGGCATCGATTACATGTCGTCGAAGAGTAGCACGAGTGTCTCAAGTATCACCGCGACTCTCCGCCTGAACTACGATCCGAACCGCGCGCTAACAGAGATCAACACCCAAATCGCGTCTATGCGGAACCAGTTGCCACCCCAAGCGCAACAGCCAGTGTTGACGATTCAGGTCGGCCAGACTACTGACACGATGTATATGGGCTTCTACAGCGATGTCCTGCCAAGCAACAACGTCACGGACTATCTGCTGCGCGTTGTCAAGCCGAAGCTCGATTCAATTCAGGGCGTGCAAACCGCAGAGGTTCTCGGCGGCCGTCAGTTCGCGTTGCGCGCGTGGCTTGATTCCACCAGGCTCGCAGCGCACAACGTCACGGCTTCTGACGTCTACACCGCACTCGGCAACAACAACTATCTGGCGACGCTCGGAGCAACCAAAGGCCAGATGACCAGCGTCAGTCTAAACGCTGGTACCGATCTGCATTCCGTCGAAGACTTCAGGAAGCTGGTTATCAAGCAGAAGAACGGCGCGATCGTGCGCCTAGAGGATGTCGCCAATGTTGTATTGGGTGCGGACAACTACGACTCCAATGTCGCTTTTAGTGGAAAACGCTCGGTGTTCATTGGGATCAAGGTAGCGCCCGACGCGAACCTGCTCGAAGTAGCGAAACGCGTCAAAGCTGTGTTCCCTGATCTGCAGAAGCAGCTCCCCACGGGGGTGTCGAGCGACATCGTCTATGATGCCACGGACTTTATCGAGACTGCCATCGACGAAGTGGTGAAGACGCTCGTCGAGGCACTACTGATCGTAACGCTAGTGATTTACCTGTTCTTCGGCAGCTTCCGCGCGGTGATAGTGCCCTTGTTCGCGATGCCGCTGTCTCTGATCGGCACATTCTTCATGATGCAGTTGCTCGGCTACTCCATTAATCTACTGACGCTGCTCGCGCTGGTGCTCGCGGTCGGACTCGTGGTCGATGACGCGATCATCGTGGTTGAGAATTTCGACCGACACCTGACGACCGGGGGCAAGCGTCCCTTCGATGCCGCGTTCATCGCCGCGCGCGAACTCAGTGGCCCGATACTCGCAATGACTGTTGTGTTGATTGCCGTCTATCTCCCCATTGGCTTCCAGGGCGGACTGACGGGCGCACTGTTCACGGAGTTCGCATTTACACTGGCAAGCGCGGTCACTATGTCGGGGGTGGTCGCGCTAAGCCTATCGCCAATGATGTGCTCGCGACTCTTTCATCACGAGCAGCAACCCGGACGCTTCAACCGTTTCGTCCATCAGCAGTTTGAGAAAGTGCATCGGGGTTACATGCGGCTCCTGCGCTCGATACTGGACACATGGACCGTATTCGTCGTGATGGGTGCAATACTGTTATGCGGGACCATCTATTTATTTGCGACGTCACAGTCCGAACTCGCCCCCCAGGAGGACCAAGGCATCGTACTGTCGCTGATCCAGGGACCACCCAATGCGACGATTCAACAGATGCAGATGTATGCCGACCAGGTTTTCCAGATATCTAAGCAATTGCCCGAGTATGCGCAGATGTTTCAGTTGACAGGCGCGCCGACATTGAATCAGGGCTTCGGCGGCGTGCTCTTCACGACATGGGACAGGCGCAAGAGAGGTGCCTCCGAGTTGCAACAGGAGCTTCAACAGAAGTGGAATGGCATCGCCGGCGCGCGAGTTGCTGCTTTCCAGCTTCCACCCCTGCCCGGTGCGCAAGGCTTCCCGGTGCAGTTCGTGATCAACACGACTGAGCCTTTCGATAACCTTAACGAAGTAACCCAAGCGGTTTTGCAACAGGCGCGCGAAAGCGGCATGTTCCTCTTTGTCGACTGCGACCTAAAGATCGACAAGCCCGAGACCGTTCTGATGGTTGACCGCGACAAGGTCGCCTCGCTCGGCCTTACGCAAAGCGACATGGGACAGGCGCTCGGAGCTGCGCTCGGTGGTAACTACGCGAATTATTTCTCGGTCGCCGGCCGTTCTTACAAGGTGATTCCACAACTTCAGCAGGTCGACCGAATGAACCCATCGCAGCTATTAGACTACAACCTGCGCACTTCCGACGGCAGTATGATCCCTGCTTCGACTGTCTCGCATCTGAAGTCGACGGTTGTGCCCGAATCCATCAACCATTTTCAGCAAATGAATTCGGCAACGATCTCGGCCGTAGTCGCACCCGGCGTTTCGCAGGGCGAAGTACTCGAGTTCCTGCGCAACGCCACAACCCGCGTCGCTCCCTCAGGATACAACATGGACTATTCCGGACTTTCGCGCCAATTCATGCAGGAGTCGGGCGGCTTCCTAATCACTCTGATGTTCGCAGCGGTCATTGTGTTCCTTGCACTCGCGGCGCAGTTTGAAAGCTTCCGCGATCCCATCGTCATTCTGGTATCAGTGCCGTTGGCGTTGTTCGGTGCGCTGATCTTCATTAACATCGGCGTTTCCACGCTCAACATCTACACGCAAGTCGGACTGGTCACACTCATGGGGCTTATCAGCAAGCATGGCATTCTCATCGTGCAGTTCGCGAATGAGTTACAGCGTTCAGGCCGCAGCAAGCGCGAAGCTCTTGAAGAAGCGGCAGGCGCGCGCCTGCGCCCGATCGTAATGACTACAGCCGCCATGGTGCTTGGTGTTCTGCCGTTAGTGATTGCGTCCGGCGCTGGCGCGGCAGGGCGCAACGCGATCGGGCTGGTAATATTCACGGGACTGTCGATCGGCACTCTGTTCACACTGTTCGTTGTCCCGTCGATGTACATGTTGTTAGGTGCAGAACATCACAAGAAGACAACAGCAATGACGTGACCGCCATCAACTGTGCAATTTTTCGTGCACTCCTCGCGCCGCGGCGTGGCTGGAGCAAGCGACTTGCGATGACGGTAAGGACCGCCTTCACGCGGGTCTTTGTGTCTCGCCATTGATCAGCCCCACGTATCTGATGACACGAAGGCTCCCCTAAGATCAGGGATAGCCTAGGCTAGCGGTAAGCCTAGACATTATGTGAAACCGTTGAATTTATGAGTGAACCGGAGCACCGTTGGCGAGGCGTTAACCCGAACCAGGTGTCCGGTCGGACCGAGCAATTGCAGGAAGGCGGAGTGGCGGCGATGAAAGCTGACGATACGTCGCACCGTCATCAGAGCACGCCGCAGCGGACTAGGACGACCGCTGTCGGAACCTTAAAAGAAGGTTTGGAATGGCGCGCACAAAGACGTGTTTGCGCGCCCGCCTTGGTGCGGGGGGCGACGATTGAAGCGGTCTGCGAAGTTCTCGGCGCGGTCCGCTATGACGTAGCAGTGAAAACGGGCTCGCTTGTCCGATTGGCAAAGCGGTCGTAGCGCCACACCGTCCGATGACTCAGAATGTCTCGAAGAAATGCTGGTCCATGTAACGCATTTTCTTCCGACTTCAGGTGTCTGGGCGCTACCGCATTCCGGGCGAGAACAGATCGCCCCGTAGCCCAACCACAAGCGCGTGTATCGGCTTATCTGAGGGCATCATCTGCTGCTGCGCCGTCTCGGGGCGCTGCGATACACGTGGCAGCACGACGATCGTGTTGTTGCCGTGGACAACAGCAATACCATTCGTGCTCCGATGGCTTCAAGTTCCGGTGCGACGATGGCTCTTCCCTGTGTGTAACCTTCGAGCTGCCTGCCGCAACCGGAGGCGATTAGCTGGACTGCGACAACTCGAAGCCATACCGGTAGCGTGGCGCACGACGTGATGCTGATTGCCGTCGAGCAGCGCAGCTCGTCGAACGGATGACGTACAACGCTCTACCTACATCGACCATGGCACGCGTATCTTCGGGCGCGAACTGCCTTCCCCCCGCATCCGCTGACCACGCACGTACACTGGCCCACAGCAATTGTATGGCTCACTCGTTCGTGAAGACGATGTGCGTTTCCCCGGGGTTATAGGGCAACTCCACGCCACCAACCCGCAATCGAGTCCAGTCCGAAAGTTATATGCCCACGGGTTCTCGTCCTCAAGTTAGCCGATATCGAGCACGAGGTAACCTTTTCCAGTCGACATCCTGACGCTCGCCTCGTTGCGACATTGCCTTCACGTCTTCGCAAGCGATGTTTAGGCAACTCGGCGGCGACAAAAAATAGACGACCGGCTCTGACCTCACGATATCTTCTCACAAGTATCAATTTTATTTGTTTGATCCTGAGGTAGACGATTTGCTATCGTGGCATACACGGATACTAAAAATAAATAGCGGCTTGCCTTGACAGACAACCAAGTTATTGGCAACGAAATAAGCAATCTTTCCCTCTCTCTTATCTAAATCGTAGCGTTACTCTCAGTGATCGTCTTTTCGACGGGTAGAGGTACTCCAAAGCGAGATAATTCATGAAAAACTGCTCCGCATCTTCACAAATTGCATCACCGACTATTGACCTATTGTATGACTACGCTCCTTTCCTCGACATTTGCAAATCAGAAGGAGCAATTGGCTCGTTTTCACCCAGTTTACAGACGCCGCGGGTTGCAATCGTGGGGGCTGGCATTAGCGGGCTTCTGGCCGCGGCGGAATTGATGCGAGCAGGTGTCACCGATGTCACCGTGTTTGAAGCCCGCGATCGCATCGGAGGTAGAGTATGGTCACAAGCTTTTGATCCACGGTACCCGCATCTCATTGCTGAAATGGGTGCAATGAGATTTCCTCCGACTGCGACCGGTCTTTTTCATTATCTTGACAGGTACGGTATTTCGACGACAGCCTCTTTCCCGGATCCAGGAATGGTCGATACCGAATTGCACTATCGCGGTACTCGCCATATCTGGCGCGCGGGAGAACCGCCGCCCCCATTGTTCAGAGTCGTCTATGAAGGCTGGAGAGCCTTTTTGCAGGAAGGATGCGTGATCAACGGTACGTCTCTAGTTGCTCCCGCAAAAATCACCGCAATGTTGAGGTCAGGCCGGTTTGAGAAAGCCCGAGCGGAATGGCAAACGTGGCTCGACGTGTTTCGTGACAGTTCTTTTTATGCAGCCATCGTGGCCATCTTCACTGGATCTCGCCCGCCCGGAGACATCCGCTGGGAACGGCCTGACGACTTTGAACTATTCGGTTCTTTGGGCATAGGCTCTGGAGGCTTCCTTCCCGTTTATCAGGCGGCATTCACCGAAATACTACGGCTCGTCATCAATGGCTACATGGACGATCAACGCTTGGTCTCTTGCGGAATTTCTACACTAGCTGAGTGCCTCGCAGCAGAGAAGATCGGAGAATGCACCGTTGCTGACCGGGTTCGCTTCAATGGCGTGGGCCGTATCTACAAAGAAGACGGAAAGATAAGGCTGATGACTGACGCGGGCGAAATCATGACTTTTGACCGAGTTATCGTTACCAGCAACACAAGGACAATGCAGATGGTTCACGGCCTGACCGACGACGAGACGTTTCTCAGTCGAGACGTCTCACGAGCCGTTAGAGAAACGCATCTCACCGGGTCATCAAAACTATTCATGCTTACACATGGTAAATTTTGGATCGGTAACGATTTGCCAGTCACAATTCAATCTGACAGTTTTGCGCGCGGGGTATATTGCCTTGACTACGAGCCCGATAGGCCAGACGGTCCAGGTGTAGTTTTGCTTAGCTACACGTGGGAGGACGACGCGCATAAGCTACTAAGCGTCCCCGACAAAAAGCAGCGCTGCGAGCGTTTTGTCAACGCCCTTGCTACATTCAACCCTGAACTTGCGCGCCACCTGACTCCCGTGGATGACGACTACGAGCATGCTATCCTTCACCATGACTGGTTGACTGATCCCCATTCTTCCGGTGCGTTTAAACTCAACTATCCCGGTGAAGATGTGTACTCACAGCGGCTTTTTTTTCAATTTCAGACGGCAAACGACCTTGCAACGGATACCGGCCTATATTTGGCTGGATGTGGTTGTTCATTCACCGGTGGTTGGATCGAGGGGGCGATCCAGACGGCTATCAATAGCGCCTGCGCCGTTATACGCAGTACAGGCGGAGACCTTCTACGGGGCAATCCTCTCGACGAAATACGCAGTGCCTATCACTACTGATATCGCATGCTCTGACGACACCCTATTTTGGGACACTTTATGTATTCGGAAGACTCTCTGGAATCGCTTTGTGATGGTATACGCGATGGTGAAATCTCTGCGGATGACATGCGGAAGCACGCAATTAGCGCCAATGCTAGTCAGTCGAAGCTCAATTGTTTCATTGGTAGTCGCGACCTCGATGCGCATTTCGCAAGGCCGAATGATGTGCTGAAAGGTGCACCACTCTACGGCATCCCCTTCTCATTGAAAGACAATATTTGTGCTAACGGGTTTCCAGTAACCGCCGGTACGCCAGGGATGGAAGGATGCATAGCGACACGCGATGCCATTATCGTCCGAAAACTGAAATCCTTGGGCGCTGTCGTCGCCGGTAAGAACAATATGCATGAACTTAGTTTTGGCATCACATCGGTCAATCCGAGGTGGGGAACGGTGGGCAACCCGACGGCTCCGGGATATCTGGCGGGCGGAAGCAGTGGCGGTTGCGCGGCCGCAGTGGCTGCCGGGATCGTTCCGATGGCGATCGGAACTGACACTGGCGGCTCAGTGCGGATACCGGCCGCCTTCTGTGGCATTATCGGCTTCAGGCCTACAAGCGGTCACTGGTCTTCAGCTGGAATCATTCCAGTTTCTCGCACTAAAGATTCACCTGGGCTTTTGACGCGCACGGCGAAGGACGCGTTGATGATATATGAGCTGCTGTCCACCGGTACCCGCCCGCCGGCAAAACAGATTGGTACTCCTTGCCGCATAGGACTTCCGGCGTCCATGTGGAGTGACCTCAATGAAGATGTCCGAAAGCATTGTTGGCGTGCGATCACGCGTCTGATCCGCGCGGGGTTCGAGTGCGTTGATCTGGACGACTCGGCTGTTGCCGACTTAAATAGGATCGGAACCTTCACCATTCCCGTTTACGAATTCTTCATGGACTTTCCACGCACATTGCTTTCCTTCGGTTGGGCCAACAGGATAAATACGATATTCGATAACATCCGTGATGAAGCTGTCCGCAACATCGTCCACAGCAACCTCAGTGCGCAACTGATCTCTGCGGCGGATTATTCTTTTGCGATTCAGAATGTGGGCCTTTTGCGTCAGCAAATGAAAAACCTGTTCACCACCCAAGGTATCGATTTTCTCGCATACCCGACGGTTCCACGCAGCGTTCCCCACTGTAGCGATGCCGGGCGGCCCGAACTTTTCTCGGAGGTGATACGTAATACCGACTTGGCCAGCAATGCCGCGATGCCCTCGGTTACGCTTCCTGTCGCTCCGGATGGTGCATTGCCCGTTGGTTTGAGCCTTGACGCACCACGAGGTCAGGACCGCCGCCTCTTGACTATGGCAACGTCTGTAGAAGACGTTCTGAATTCGTCGTAACACGACTGCCATCTTCACTGCGAAATGTTTCATGCGCAGGCAGCAGCAAACGATTCGCACACCGTTTCGGAGGCGGTAGCCAATGCAGATTTCATTGCAAAGAATAAACACTCTCTTTGACGCCGGTAGTTTTGTCGACCATCACCCTGTCGAGAGAAGTCATTTCATCTGCGGCGAAGGGTCTATAAATTCCGTAAGAACGTTTCTGGTCATGAATCGGGGACGAGACTGTGAATTCAGAGGAAGCGGACAGTGGCGCACCGCCACGCAGATTACAAAGACCGTAACGATAGCCCGGGACAGTTGCGCCCCATTGATTTACGTTCAGGACCGTCCCGGAGGGACAGATAGTTTCGATACCACAAAAGTTCTTTCATCGGACATGTCGAAACTGCTTTTATCACCAACTGGAATGGGCAGAGTCAGTGCATCTCTCGCGGAGTTGGCCGAGAAGAATTTGCTAATTTCCGCCATACTCGGCCCGACCTCAGGCCCCTTGGCCTTACCACTGATGCTGGCTGACTTGGTGTTGATGACCAAAAAGGGCGCCTTGTGCATGGGTCGCCCCGATATGGTGAAGGCCATGCTGGCTCAGGATTCAGATCTCTATTCGCTAGGTGGAACAGACGTTCACAGCAAGCACTCAGGTTCAGTTCAATTGGTATTCGAAGATGAAGAAGACCTATTCGGATGTGTAAGGCAGTTGCTTCACGTCAGCGCCAACCGCGGAGCGAACCGTGGTCTGGGATATGAAGAACCCGAAGCAGCTGATTTCAAGAGCTTGATTCCATCGGATCATCGTACGCCCTATGACATGCATCAGTTGCTGCATTCTTTCGTCGACAAGGACAGTTTCACCGAAATTAGCCCCGAATACGCAAAGGAAGTGTTGACAGGCTACGCGACCATTAAAGGAAGCGCGGTTGCTATCATTGCCAACAATCCCCGCTATAAGGGCGGTGCCATTCACAGGCAATCCGCTACCAAAATAGTCAAAATGGTTGGTGTGGCTGAGAAAGTCCGGATACCGATCATGTTTATTGCTGACATCCCTGGATTTATGATAGGCCGAGAGGCCGAAAATAGTGGGATTTTTTCTGCAGCGGCAGATTTGTTCAGGGCACACGTTCGAAGCAAAGTACCTAAGTTGCTGCTCATTGCAAGAAAAGCGTACACGGGAGGCGTGTATGCTATGTGCGGCCCTGGCTTTAACCCAGTAGCAGTCTTGGCTTATCCGCAGGCTCACATTGGTGTTTTCGGTCCCGATACGATGACAAAAGACATGCCAGAACTTGATGAAACGACAAGAGACATAATACAGAAGCTGACCGACGAAATCGTAAATCCCGAACTGTTGAAGGCCAGTGGACTGATCACCGACGTCATTGAAATAGAAGATACCCGGGAGCAGGTTTCGAGATACTTGTTCGCGGAAGCAGGCAGATCTTGAGTCGGATGCTCTGATCGCGGGACAATGCGCGACTTGCCAGACTATCGTGTCCAAGTCGTAGCACTGCCGCGATCAAACTTCTTTGGACTGTTGCCGCGCCACGGTCATCCGGCACTGCGTCATGATAACCAGCGATTCGATGTACGCATGTCACGTTCATCGCGCTAGGCGGGGTCCACGCACTATCAACAAGATTGCGCTGCGTGTCAGGCTCAGCAGGACGATGCCCAGGACAGATGCGTTTGGCACGCCGACTTGTAACCTGCATAGTGCGACTGCTTTTCTGCCAAGGATTGCAGTTCAGCTGCCGATGCAAAAACCGGCCGCTTTTGAACTGCTCCGATCGGATTGTGTGGTGTCTACACGCGCACCGACTTCACTGTGGCGCCTTTGCGCACGTCGAGCGTGCCTCCCGGATTAGTTCTATTTGAAGAAATGACGTGCACAAAACCTGCCGCTGAACTAGGGGAGATGTAACATATACACTCTTGTCATTCGCGCTGCGGGACCAAAGTCCTGGGCGAGGAAGCCGGACTCGCCCGACTTCCGCGTCCGGGCCCGGTGACGGGTGCGACAGCGCGCCCGTCGCGCGGGCGCGGCCAGACACGCGCTTGGTCCGCAAGTGGTCGATCGCCGCACTCACGATTTCTCTCTGAAGAACGTCTCGATGGCAATATCGTGCGATGCGCCGTATGAGACGATTTTGCGAAACCGGGTGAATCGCACTGATGCTCGACGATCCGGCAAGCCGCTTGAGCAGTTGGTCGGCAAAAGCGCCCAACAAAAAGTGGCGATAGTCGCGCTATCGTCGCTAAGTCAACCCCGGACTAGAATCCTGTTGCTCGCACCGTAGCGCAATCCATCGAGAAACACAGCCACCAACCTCCGGGCATCGGGCGGATCGGGACATTCAAGCGGAGCGCACAGGGCGGCTACCGCGCACAAAACTTCTTCGGGCCGTATTCCCTTGCGAATATCGCCCGAATCTGTGGCGGCATCAAGAAGGCTCTGAACGACAGGCCGGAGTCGGTCAAGAAAATAGGTCGGCAATGCCCGGAACGCGGCATCGCCCGAATTCAGAGCCGCGGCGAGACCGCGTCTCCTCGTCACAAAATCGACGTAGCGTTCAATCCATCCTACTAATGCGTCGCCAGCGCCAAGCGTGGCGGCAAGTTCAAAGCCTGCATCGGCGCAGGCATCCACCTCACTGCACAACGCGGCTACAACTAGATCCGAACGTTGGGGGAAGTGACGATAGATTGTCCCTATAGCGTCATTGGAAGGCACGCAACGATGAGCTGCTTTGCAAATGTTGCCTTTCGCCGTAAAGGAGCCGGGTGTTTTCGGCGTAATGGCGCCAGCGACAGGCGCCTGATTCGGGGCTCGAACGGGTATCAAGAATCCTTGTTTTTACCTCCTCTCGCAAGTGCTGATTTG
>NZ_JBFPKG010000057.1:0-48455 GCF_040948665.1 Paraburkholderia sp. BR14320
CCAGCACCCCAGCGCCTGCAGTGCCTTGCGATCGAGCAATTCTCCCCCTGATGTCCCCTCAATTCAGGCATCAGATTACGCAATTGGCAAAAATCGCTCCACGCTTTTCTACGAAGAACCTTTTTTTCGCGGTCATCGCGCAAGCGCGGCGACCCGATACGCCGAGACTACTCCGCCGTCGTGCGCCGCAGCGACCAGCCGTTCGTTGCGCGCGCCTGCTCGCGGACCTGATATCTGAGGTCGACGGTGATCCCGCGGCGGGGCGCATCCGCGACGAACGCGTCCAGCAGTTCGCGCACGTCGTGATCGACGAAATCGGCGCGTGTCGCGTCGACGATGACGGTGGCGCCATCCGGAATCTGCTCCAGATAGTGCTTGAGCGGCACCTTGCCGAGAAACGACACGTCCTTGCGAAACGACAGCAGGTAGTGATCGCCATGCTGCGCGAGCACGATCGGGCCGCGCAGGTTTGCGTACAGCGCGAACAGCATGCTGCACAGGATGCCGAGCACGATACCGATCAGCAGATCGGTGACGAGCACACCAGCGACCGTGACGATAAACGGTGCGAACGGCGCGAATCCCTGTCGCGCGAGCCCGGCGAACAACGACGGCTTGGCGAGTTTGAAGCCGGTGAAGATCAGGATCGCGGCAAGGCAGGCGAGCGGGATCAGGTTGATCACGCTCGTGAGCGCGAACACGCTGATGAGAAGCAACACCCCATGAACGATCGCCGAGAGCCGGCTTTTTGCACCGGCATGCACGTTCGCGGAGCTACGCACGATCACTGCGGTGATCGGCAGTCCGCCGATCGCGCCCGCGATCAGATTGCCTACGCCCTGCGCCTTCAGTTCGCGATCGGGCGGTGCGCGGCGGCGTTCCGGATCGATCTGTTCGACCGCTTCGAGGCTCAGTAGCGTTTCGAGACTTGCGAGGATGGCGATCGTGATCGCAACGCGCCATATGTCTGGATTGATGAGCTGGGCGAACCGCGGTCCGAAGTCGGCCGACGCGAGCACGGCCTGCAGTGCCGCGAACGATTCGAGCGACGGCAACGCGACCCGCCGTTCGGCGGGCGGTGCCAACGATGGCGCGACGAGATCGAGCGTGAGGGTCGCGCCGATGCCGAGCAGCACCACCGCGAGCGGCGCCGGCATGATGCGCACGACGGCGAAGCGGCGCAGCGCGCGCGTTTCCCAGCCGGCGAGGATTGCGAGCGACAGCAGTGTGATCAGCACGGCGGTCAGCGAGATTGGGCCGAGCGGCGTTGCGACCTCCGCCGCCGAGAGGACGGAGTGAGCGGTGCCGGCCAACCCCAGCGCTACGGGAAACTGCTTCAGGATCAACAGCACGCCGATGGCCGCGAGCATCCCCTTGATCACCGGCGACGGCACGTAGGCCGCCAACCGACCAGCCCTGAGCATGCCGAAGCCGAACTGGATGACGCCCGACAGCAGTACGGCCAGCAGGAAAGCGGAAAAGCCGCCAAGCCGCGCGATGCCGTCGACGACGATCACGACGAGGCCGGCGGCCGGGCCGCTTACGCTCAGACGCGAGCCACTCAGCGCGGCAACCACGAGCCCGCCAATGATGCCCGACACCAGTCCGGCAAACGGGTCGACGCCCGATGCATGAGCAATGCCGAGGCAAAGCGGCAGCGCGACCAGAAAAACGGCCGTTCCGGCGAGCACGTCGCGCTGGAGCGCGGAGAAGGAGGTTTGAGTATCCATGGAGTCCAGAAGCGGGAGTAGGGTGGCGGGCGACGAACAGCGGTGGCTCGATGACGATTCCGCTGTCGGCTCCGTCCGCGGTTTGAATGGGGCGCGCGAGGCGCTTCGCTAGGCCGCGCTGTGCGCGGCGGTCGGGCAGGTCATCGCGTCGTCGGCGCTATAGCCGGAGGTGAGAACCTTGATGCGCCCGTCGTCGAGCGCAAAGATCCAGCCGTGCACGAGCGGCGGCGCATCAGCCTCGTGCACGATCGGGCTCGCCCGTAGCTGCCGCACCTGTTCGAGCACATTCAGCTCGGCGAGGCGGTTCACGCGATCCGATTCGCTCGCCGCGCCGTCCAGTTCCGGGCGATGCGTTCGCGCGAGCGCGCAGAGCGGCGCGATACGCCGGTTTACATGCGGCAGCGCGGGGTCGGGCGGCAGCAGCGCGGCGCGCACGCCGCCGCAGCCATAGTGCCCGCAGACGATCACATGGCCGACCTTGAGCACTCGCACCGCGTATTCGAGGACGCTCGCGACGTTGTCGTCGCCGGGATCAAACAGGTTGGCGATGTTGCGATGAACGAACAGATGGCCGGGCTCGCAATGTGTGATCGTTTCGGCGGGCACTCGGCTGTCCGCGCAGCCTATCCACAGAATGTGCGGATTCTGTCCGCGCATGAGGTCGCGAAAGAATGCCGGATTGCGCGTCGCGGTTTCATGGGCCCACGCGACGTTGGCGACCAGCAGGTGTTTGGGGCGGTTCATCGTAGCAACTCCGTAACACAGGCAATTGACCTGGCACCGGATCGAAACCGCGGCTGTGCGGTCGATCGCGAGCCGGTGCCTAACGGTGTTTACGATAACCTTTCTTTTGCGAAATGGTTGACGCGAGCAGGATAAAATTCTTCTCTATGCTCAAGGAATAAAAAAGCCGCCTATGGCTAGCGGCTTTTTTGAGATTGGCTTCTTCTTTCGAAAACGGCGCTCTGGACTCAGAACAGGCTGCGGCGGTCGGGCTCGTGCAGCGGGTCGGGAGTCTTCTGCGTGAGGCGCAAGATGCCCTGGTCGTCGAAGTAGAAGCTGTACAGCATGTACCAGACGTTGTCCTCGAGATACCGATAGGTCCACACTTCGCGCCTCATCATCGGGAAGTACGACGTTTCGACCGGACGGCCGAAGTTCACCAGCACGTCGCTGCGCGTCCATTTGCCGATCTCGGCGCGGTAGAACTCGTTGGGTTGCAACACCTGGCGCATGTTGACGATCTTGCCGGCCGCGTCGATGTCGGCGGCGGTGGTGGTTTCGCCCATCGGTTGGGTCGGCCACATCAGGCGCTTGCCGCCGTCGGGCAGGTCGTAGGTTTCGCGCGGCGGTCCGAGCCGCGCGATCACCGTCGATGCATCCGCTCCCTGTTGATACTGCTGCCACGGCTGGGCGCAGCCGGCGAGCGCGAGCACGCTCAGGCAAACGAACGCGGCGCGCCGCAGACTCGCGCCGGCCGGGGTTGTGATAGAGGCCGCCGTGCGGTGATGGCGGTTCGACATGTATTCCTCCGATGGCGTTTGCATAGCGGTTCTTATCATCGAGACGCACTATTTTGACACGCGCCACGGCGAAAGAATGGCGCTGCCCGAACGTGCGTCGCCTCCAAAGGGAACGGATGCGCCGGCTTGCCTATTCCGTGCGCGTGGTTCTATGATCCGCGCTTCGAAGATTCAGGCAGGACGACCATGACGGCGATGTGGCAACGGGCGGCGGCGGTTGCGCTGACGGCGATCTCAATGGCGGCGGTTGGCGTGGGCGTGGCGCGGGCGACGAGTTCGGAGGTGAATCCGATCGGCAAACCCTCGGGCGCCCCGATCCGGCTCGCGCTGATCGAAGGCATGTCTGGCCCGTTCGCGAACGCGGGCGCGGCAGTCGAGCGCAATCTGCGCTTCGGTGTCGAACAGGTCAACGCGCACGGCGGCGTGAAGCTCGCAGACGGCGCGCATCCGTTCGAACTCGTCGTGCTCGACAGCAAAGGCAGCACAGAGGAAGCGCTGACGCAATTGCGCGCAGCCGCGGATCGCCATATCGGCTACATCCTGCAGGGCAATAGCTCGGCGGTCGCCGCGGCGCTCATCGGCGCGATCGATAAGCACAACAGCCGCGAGCCGGACAACCGCGAACTGTTCCTGAACTACTCGGCCGACGACCCCGCGCTCACCAACACGAACTGCAGCTTCTGGCACTTCCGCTTCGACGCGCACGCGGGCATGCGGATGGCCGCGCTCGCCGAGGTGATCGAGCGCGACAAGACGGTGAAAAAGGTCTACCTGCTGAATCAGGACTACAGCTTCGGCCACGACGTAAGCAGCCTCGCGCGCTCGACGCTCGCGGCGAAGCGGCCTGACATCGCGGTGGTCGGCGACGAATTCCACCCGATCGGCCGAGTGAAGGACTTCGCGCCGTACATCGCGAAGATCCGCGCGAGCGGCGCGGACGCCGTGATCACCGGCAACTGGGGCAACGACCTGACGTTGCTCGTGAAGGCGGCGCGCGAGCAGGGCCTCGACACGAAGTTCTACACGTTCTACGGCAACAGCCTCGGCGCGCCGGCCGCCCTCGGCGACGCGGGCGTGGGTCACGTGATCGCCGTGGCCGAGTGGCATCCGAACGTCGGCGGCGCGGCTTCCGATGCATGGTACGCGGCGTTCCGCGCGCGCTATCCGGCCGCGCAGGACGACTATCCGGTGCTGCGTATGCCACTGCTGATCGACACACTCGCCGCCGCGATGAACCGCGCCGGCAGCGCCGATCCGACGGCGGTCGCGAAAGCGCTCGAGGGCATCCGCTTCGACAACGGTTTTCACGCATCGTGGATGCGCGCCGACGACCATCAGCTGATCCAGCCCCTTTACGTGATGCAGATGGACAAAGCCGGCACCCCCGGCGTGCATTTCGATAACGAAGGTTCCGGCTATGGCTTTCGCACGGTGCTGGCGCTGCCAGCCGAGCGCACGATATTGCCGACAGTCTGTCGGATGCGACGCCCCTGAGAGACGCGCGATCCGCCTTGCTAGCGCGGGCTTCGCGGCCGAAGTCGGCTGTGCTACAATACGCGTCCCGTTGTTGGGCTGGGTTCTCATTCAGCTAATTCAGCCACGAACGGGGCTCAGTAAATTGTGAAACGGGTATCCCACGGCACGGCCTTTCTTCCGTGACCGCCTGTCCAGTTATCAAGGAAATTGACATGTCCGCAGTTGAAGCAAGCAAGAAGTCCGAAGTCGTCGCGCAATTCGCACGCGCAGCCAACGACACCGGCTCCCCCGAAGTTCAGGTCGCGCTGCTCACGACCCGTATCAACGAACTGACCTCCCACTTCAAGGAGCACACGAAGGATCACCACAGCCGCCGCGGTCTGCTGCGCATGGTGAGCCGCCGTCGCAAACTGCTCGACTACCTGAAGGGCAAGGACGCGGATCGTTACCGCAGCCTGATCGAGAAGCTGGGTCTGCGTAAGTAATCGGCCAGTCGTTCAGCAAGATGCCTGTGTCAGTTTCGCTGATACAGGCATTTTGTTTTTGCACGGCGCGCTTCGTGTAACGCGCACCGCCTGTGATCCGCGGCGTATGCCGGTTCGCGCGGCGTCCACGGGCAAGCGTAGTAGCAGTAGCAGAGCAGCAGTAGAAAAGCAGTAACAGGAAACAAGGCCGGGCTTCAGGGCAGAGTTTTGTGTCATTCCAGCGGTTCGCGCGCGCTCGCAGCACGTGACTCTCTGGAATGGCATAGCACGACTCTTCCCATGCGGCGCCGGCCCCGGCGTTGCCGCGCCGCTTCCGGTCTGCGCGGCATTACGATGAGGAAAAGCAATGACTATGTTCAATAAGATCGTCAAAGAGTTTAAGTGGGGGCAGCACAACGTTCGCCTCGAAACCGGTGAAATCGCTCGCCAGGCGAGCGGCGCGGTGATCGTCGACGTCGAAGACACCGTGGTGCTCGCCACCGTGGTCGGCGCGAAGACCGCGAAGCCGGGTCAGGACTTCTTCCCCCTCACCGTCGATTACATCGAAAAGACCTACGCCGCCGGCAAGATCCCGGGTGGCTTCTTCCGTCGCGAAGGCCGTCCGTCGGAAGGCGAGACGCTGATCTCGCGCCTGATCGACCGTCCGCTGCGCCCGCTCTTCCCGGAAGGCTTCTACAACGAAGTGCAGGTCGTGATTCACGTGCTGTCGCTGAATCCGGAAATCCCCGCCGACATCCCGGCGCTGATCGGCGCATCGGCGGCGCTCGCGGTGTCCGGTCTGCCGTTCAACGGCCCGGTCGGCGCGGCACGCGTGGCCTACATCAACAACGAATACGTGCTGAACCCGACGCGTCCGCAGATGAAGGAATCGGCGCTCGACCTGGTCGTCGCCGGTACGGAACGCGCGGTGCTGATGGTCGAATCGGAAGCGCAGCAACTGAGCGAAGAGGTAATGCTCGGCGCCGTCGTGTTCGGTCATGAGCAGATGCAGACCGCGATCGACGCGATCCATGAACTGGTCCGCGAAGGCGGCAAGCCCGAGTGGGACTGGCAGCCGGCCGCGAAGAACGAAGCGCTGATCGCGCGCGTCACGGAACTCGCGCAAGCCGATCTGCTCGCGGCTTACCAGATCCGCGACAAGCAGGCTCGCTCGACCAAGCTGAAGGAAGTCTACGCGGCGACCTCGGCGAAGCTCGAGGAAGAAGCGGCGGCAGCCGGTACCGTGGCGGCCGACAAGGCGTCGGTCGGCAACGTGCTGTTCGACATCGAAGCGAAGATCGTCCGTACCCAGATCCTGAACGGCGAGCCGCGCATCGACGGCCGCGACACGCGCACCGTGCGCCCGATCGAAATCCGCACCGGCGTGCTGCCGCGTACCCACGGCTCGGCGCTGTTCACGCGCGGCGAGACGCAGGCGCTGGTGGTTGCGACGCTCGGCACGAAGGGTGACGAGCAGAGCATTGACGCGCTCGAAGGCGAATACCGTGAGCGCTTCATGCTCCACTACAACATGCCTCCGTTCGCGACCGGCGAAACGGGCCGCGTCGGTTCGCCGAAGCGCCGCGAAATCGGTCACGGCCGTCTCGCCAAGCGCGCGCTCGTGGCGTGCCTGCCGAGCGCCGACGAATTCGGCTACTCCATCCGCGTCGTGTCGGAAATCACGGAGTCGAACGGCTCGTCGTCGATGGCCTCGGTGTGCGGCGGCTGCCTCGCGCTGATGGACGCCGGCGTGCCGATGAAGGCGCACGTCGCCGGCATCGCGATGGGCCTGATTCTCGAAGGCAACCGCTTCGCGGTGCTGACCGACATCCTCGGCGACGAAGATCACCTCGGCGACATGGACTTCAAGGTCGCGGGTACGGAACAAGGCGTGACCGCGCTGCAGATGGACATCAAGATCCAGGGTATCACGAAGGAAATCATGCAGGTCGCGCTCGCGCAGGCGAAGGAAGGCCGCCTGCACATCCTCGGCAAGATGACCTCGGCGGTGTCGGGCGCGAACACCCAGCTGTCGGAGTTCGCCCCGCGCATGATCACCATCAAGATCAACCCGGAAAAGATCCGCGACGTGATCGGCAAGGGTGGCTCGGTAATCCGCGCGCTGACCGAAGAAACCGGCACCACGATCGACATTTCGGACGATGGCGTCGTCACGATCGCGAGCACGAACAGCGAAGGCATGGCCGAAGCGAAGCGTCGTATCGAAGCGATCACGATGGAAGTCGAAGTGGGTCAGGTGTACGAAGGCACCGTGCTCAAGCTGCTCGACTTCGGCGCGATCGTGAACATCCTGCCGGGTAAGGACGGTCTGCTGCATATCTCCGAGATCGCGAACGAGCGCATCAAGGACATCAACGACTATCTGAAGGATGGCCAGCAGGTGAAGGTCAAGGTCATCCAGACGGACGAGAAGGGTCGTGTGCGTCTGTCGGCGAAGGTACTGCTGAACGACGCGCCGCAAGGCGAACCGACGCCGCAGTAAGGCGGTAACGGACAAACGGCCGGCCGTGTCATGCACGCCGGCCGTTTTTCATGCAGGATGGATTGCGTTGCGCATTCGAATCGCAGTTGGGTGCCAGGGCGAACGGCAGCAACGGATAGGCAACGCAATCCAATCTTGGAGTTGACGCAGATGAAAGCGATCGAAATCACTGAATTCGGTGCCCCGGAAGTCCTCAAGCTGGCGGAGCGTCCGACGCCGCAGCCCAAGGCTGGCGAGGTGCTGATCAAGGTGGCGGCATCCGGCATCAATCGTCCGGACGTGTTTCAGCGCAAGGGCGGTTATGCGCCGCCACCCGGAGCGTCGGATCTGCCGGGGCTGGAGGTGGCGGGCGAGATCGTCGGCGGCACGATCGACGCGAAGAACAACCCGTTCGGTCTGAAGATTGGCGACCGCGTGTGCGCGCTGCTCGCGGGCGGCGGCTATGCGGAGTATGCGGCGGCGCCGCTTCTGCAATGCCTGCCCGTGCCGGCGGGATTGTCGGATGTCGAAGCGGCTTCGCTGCCCGAGACTTTCTTCACGGTGTGGAGCAACGTATTCAATCGCGCGCAGCTCGGCCAGGGTGAGGGTGGCGCGAACGAAACGCTGCTCGTACAGGGCGGATCGAGCGGCATCGGCGTGACGGCGATCCAGATTGCGCACGCGCTCGGGTTCCGTGTGTTCGCCACCGCTGGCTCGGACGAAAAGTGCCGCGCGTGCGAAGCGCTCGGCGCCGAACGGGCCATCAACTACAAGACGGAAGATTTTGTCGAAGTCATCAAGTCGCTGACCAACGATCGTGGGGTCGACGTGATCCTCGATATGGTCGCGGGCAGCTACGTGCCGCGCGAACTGTCGGCGCTCGCCGACGGTGGCCGCATCGTGCTGATTGCGCTGCTCGGCGGCGCGAAGGCGGAGCTGAACCTGAACGAAGTGCTGCGTCGCCGCCTGACCGTTACCGGTTCGACACTGCGGCCACGGCCGATCGAGTTCAAGGCACAGATCGCCGCGCAACTGAAAGAGCGCGTATGGCCGCATCTCGAAGCCGGGCGCATCAAGCCGGTCGTGCATCGCGTGTTTCCGGCCACCCAGGCTGCCGACGCCCACACGCTGATGGAAAGCAGCGCCCACGTTGGCAAGATCGTGTTGACGTGGGGTCAGGAGGCTTGACACCACCGGTTTGACCCGATCCACCCCACGCAGTAAAATTGCGCGTTTTGCGCGCGCCGGAGCAGGTCGGACTGGCAAGACAGGACAATACGAGACGATGTCGAATCAACAACGAGCCAAACTGGTAGTCGGTAATTGGAAGATGCATGGGCGGCTCGCCGCGAACGCCGCGTTGTTGCAGGCAGTGGTGCAGGGGGCCAATGAATTGCCGGCCGACGTGCGCGTCGGTGTCTGCGTGCCGAGCCTCTATATCGCGCAGGCGCAGTCGCTGCTCGAAGGCAGTCCGGTCGTGTGGGGCGTGCAGGACGTGTCCGCGTTCACGCATGGCGCCTATACCGGCGAAGTGGCTGCGCCGATGGTGACAGACTTTGGTGCCACGTTTGCGATCGTCGGGCACTCGGAGCGCCGCGCGTATCACCGCGAAAGCGCCGAGCTGGTCGCGGTGAAAACGCAGCGTGTGCTTGAGGCAGGGTTGACGCCGATCGTGTGCGTCGGCGAAACGCTCGAAGAACGCGAGGCTGGCTCGACCGAGCAGGTCGTCGGCGGTCAGCTCGACGAGGTGCTCGCGAAGCTGTCGGCCCAGGAGGCGGCTCGCCTCGTCGTCGCGTATGAGCCGGTGTGGGCAATTGGCACCGGCAAGAGCGCATCGGCGGCACAGGCGCAGGCCGTGCATGCGTTCCTGCGCGCACGTCTCGCGGCAAAAGGTGCGGCGGACGTGCCGTTGCTGTACGGCGGCAGCGTGAAGCCGGACAACGCGGAAGAACTGTTCCGTCAGAACGATATCGACGGCGGCCTGATCGGCGGCGCGTCGTTGAAAGATCAGGATTTCCTGGCAATCTGCAAGGCGGCCGCTGCGACCAGCGTGGCTGGTTAAGCAGAGCGTCTCGACAAGGATGGCTCCTTTTCGCGCAACACACAGTGTGCGGCGCGGTTAAATAAAGACTCAGGTGAGTGTGATGCTGTATTTGAAAACATTGATTATCGTCGTCCAGTTGTTGTCGGCGCTCGGGGTCATCGGCCTTGTGTTGCTGCAGCACGGCAAAGGGGCCGACATGGGCGCGGCTTTCGGCAGCGGCGCATCGGGTAGCCTGTTCGGTGCGACGGGTTCGGCGAACTTCCTGTCGCGTACCACGGCGGTGCTCGCAGCGCTGTTTTTTGCCACGACCTTGGCGCTCACTTACCTTGGTGCGTATCACGTGAAGCCGTCGGCAGGCGTGCTGGGCGCGGCAGCTACTGCACCGATCGCGGCTTCACCTGCTTCCGCACCGGCTGCAGGTTCAGCTCCGGTGGCGGCATCGCCCGCAGCGCCGGCTTCGCCCGCGTCGGTTCCAGCAACGGGTGTGCCGAAATAAATTTTCGGTAGGCGTGCTCTTGTGCGTTGAACAATCTGTTTAAACAAGTTACAATTCAAGTCTTGAAGCGATTCGCGGGTTTTACAAGTTGTTTTCCCGGATTGCATATAGTGCCGACGTGGTGAAATTGGTAGACACGCTATCTTGAGGGGGTAGTGGCGAAAGCTGTGCGAGTTCGAGTCTCGCCGTCGGCACCAAATGTTATCTAAATGCCAGCCGCTTGCTTCGCTTCGGCTGGCATTTTCACTTCTGGCGTATGGCTATGAGCTTGCGTCATGCGTGTTCAGGAAGTGATTTCGCGTCAGGGGTGCTATGCTCCTGACGGCACTCAGAACCAACCGATTGAGGATTGTCTTGAACCTCGCAGCCTATTTCCCCGTTTTGTTGTTCCTTATTGTGGGCACCGGTTTAGGCGTAGCGCTGGTCAGTATCGGCAAGCTCCTTGGTCCCAACAAACCCGACACTGAAAAAAACGCACCGTACGAGTGCGGCTTCGAAGCATTCGAAGATGCGCGCATGAAGTTCGATGTGCGCTACTACCTCGTCGCCATTCTCTTCATCATTTTCGATCTTGAAACCGCGTTCCTGTTCCCGTGGGGCGTGGCATTGCGTGACATCGGCTGGGCCGGGTTCACGGCAATGATGATTTTCCTGCTCGAGTTCCTGCTTGGTTTTGCCTACATCTGGAAGAAGGGCGGCCTCGACTGGGAATGATGGATTAATCGCCGGTTTGCGTGGGTGGCCAGGCTTGCCGCCCCGTCTGGAGTGGAAAGCAAATGAGTATCGAAGGGGTCTTGAAAGAAGGGTTTGTCACCACTACGGCAGACAAACTGATCAACTGGACGCGCACCGGCTCGCTGTGGCCGATGACGTTCGGTCTCGCATGCTGCGCGGTCGAGATGATGCATGCGGGCGCCGCCCGTTATGACCTTGACCGCTTCGGCGTGGTGTTCCGTCCGAGTCCGCGTCAGTCGGACGTGATGATCGTCGCCGGTACGCTGTGCAACAAGATGGCGCCCGCTCTGCGGAAGGTCTACGACCAGATGGCGGAACCGCGCTGGGTGATCTCGATGGGCTCGTGCGCGAACGGCGGCGGCTATTACCATTACTCGTACTCGGTGGTGCGCGGCTGCGACCGGATCGTCCCGGTCGACGTGTACGTGCCGGGTTGTCCGCCCACAGCGGAAGCGCTGGTGTACGGCGTGATCCAGCTGCAAGCCAAGATTCGCCGCACCAACACCATCGCCCGTCAATAAGGCCAAAGCCTCCCCACAATATGGCAAGCAAACTCGAGACCCTGAAAGCGAACCTCGAGGTGGCCTTTGGCGGCCTCCTGACGAGCGTGACCGAGTCGGTCGGTGAATTGACGATCGTCGTCAAGGCTGGCGACTACCTCAACGTGGCAAAGCGCCTGCGCGACGACCGCTCGCTCGGTTTCGAGCAGTGTGTCGACCTTTGCGGCGTCGATTACCAGACCTATGCTGAGGGCGCTTACGACGGCCCGCGTTTTGCAGCAGTGCTGCATCTGCTGTCGGTGCAGAACAACTGGCGTCTGCGTCTGCGCGTATTCGCGCCGGACGACGACATGCCGATCCTGCCGTCCGTCGTCGATATCTGGAATTCGGTCAACTGGTACGAGCGCGAAGCGTTCGACCTGTACGGCATCGTCTTCGAAGGTCATCCGGACTTGCGCCGCATTTTGACCGACTACGGTTTTATTGGTCATCCGTTCCGCAAGGATTTCCCTGTCTCCGGCTACGTCGAGATGCGTTACGACCCGGAAGAGAAGCGCGTCGTCTATCAACCGGTGACGATCGAGCCGCGGGAAATCACGCCGCGCGTGATCCGCGAGGATCGCTATGGCGGTCTGAAACACTAAGAGAACGTCATGGCAGAGATCAAGAACTACACGCTCAACTTCGGTCCGCAGCACCCGGCAGCGCACGGTGTGTTGCGTCTCGTGCTCGAACTCGACGGCGAAGTGATTCAGCGCGCCGATCCGCACATCGGTCTACTGCATCGCGCGACTGAAAAGCTCGCCGAAAGCAAGACGTTTATCCAGTCGGTGCCGTACATGGACCGTCTCGACTACGTGTCGATGATGGCCAACGAGCACGGCTACGTGCTCGCCATCGAGAAGTTGCTCGGCATCGACGTGCCGCTGCGCGCGCAATACATTCGCGTACTCTTCGACGAAGTCACGCGCGTGTTGAATCACCTGATGTGGATCGGCGCGCACGCGCTCGACGTCGGTGCGATGGCGGTGTTCCTGTATGCGTTCCGCGAGCGCGAAGACCTGATGGACGTGTACGAAGCGGTGTCCGGCGCACGGATGCACGCGGCCTACTACCGTCCGGGTGGCGTCTACCGCGATCTGCCTGACGCAATGCCGCAATACAAGGCGTCGAAGATTCGCAATGCGAAGGCGTTGTCGAAGATGAACGAGAACCGTCAGGGTTCGCTGCTCGACTTCATCGACGACTTCTTCACCCGTTTCCCGAAGTGCGTGGACGAATACGAAACGCTGCTCACCGACAACCGGATATGGAAGCAGCGTCTGGTCGGCATCGGTGTGGTCAGTCCGGAGCGCGCGCTGCAACTCGGCATGACCGGCGCGATGCTGCGTGGCTCGGGCGTCGAGTGGGACCTGCGCAAGAAGCAACCGTATGAAGTTTATGACAAGCTCGACTTCGATATTCCGGTCGGCGTGAATGGCGATTGCTACGACCGCTATCTGGTACGCGTCGAAGAAATGCGTCAATCGTGCCGGATCGCGAAACAGTGCATTGAGTGGCTGCGTAAAAATCCGGGCCCTGTGATGACGGACAATCACAAGGTGGCGCCGCCGTCTCGCGTCGGCATGAAGTCGAACATGGAAGATCTGATCCATCACTTCAAGCTGTTCACCGAGGGCTTCCACGTGCCGGAAGGCGAGGCGTACGCCGCAGTCGAACATCCGAAGGGGGAGTTCGGCATCTATCTGATCTCGGACGGCGCCAACAAGCCATATCGTCTGAAGATCCGCGCGCCGGGCTATGCACACCTGTCCTCGCTCGACGAAATGGCGCGCGGCCACATGATCGCCGATGCCGTGACGATCATCGGCACCCAGGACATCGTGTTCGGCGAAGTGGATCGCTAGGACATATTCATCGACGCGCGTCCGCGGTCGTTGCACTGCCACGCGCGTCAAGCAAAGGAACGCCGGGTCTGTCGCAGTATCACGTGAGCGACAGGTTTTCGTTCGGTAGGAATTGAAAGAGTCGTGTCTGAAAATGATCTCAGCTGAAGGCCTGAAAGAAATCGATCGTGCGGTCGCAAAGTACCCCGCCGATCAGAAACAGTCCGCCGTGATGTCGGCGTTGGCCACTGCTCAAACCGAGCATGGCTGGCTGTCGCCCGAACTCATGCAGTTCGTCGCGGATTATCTCGGCATGCCGGCAATCGCCGTGCAGGAGGTAGCGACCTTCTACACGATGTATGAGACCTCGCCGGTCGGTAAGTTCAAGATCACGCTCTGCACGAACCTGCCGTGCCAGCTCGGCCCGGACGGCGGTTCCGAAAGCGCCGCTGAATACCTGAAGCAGAAGCTCGGCATCGACTTCGGCGAAACCACGCCCGATGGCAAATTCACGCTGAAAGAGGGTGAGTGCATGGGTTCGTGCGGCGACGCGCCGGTGATGCTGGTGAACAACCAACGCATGTGCAGCTTCATGAGCCGCGAGAAGATCGACCAGCTGCTCGAGGAACTTTCGAAATGACGGCTTTACACGATCGTCACATCAAACCGCTGATTCTCGCCGGACTGAACGGCGACAACTGGCATCTCGAAGACTACGTGGCGCGCGGCGGTTACGCCCAGCTGCGCCGCATCCTGGAAGAGAAGATCGCGCCCGAGCAGGTGATCGCCGACGTCAAGGCGTCGGGTCTGCGCGGCCGCGGCGGCGCGGGCTTCCCGACCGGTCTCAAGTGGAGCTTCATGCCGCGCCAGTTCCCGGGCCAGAAATACCTCGTCTGTAATTCGGACGAGGGCGAGCCGGGTACGTTCAAGGACCGCGACATTCTGCGCTTCAATCCGCATTCGTTGATCGAAGGTATGGCGATCGGCGCGTACGCGATGGGCATCACGGTCGGCTACAACTATATCCACGGCGAAATCTGGGAAGTCTATAAGCGCTTCGAAGAAGCGTTGGAAGAAGCTCGCCGCGCCGGGTTCCTCGGCGACAACATCATGGGCTCGGGCTTCTCGTTCCAGCTGCATGCGCACCATGGTTACGGCGCGTATATCTGCGGCGAGGAAACCGCGCTGCTCGAATCGATCGAGGGCAAGAAGGGCCAACCGCGCTTCAAACCGCCGTTCCCGGCGAGCTTTGGCGTGTACGGCAAGCCCACCACGATCAACAACACCGAGACCTTCGCGGCGGTGCCGTTCCTGCTCGCGATCGGACCGCAGAATTACCTTGAGATCGGCAAGCCGAACAACGGCGGCACGAAGATCTTCTCGGTGTCGGGCGACGTCGAGCGTCCGGGCAACTACGAGATTCCGCTCGGCACGCCGTTCGCGACGCTGATGGAACTCGCCGGCGGCATGCGCGGCGGCAAGAAGATCAAGGCCGTGATTCCTGGAGGTTCATCCGCGCCGGTGATTCCGGGCGAGATGATGATGCAGACCGACATGGATTACGACTCGATCGCGAAGGCTGGCTCGATGCTCGGCTCGGGCGCGGTGATCGTGATGGACGAGACGCGCTGCATGGTGCGCTCGTTGCTGCGCCTGTCGTACTTCTACTACGAAGAGTCGTGCGGTCAATGCACGCCTTGCCGTGAAGGCACGGGCTGGCTGTATCGCGTCGTACATCGTATCGAGCATGGTCTCGGCCGCCAGGAAGATCTGGATCTGCTGAACTCCGTCGCGGAAAACATCATGGGCCGCACGATCTGCGCGCTCGGCGACGCGGCAGCGATGCCGGTTCGGGGCATGCTCAAGCACTACTGGGACGAATTCGAATATCACGTCGCCCACAAGCATTGCCTCGTCGGCGGCCATGCCGGCACGGCGGCGGCGCCCGAAACAGTGGCAGCCTGAGTCGCGCCGACAGATTTGGCTGACGAATAACTACCAGACGAACACCTCAACCGCAGGATTCATCGCCCGAAGCGGGCGATGAACAGGCGAACGATTGAGCGGTAACAGGTTAAGGAAGATTGACCATCATGGTTGAACTGGAAATAGACGGCAAGAAAGTCGAGGTGCCTGAAGGCAGCATGGTGATCCAGGCTGCGCATAAGGTCGACACCTACATTCCTCACTTCTGCTATCACAAGAAGCTGTCGATTGCGGCCAACTGCCGGATGTGTCTGGTCGATGTCGAGAAGATGCCGAAGGCCGTGCCCGCGTGCGCGACGCCGGTGTCGGCCGGCATGATCGTGCGCACCAAGTCGGACAAGGCGGTGAAGGGCCAGCAAGCTGTGATGGAATTCCTGCTGATCAACCATCCGCTCGACTGCCCGATCTGCGACCAGGGCGGCGAATGCCAGTTGCAGGATCTGGCCGTCGGTTACGGCAAGTCGTCGTCGCGCTATAGCGAAGAAAAGCGCGTGGTGTTCCACAAGAACGTGGGCCCGCTGATCTCGATGGAAGAGATGTCGCGCTGCATTCACTGCACGCGTTGCGTCCGCTTCGGCCAGGAAATCGCCGGCGTGATGGAACTCGGCATGCTGGGCCGCGGCGAGCATTCTGAAATCACGTCGTTCGTCGGCAAGACGGTCGACTCGGAACTGTCGGGCAACATGATCGACCTGTGCCCGGTCGGCGCGCTGACCAGCAAGCCGTTCCGCTACAGCGCCCGTACGTGGGAGCTGTCGCGCCGCAAGTCGGTGAGCCCGCACGATTCCGTCGGCGCGAACCTCATCGTGCAGGTGAAGAACAATCGCGTTATGCGCGTTCTGCCGTTCGAAAACGAAGCGATCAACGAGTGCTGGATTTCGGACAAGGACCGCTTCTCGTACGAAGGTCTGAACAGCCCCGAGCGTCTGACCAAACCGATGCTCAAGCAGGGCGGCCAGTGGGTCGAAACCGATTGGCAAACCGCGCTCGATTATGTGGTCAAGGGTCTGAAGGGCATCGCGGGCGACCACGGCGCGAACGCGCTTGCGGCGCTGTCGAGCGCGTACAGCACAGTCGAAGAACTGTTCCTGCTCAAGCAGATCGCGCAAGCGGTCGGCACGCCGAACGTCGACTTCCGTCTGCGCCAGTCGGATTTCTCGGCGCCCGTTACGGGCGCGCCGTGGCTCGGTACGACAATCGCCGATCTGTCGAACGTCGATGCGGCGCTCGTGATCGGCTCGGATCTGCGTCGTGATCATCCGCTGTTCGCCGCGCGTCTGCGCCAGGTCGCACGCGGCGGTTCGGCGCTCACGCTGATCCAGGCCACCAACGACGACGCGATGATCCCGCAGGCGCACCGTGTGGTCGCCGCACCGTCGGCATGGCTTGAGGCGTTGGCAGGGATCGCCGGCGCGGTGGGCGAAGCGAAGGGCGTCGCACTGCCGGAAGCATTTGCGGGCACGCAGCCGACGGACGCGCACAAGCAGATCGCTAAATCGCTGACCAACGGCGCCCTGCGCGTCGTGCTGCTCGGCAACGAAGCGGTCCGCCATCCGGACTTCGCGGCGATCCACGCCGCGGCGCAATGGATTGCAGAGGCAACCGGCGCTACGCTCGGTTTCCTGACCGAAGCGGCCAACACGGTCGGCGCGCACCTCGTGAACGCGCTGCCGGGCGAAGGCGGTCTGAATGCCCGCGAAGTGTTCGAACAGCCGCGCAAGGGTTATCTGCTGTTGAATCTCGAGCCGGAATTCGACACGGCCAATCCGGCGCAAGCGCTTGCCGCTCTGAAGCAGGCCGAGATGGTCGTCGTGATGTCGCCGTTCCAGACCGGCGCGGACTATGCCGACGTGCTGCTGCCGATTGCACCGTTCACCGAAACGGGCGGTTCGTTCGTCAACGCGGAAGGCACAGTGCAGGCTTTCAACGGCGTCGTGCGTCCGCTCGGCGACACGCGTCCGGCGTGGAAGGTGTTGCGCGTGCTGGGCAGCCTGCTCGGTGCGCCGGGCTTCGAATACGACACGGTCGAGGAAGTGCGCACAGCCGCGCTCGGCGACGGTGACCAGACTTCGAGGCTGTCGAACCGTACCGGCGTCGCGGTGACGCGCGGCCACGCCGTGAAGGCGGCGGAAGGCAAGTTCGAGCGTCTCGCGAACGTGCCGATCTATCATGCCGACGCGCTGGTGCGTCGCGCGGAGTCGCTGCATCTGACCGCGGCGGCCCGTACGGCGAATTCGGTCGGCCTGCCGGCTGCGCTGTTTGACAAACTGGGTTTGAAAGAGGGCGACGCGGTGCGCGTTCGTCAGGGCGAGCAAGCGGTGCAGTTGCCGGCCGTGCGCGACGCGAATCTTGCGGAGACGGTGGTCCGCGTATCGGCGGCTACGCCTGCCGGTGCAGCGCTGGGCAGCCTGTTCGGTGAACTGGTGGTGGAGAAGGCGTAAATGAGCTTGTTCGATACGATCAACTCGGGCGGCGCCCAGCTTCTCGGTGTGGCATGGCCCACGGTGTGGGCGCTCGTGCGCATCCTGGTGGTGGCCGTCGTGATCCTGCTGTGCGTCGCTTACCTGATCCTGTGGGAGCGTAAGCTGATCGGCTGGATGCACGTGCGTCTCGGTCCGAACCGCGTCGGCCCCGGCGGCCTGTTGCAGCCGATCGCCGACGTGCTGAAGCTTCTACTCAAGGAAGTGATCCAGCCCGCCCAGGCGAGCCGCTGGATCTACATCATCGCGCCGATCATGGTGGTGGTGCCGGCGTTCGCTGTGTGGGCGGTGATTCCGTTCCAGGCGGGCGCGGTGCTAGGCGACATCAACGCGGGTCTGCTGTACGCGATGGCGATTTCGTCGATCGGCGTGTATGGCGTGATTCTGGCCGGCTGGGCGTCGAACTCGAAATACGCGTTCCTCGGCGCGATGCGCGCTGCCGCGCAGATGGTCTCGTACGAAATCTCGATGGGCTTCGCGCTGGTGGTCGTGCTGATGACAGCCGGTACGCTGAACCTGTCGGGCATCGTCGGCTCGCAGGAGCAGGGCTTCTTCGCCTCGCACGGCCTGAATTTCCTGTCGTGGAACTGGCTGCCGCTGCTGCCGATGTTTGTCGTGTACTTCATCTCGGGCATCGCTGAAACGAACCGTCACCCGTTCGACGTGGTGGAGGGCGAATCGGAAATCGTCGCGGGCCACATGATCGATTACTCGGGTATGGCGTTCGCGCTGTTCTTCCTCGCCGAGTACATCAATATGATAGTGATCTCGGCATTGGCTGCAACACTGTTCCTCGGCGGCTGGAGCGCACCGTTCGGGTTCCTGTCGTTCATCCCGGGCATCGTCTGGCTCGTCGCCAAGGTTTTCTTCCTGTTGTCGGTGTTCATCTGGGCGCGTGCCACGTTCCCGCGCTACCGCTATGACCAGATCATGCGTCTCGGCTGGAAGGTCTTCATTCCGGTCTGCGTGGTGTGGCTGGTGGTGGTCGGCTTCTGGATCATGTCGCCGTTGAACATCTGGAAATAAAGGGCGGACGAACCTATGACCGCAATCCAAAACTTCTTCAAGACTTTCTTCCTCACGGAACTGCTGAAAGGCCTCGCGCTGACCGGACGCTACACGTTCCAGCGCAAGGTCACCGTGCAGTTCCCGGAAGAAAAGACCCCGATCTCGCCGCGTTTCCGCGGTCTGCATGCGCTGCGCCGGTATGAAAACGGCGAAGAGCGCTGCATCGCATGCAAGCTGTGCGAAGCAGTGTGCCCTGCGCTCGCGATCACGATCGAATCGGAAACGCGCGCGGACAACACGCGCCGCACGACGCGCTACGACATCGACCTGACCAAGTGCATCTTCTGCGGTTTCTGCGAAGAGAGCTGCCCGGTCGACTCGATCGTCGAGACGCACATTCTCGAGTATCACGGCGAGAAGCGCGGCGACCTGTACTTCACGAAGGAAATGCTGCTGGCCGTTGGCGATCGCTACGAAGCACAAATCGCCGCCAACAAGGCAGCCGACGCACCGTATCGTTGAAGCGCTTTTCCGCTGGTGCAGTAAATGCGGCAGCAAAAGCAGTAACACGGCCTGCTGTCGGGCCGACCGCCGCGGCCTGAACGCCGCGGCACGGCGCACCTGTGTGGCGGTACTGGCGGATTGCTCCGCTTTTGCCAACCACGCGTGCCAAAGAACAATGCCTGACGATGGCCTAACGATGAACCGGTAATCATGGAATTCACGACCGTACTGTTCTACATCTTCGCGCTGCTCCTCGTGGTTTCAGGGCTGAAGGTGATCACCTCGCGCAACCCGGTGGCGTGCGCACTGTTTCTGGTGCTGGCGTTCTTCAACGCAGCCGCGATCTGGATGCTGCTCGAGGCCGAGTTCCTCGCGATCCTGCTGGTGCTGGTCTACGTCGGCGCGGTGATGGTGCTGTTCCTGTTCGTCGTGATGATGCTGGACATCAATCTCGACGTGCTGCGCAAGGACTTCAAACGCTTCTTGCCGATGGCCTCGGCGGTGGGCGCAATCATCGTGATCGAAACCGCGCTGATTCTGTGGCACGGCTACGGCGCGACCGCCACCGCGCTGCACGACACGGCCTCGGCCGCTGCCGGTATGGGCGACTGGTCGAACACGCGCCTGATCGGCAAGGTCATCTACACCAACTACATCTTCGCGTTCGAAATCGCCGGCCTGATTCTGCTGGTCGCCATCATCGCGGCGATCGCGCTGACCAGGAGCCACAAGAAGGACAGCAAGCGTCAGAACGTCAGCGCGCAGGTCAAGGTGCGTGCCCAGGACCGCGTGCGCGTCGTGAAGATGCCGTCGGAGAAAACCGCGGCGACCATCGCGGCGGAACAAGCGGCTGCCGCGGCGGCCGCAGCAGCAGCCGACTCGGCAGCAGCCAAGAACAGCTGAGCGGACAGGAGATAGAAATCATGTTGACCCTTGCCCATTACCTTGTCCTCGGCGCGATCCTGTTTGCGATCAGCATCGTCGGCATTTTCCTGAACCGCCGCAACGTCATCATCATCCTGATGGCAATCGAACTGATGCTGCTCGCGGTGAACACCAATTTTGTCGCGTTCTCGCACTACCTGGGCGACGTGCACGGCCAGATTTTCGTCTTCTTCGTGCTGACGGTCGCGGCAGCCGAGGCGGCGATCGGTCTCGCAATTCTGGTGACCCTGTTCCGTAGTCTCGACACGATCAATGTCGAGGATCTCGATCAGCTCAAAGGTTAATTTCAGGAAAAGCGGTTATGTCCACGATACTCAATGAAAACCTGCTGTTGGCAATTCCGCTTGCACCGCTCGCCGGTTCCCTGGTTGCAGGGCTGTTCGGCAAGGCGATAGGGCGGGCGGGTGCGCATTCGGTCACGATCCTCGGCGTCGCGATTTCGCTCATCCTGTCGGTGATGGTCTTCTTCCAGGTGATGGACGGCGCGAGCTTCAACGCGACCGTTTATCAATGGATGTCGATCGGCAAGACGCAGCTCGAAGTCGGCTTCCTGGTCGACTCGCTGACCGCGATGATGATCGTCGTGGTCAACTTCGTGTCGCTGATGGTGCACATCTACACGATCGGCTACATGGCCGACGACGACGGCTACCAGCGCTTCTTCTCGTACATCTCGCTGTTCACGTTCTCGATGTTGATGCTCGTGATGAGCAACAACTTCCTGCAGCTGTTCTTCGGCTGGGAAGCGGTGGGTCTCGTTTCGTACCTGCTGATCGGCTTCTACTTCAAGCGTGAGAGCGCGATTTACGCGAACATGAAGGCGTTCATCGTGAACCGCGTCGGCGACTTCGGTTTCCTGCTCGGCATCGGTCTGCTGTTCGCGTTCGCTGGTTCGATGAACTACGGCGAAGTCTTCGCCAAGCGTACCGAACTCGCCGCGCTGAACTTCCCGGGTACCGACTGGGGCCTGCTGACGGTGGCTTGCATTTGCCTGTTCATCGGCGCGATGGGTAAGTCGGCTCAGTTCCCGCTGCACGTGTGGCTGCCGGACTCGATGGAAGGTCCGACGCCGATCTCCGCGCTGATTCACGCGGCGACCATGGTGACGGCCGGTATCTTCATGGTTACGCGCATGTCGCCGCTGTTCGAACTGTCGGATACGGCGTTGTCGTTCGTCATGGTCATTGGTGCGATTACCGCGCTGTTCATGGGCTTTCTCGGCATCGTCCAGAACGACATCAAGCGTGTGGTCGCTTATTCCACGCTGTCGCAGCTCGGTTACATGACCGTCGCGCTCGGCGCGTCGGCGTACTCGGTCGCCGTGTTCCACCTGATGACGCACGCGTTCTTCAAGGCGCTGCTGTTCCTCGGCGCGGGTTCGGTGATCATCGGCATGCATCACGATCAGGACATGCGCAACATGGGCGGCCTGCGCAAGTACATGCCGATTACGTGGATCACGTCGCTGATCGGTTCGCTCGCGCTGATCGGTACGCCGTTCTTCTCGGGCTTCTACTCGAAAGACTCGATCATCGACGCGGTGAAGCTGTCGCATCTGCCGGGCTCGGGTTTCGCGTACTTCGCGGTGGTCGCAAGCGTGTTCGTGACCGCGTTGTATTCGTTCCGTATGTATTTCATGGTGTTCCACGGCGAGGAGCGCTTCCGCAATCCGAAGCACCCTGAATCGCCGATGGGCGCAGAAGCCGCGTCGCATGCACATGGCGCGCACGGCCACGATGACCATGGCCATGGTCACGGCGACCACGCTCACGAACCGCACGAAACGCCGTGGGTCGTGTGGGTGCCGCTCGTGCTGCTGGCGATTCCGTCGATCGTGATCGGCGCGATCGGCGTCGGTCCGATGCTGTTCGGCGACTTCTTCCAGCACGGCGTCGCGTTCGACAAGGTGATCTACATCAGCGAGAACCATCCGGCGCTGCATGAGATGGCCGAAGAGTTCCAGGGCTGGGCGTCGATGGGTCTGCACTCGGTGTCGGGCCTGCCGGTGTGGCTCGCGCTGGCTGGCGTGGTAGTCGCATGGTTCCTGTATCTGGTCCGTCCGGATCTGCCCGCTGTCATCAAGCGCGCATTCGGCCCGATCTACACGTTGCTCGATAACAAGTACTACATGGACAAGATCAACGAAGTCGTGTTTGCGCGAGGCGCGGTGGCCATTGGCCGTGGTTTGTGGAAGGAAGGCGACGTGGTCGTGATCGACGGCATCGTCAACGGCAGCGCACGCTTTATCGGCTGGTTCGCTAGCGTGATCCGCTTCCTCCAATCCGGCTACATCTACCACTACGCGTTCGCCATGATCATCGGCATGCTGGGGCTCCTGACCCTGTTTGTAACGCTCGGCGGCAAATAAGGCGAGGGACACTCATGCACGCTTATCCGATTCTCAGCATCGCGATCTGGTTGCCGATCTTCTTCGGTCTGCTGGTCCTCGCGATCGGCAACGACGAGAACCCCGCTCCCGCGCGCTGGATCTCGCTGATCGGCTCGGTCCTGAGCTTCCTCGTCACGCTGCCGCTGATCACCAGCTTCGATTCGAGCACCGCCGACCTGCAGTTCGTCGAGCAGGCGAACTGGATCCAGCGCTTCCACATCATGTATCACCTCGGTGTGGACGGTATTTCGATGTGGTTCGTCTCGTTGACCGCGTTGATCACGGTGATCGTCGTGATCGCAGGGTGGGAAGTGATCACGAAGAACGTCGGCCAGTACCTCGCGGCGTTTCTGATCCTGTCGGGCATCATGGTCGGCGTGTTCAGCGCGGCCGACGGCATGCTGTTCTACGTGTTCTTCGAAGCGACGCTGATCCCGATGTACATCATCATCGGCGTGTGGGGTGGGGCGAACCGCGTGTACGCGGCGTTCAAGTTCTTCCTGTACACGCTGGCGGGTTCGCTGCTGATGCTGGTTGCGCTGATTTATCTGTACAACGAGACCGGCTCGTTCGATATCGCCACGTGGCAGCACGCGCAGATCGCGATGACGCCGCAGGTGCTACTGTTTATCGCGTTCTTCCTGGCCTTCGCGGTGAAGGTGCCGATGTGGCCGGTGCACACGTGGTTGCCGGACGCGCACGTGGAAGCGCCTACCGGCGGTTCGGTCGTGCTGGCCGCGATCATGCTGAAGCTCGGCGCGTATGGTTTCCTGCGCTTCTCGCTGCCGATCACGCCTGATGCGAGCCATTTCCTTGCACCGGTCATCATCACGCTGTCGTTGATCGCTGTGATCTACATCGGTCTCGTCGCGATGGTGCAGGCCGACATGAAGAAGCTGGTCGCGTATTCATCGATCGCGCACATGGGCTTTGTCACGCTCGGCTTCTTTATCTTCAATCAGCTCGGCGCGGAAGGCGCGATCGTGCAGATGATCTCGCACGGCTTCGTGTCGGGCGCAATGTTCCTGTGCATCGGCGTGCTGTACGACCGCATGCACTCGCGTCAGATCGCCGATTACGGCGGCGTCGTCAACGTGATGCCGAAGTTCGCGGCGTTCGTGATGCTGTTCGCGATGGCGAATTGCGGCTTGCCGGGCACGTCCGGTTTCGTCGGCGAATTCATGGTGATTCTGGCTTCCGTCCAGTACAACTTCTGGATCGCGAGCGGCGCGGCTGTCACGCTGATTCTCGGCGCGGCCTACACACTGTGGATGTACAAGCGTGTCTACTTCGGCGCGGTCGCGAACGACCACGTGAAGAGCCTGGTCGACATCGACCGTCGCGAATTTTTCATGCTGGCAGTGCTCGCCGCACTGACGCTGTTCATGGGCCTGTATCCGAAGCCCTTTACCGATGTGATGCACGTATCCGTGGAAAACCTCCTCTCCCACGTTGCGCAATCGAAGCTGCCGTTGCCTCAGTAACGACGAGCGGAGGAATTTAAGACCATGCAAAACGCCCCTATGACTGCTCTGTTGCCTGACGCATTGGTGATGTTCGCCATTGTCATCGCGTGGCTCAACGACACGTTCGTCGGCCCGGAGGGTCGCCGTACTACGTATTTCATCGCGTTCTTCTCGACGCTCGTCGCCGGGATCTGGTTCGCGGTGAATGCGTTCGACCCGCAAGTGCATTACTTCTTCGATCACATGTACGTGGTCGATCCGTTCGCCAACGTGATGAAGGCGGTGGTGTCGCTCGGCTACGCGGTGACGATCGTTTATTCGCGTCGCTACCTCGAAGACCGTAGCCTGTTCCGCGGTGACTTCTTCCTGCTCGGCATGTTCTCGCTGCTCGGCCAGATCGTGATGATCTCGGGCAACAACTTCCTGACGCTGTATCTCGGTCTGGAACTGATGTCGCTGTCGCTGTACGCGGTGATCGCGCTGCGTCGCGAAGTGGCGTCGTCGAACGAAGCGGCGATGAAGTACTACGTGCTCGGCGCGCTGGCTTCCGGTTTCCTGCTGTACGGTGTTTCGATGCTGTATGGCGCGACCGGCTCGCTGGACCTGAATGAAGTGTTCAAGGCGATTAACACGAGCCACTACGATCCGACCGTGCTGCTGTTCGGCGTGATCTTCATCGTGGCGGGCGTGGCGTTCAAGATGGGCGCGGTGCCGTTCCATATGTGGGTGCCCGACGTGTATCAGGGCGCACCGACGGCGATGACGCTCATCGTCGGTGGTGGCCCGAAGGTCGCGGCGTTCGCGTGGGGTCTGCGTTTCCTCGTGATGGGCCTGCTGCCGCTGGCGGTCGAATGGCAACAGATGCTGGTGATTCTGGCGGCGCTGTCGCTGATTGTCGGCAACATCACCGGTATCGTGCAGCGCAACGTCAAGCGGATGCTCGCGTATTCGGCGATCTCGAACATGGGCTTCGTGCTGCTCGGCCTGCTCGCCGGCGTGGTCGACCAGAAGACCACGGGCGCCGCGAGCGCGTACGGCTCGGCGATGTTCTACAGCATCATCTACCTGATCACGACGCTCGGTACCTTCGGCGTCATCATGCTGCTCGCGCGCCGCGACTTCGAAGCGGACACGCTGGAGGACTTCAAAGGCCTCAATCAGCGCAGCGCGGTATTCGCGTTCGTGATGATGATCATGATGTTCTCGCTCGCGGGTATTCCGCCGGCAGTCGGCTTCTACGCGAAGCTCGCCGTGCTGCAAGCGACGATGAACGCCGGCCTGACCTGGCTCACCGTGCTTGCCGTGATCACGTCGCTGTTCGGCGCGTTCTACTACCTGCGTATCGTCAAGCTGATGTACTTCGACGAGCCGCAAGACAAGTCGACGATCGCGGCAGACACGAGCACGCGCGCGTTGCTCGCGTTGAACGGCGTCGCCGTGCTGGCGCTCGGTATCGTGCCGGATCCGCTGTTGCGCGCCTGCCTGCAGGCGATCCAGCACACGCTGCTGCTCTGATGTCCGCTGCGGGCTGGTTTATCGTGCTGTTGGCGCTGGTCGGCGCCAACCTGCCCTTCCTGAATCAGCGCCTCTTCGCCGCGGTGCCGTTGAAAGCGGCGAAGAAAAGCGCCTGGCTCCGGATTGCCGAATTGATCGTGCTGTATTTCGTGGTCGGCGCGCTGGGCTTTCTGCTCGAAGCGCGCGCGGGAAATCGCTTCGAGCAGGGCTGGCAGTTCTATGCGATCACGTTCGCTCTGTTCGTCGTGTTCGCTTTTCCCGGCTTTACCTTCCAATATCTCGTCAAACGCCGCTGACGGCGTGCCGCCGTCGCGCGCGCCTGGCTGTTCTGAGGTCCGCACATGGCTGAACTTCCCAATCACGACGCCGCGCTAACCGAGACTTGTATCGACAGCAAGACGGTCCATCAGGGGCCGTTCATGACGGTCAAGTACGATACGGTCCGACTCCCGGACGGCAAACACGCGACGCGCGAATATGTTCAGCACCCGGGCGCCGTCATGGTGATCCCCTTGTTCGATGACGGTCGCGTGCTGCTCGAAAGTCAGTATCGCTATCCGATGGGCAAGGTGATGGTCGAATATCCGGCCGGCAAGCTCGACCCGAACGAGGGCGCGCTGGCATGCGCGGTGCGGGAACTGCGCGAGGAAACCGGCTATACCGCGCGCGAATACGTATACCTGACACGGATCCACCCGATCATTTCTTACTCGACCGAATTCATTGATATCTATCTGGCGCGGGGCTTGACCGCGGGCGAGCGCAAGCTCGACGAAGGTGAGTTTCTCGAACTGTTCACCGCGACCGTGGAACAAGTGTCCGAGTGGGTGCGCACGGGCAAGATCACCGATGTGAAGACGATCATCGGTACTTTCTGGCTCGAGAAAGTGCTGTCGGGCACGTGGCCGACGCAGGCGCCCGAGACGGTATAAGTTCGCGTCAGCCCGATAGCTGATTTAACCAAGCCCCTGTCGGTCGATGACCGGCAGGGGCTTTGTCATTGGCTCCGCCGTTTCTTTCTGGCTCAACAAAATGCCGTTCCCTATGCCATCTGGCTGGCTCGTCGCGGCCCCGCCGGCCGGCTAGTATGAACCCTCCGATCACCGAGTGCGTCGTCGATTTTGTTTGGGATAACCGACGCTACTCATCGGAACGATCTGATTCCAGCTCAACCTCTGGGTTGTCAATTGACAACTCGAAATTGAGCGGCTACATTGGAGGTGTCGATGGTTCGAGGAAGGCACAAGAAGAAAGAGATCGAGGCTGCATTGGCGTACGCGGAGCAGCACGGCTGGCGCATTCAGGAAGGCGGAAAAGGTCATGCGTGGGGAAAAATCTATTGCCCGTACAAAGACGCCGAATGTCGGTGCGATGAGTTCTGTATATCGAGCGTCTGAAGTACGCCGAAGAATCCCGGCAATCACGCCAGACATCTGCGGCGCATCGTCGGCAACTGCGCGGCACGGCGCTGTGCGTTCGTAGGCAGCAAACAGGAATCGCAATAACCTGGGCTCAACAAAGACAGGAGTACCGTATGGAATATGTATTCACCTTGAAGTACCGCCTCACCGCGGAAGATTGCGATGCAGATGCAATCGTCGAGAGGCTGGGCGAAGCGGGGTGCGACGACGCTACGATTGGCGTCGGGCAAGCAGGCCGCCTCGCGCTGCTTTTCACCCGTGAAGGCGCGAGCGCATTCGAGGCTGTCATCAGCGCGCTCAAGGACGTGAAACGCGCTGTGCCGTCCGCGCAACTGGTCGAGGCGGGACCTGACTTCGTGGGGCTGACAGACGTGGCCGAAATGGCGGGCGTGTCGCGGCAAAACATGCGCAAGCTGATGCTGAATAACGCCATCGACTTCCCTCCGCCGGTCCACGAAGGCAGTGCGTCGGTGTGGCATCTGACGGACGTGCTCGAATGGCTGACCGCGCGCGGCGGGTACGAGATTGAGATCGGTGTCGCGGATGTCGCAAAACTGGCGAAGCAGATCAATCTGGCGAAGGAGGCCCGTCAGATTGAACCGCGCGTAAGTCGCCAACTCGGCAATCTCGTGGTGTAGCGGTGCGCTTCAAGCGGGCTGGAGAACGGAGCAATTGTGGCACCGGTGACCGCTCGGGCCGCCTTCGGCAGCACATGCCGTAAAGCGTTAAAATCGCGCACCCACGTGATATTCCCTTTCGGCAGCTGGCGGCTGTGCGTCGGCCCTAAGGTTTTACGAACGATCGTTCACAAATTTCCATTTTGCGCTAAACTGGCACGCAAGCCCTGATTCCACATGAAGGTCCTCGATTTACAGTGTCCGCATGGCCATCGGTTCGAAGGTTGGTTTGCTTCGGCTGATGACTTCGAGTCGCAGCAGTCCCGCAAACTCGTCGAATGTCCGATCTGCGGTGCGCACGAGGTGAGCCGTTTGCCGTCGGCACCGCGTCTGAATCTGTCGGGCGCGACCGACTCAAAAGCGCCGGCGGGTGTGCAGCAAATGCAGGCGCACATGATCCGCGCGCTGCGCGAGGTACTGGAGAAGACCGAGAACGTGGGCGACCGCTTCGCCGAGGAAGCGCGGCGCATTCACTACAACGAAGCGCCCGCGCGCAGTATTCGCGGTGTCACGACACCCGAGGATGCGCGTGCCTTGGTCGAGGAAGGCATCGAAGTGATGCCGCTGCCGGTCCCGGCTGCGCTGAAGGAACCACTGCAGTAGCGCGGTGGCTCCAGGCGGCTGGGTGGTGGCGGCCAGGAGACACTACGCATGAATCTGGACTATTCCCCCGCTGAAGACGCGTTCCGCGCCGACATCCGCGCCTGGCTCGAAGCGAATCTGCCTCGCGAGCTGAGCGACAAGGTTCTCAATCACAAACGTCTTTCCCGCGAAGACTTCGCAAGCTGGCACAGGCTGCTCGGCACGCGAGGCTGGTCGGCGGTCGCGTGGCCGCGCGAATATGGCGGCCCCGGCTGGGACGCGACGAAACGACATATCTGGGAAGAAGAGTGCGCGCGTGTTGGCGCACCTACCGTGCTGCCTTTCGGCGTGTCGATGGTTGCGCCAGTGCTGATGAAATACGGTAACGAGGCGCAGAAACGCCATTATCTGCCGCGCATTCTCGACGGCACTGACTGGTGGTGTCAGGGCTATTCGGAGCCGGGATCGGGTTCCGACCTTGCGTCGCTGCGCACCCGCGCCGAGCGCGTCGGTGATCATTACGTGGTCAACGGTCAGAAGACCTGGACCACGCTCGGCCAGCACGCCGACATGATGTTCTGCCTCGTGCGCACCGACAGCGGCGCCAAAAAGCAGGAGGGCATCTCGTTCCTGCTGATCGACATGAAAACGCCGGGCATCACGGTGCGGCCCATCATCACGCTCGACGAAGATCACGAAGTCAATGAAGTGTTCTTCGAGGACGTCAAAGTGCCGCTCGACAATCTGGTCGGCGAAGAAAATCGCGGCTGGACCTATGCGAAATATTTGCTCGGGCACGAGCGTACTGGCATCGCGCGAGTCGGTGCGTCGAAGCGCGAACTGGTGTTTCTCAAGCGTGTCGCGCTGAATCAGAAAAAGAATGGCAAGCCGCTGCTGCACGATCCGGTGTTTGCGGCAAAGGTCGCGAGTCTGGAAATCGAGTTGATGGCGCTCGAAGTCACCGTGCAACGCGTGGTGGCGAACGAGGCGGGCGGACGCGGCCCGGGCCCGGAAGCGTCGATGCTGAAGATCAAGGGCACGGAAGTGCAACAGGGACTCACCGAACTGATGTTCGAAGCGATCGGTCCGCTGGCCGCGCCGTTCGACGTGCCGTTCCTCGAAGGCGAACGCGGGCACAGTCTTGCCGGCGACGACGATGCCGCGCCGCTTGCCGCGTACTACTTCAACTTCCGCAAGACGTCGATTTACGGCGGCTCGAACGAAATTCAAAAGAACATCATCGCGCAGATGATTCTCGGACTTTGAGGAGCGGCGCATGGACTTCACTTTCAACGACGAACAGCAGCAATTTGCCGATGCGCTGCGCCGCTATCTCGGGAAGAACTACGGCTTCGAAGCGCGCCAGGCGATCGTGCGCTCGGAGGCGGGCGTATCGGCCGATCATTGGGCCGCGTTCACCGAGTTGGGGCTGACCGCATTGCCGGTGCCGGAAGATCAAGGCGGTTTCAGCGGCGGCCCGATCGACATGCTCGTGGTCATGCAGGAGCTCGGCCGCGCGCTCGTCGTCGAGCCGTATTGGGCGACCGCGGTGGGCATCGAAGCGCTGCGGCTCGCCGGCACCGGCGACGGCGAAGATGCCGCGCTGCTCGAACGGGCGGCCCGGGGCGAAGGCAAACTGGCCGTGGCGTTTCATGAGCCGCATGCCCGCTACGATCTGTTCGACGTCGCGACGAACGCGAGCCGGCAGGGCGCGCAGCACATGCTGAGCGGCAGCAAATCTGTCGTGCTGCACGGCGCGCAGGCGGACCACTGGATCGTGCCGGCGCGCCTCGATGGCGAGATCGCACTCTTCGTCGTCGCCCGCGACGCGGCCGGCGTTACGCTCACCGAGTACCGCACGATCGACGGTCAACGCGCCGCGACGCTCGAATTCGACGGCACGCCCGCGCGCCGGCTCGCCGGCGAACATGCGGGGGCGGCAACGCTCGAGCAGATCGCCGACTACGGCACCCTGCTGCTGTGCGCGGAAGCGATCGGCGCGCTCGACGCGCTCAATCACGCCACCGTCGAATACACGAAAACGCGCCAGCAGTTCGGTCAGCCGATCGCGCGTTTCCAGGCGCTGCAGCACCGCATGGTCGAGATGCTGATCCACGCGGAGCAGGCGCGCTCGATCACGTATCTCGCAGCGATGCGCTACGCGAGCGAAGACGCGAACGAGCGCCGTCGCGCGATCTCCGCGGCCAAGGTTCGGGTCGGCCAGGCCGCGCGTTTCGTCGGTCAACAGGCGGTGCAGTTGCACGGCGGCATGGGCGTCACGAATGAAGTGGCGGCCGCGCATCTGTTCAAGCGCCTCGCGATCATCGAGACCACGCTCGGCGACGTCGATCATCATCTCGCGCGGTTTGCCACTCTGCCCGGATTTGCAGTCGCCGAAGTCTGATCGGGGCGTTCCACCGAACAAAGGAGATGCACTGATGAAAATCAGTTTCGAAGACATGGAAGTGGGCGCGAGCCACGAAATCGGCAAGCACACGTTCACGCGCGAGGAGATTGTCGAGTTCGCGCAGAAGTTCGATCCGCAGCCGTTTCATCTCGACGAAGCCGCCGCGGCCGAATCGCCGTTCCGCGGCCTCGTCGCGAGCGGCTGGCACACGTGCTCGGTGATGATGGGCATGCTCGTGCGCAAGGTGCTGGCGGATTCGACGTCGATGGGTTCGCCCGGGATCGACGAGATTCGCTGGTTGAAGCCGGTGCGAGTCGGCGACACGATCACGATGATGAACGTCATCGTCGACAAGCGCGTGTCGCAGAGCAAGCCCGATCGCGGCATCGTGTCGACGCGCTGGGAGGGCATCAATCAGCACGGCGACACGGTGATCACGGTGCGCTCGAACGGCATGTTCGGTCTGCGCAATCCGGGAGCGGCGGCATGACGGTGAGCGCGGCGACGATCTCCGCCTTCGACAGTGCGGACGCTCTGCGCGCACTCGTCGGCACGCAGTCGCTCGTCAGCGAATGGCTGAGCGTCGATCGGGACAGAGTCAACCGTTTCGCCGAGGCGACCGGCGATCATCAGTGGATTCACATCGATCCCGAGCGGGCCATACGCGAGTCGCCGTTTGGCGGGCCGATTGCGCATGGGTTTCTGACGTTGTCGCTAATTCCGGCGTTGCTCGGTAAGACTCTGAGAATCGAGCAGCGCATGGGCGTCAACTACGGCTTGAACCGCGTACGTTTCATGTCGCCGGTACTCGTGGGGTCATCGCTGCGCGCGAAGTTCGCCGTCGAGTCGGTGACCGACGTAGACAACAACGGCGTGCAGGTCGCGTGGAACGTGACGCTGGAGCGTCAGGGCGGCGATCGACCGGTGTGCGTCGCGGAGTTCATCACACGGCATTACTTCTAGCGTTTGCCCTTCGCAGATGCAATGAAAAAGCGCGAGTCGGCAGACATGCCGCTCGCGCTTTGTGTTGTGTCCAGCCGCGTCAGCCAGACGGCCTGCAACTAGTGTTTCGCGTACTGTGTCGCGCCAAACAGAATCTCTTTCGCCTTGTCGTCCATCAGCGGCACGCGCGCGGATGCGAGCACGTCGACGCCGCGCACTACTGCCGGCCGCGTGGCGATCTCCTCATGCCAGCGCTTCACGTTCGGCAACGAATCGAGGTCGACGCCCTGATTTTTCCACGAACGGGTCCACGGAAACGCGGCGATGTCCGCGATCGTATAGTCGTTGCCCGCGAGGTAACGCGTCTTGCCGAGTTGCGTGTCCATCACGCCGTACAGGCGTCGCGCTTCGTTGGTGTAGCGATTGACCGCGTATTCGATCTGCTCGGGTGCATACACGCGGAAGTGATGCGTTTGGCCGAGCATCGGACCCAGGCCGCCCATCTGGAACATCAGCCATTGCAGTGCCGCGTAGCGCGCGGCTGGGTCGGTCGGTAGAAATTTACCGGTCTTCTCGGCCAGATAAATCAGGATCGCGCCCGATTCGAATAGCGCGAACGGCCGTCCGTCGGCGCCTTTCGGACCTTCGGAATCGACCAGCGCGGGAATCTTGTTGTTGGGACTGATGGCAAGAAATTCGGGCTTGAACTGGTCACCTGCACCGATATTCACGGCATGCACGTTGTAGGGTAGGCCCGTCTCCTCGAGCATGATATGAACCTTGTGGCCGTTCGGGGTCGCCCAGCTATAGACATCGATCATCCTGGCTCCTTGTTCGTCAAAGCGGCGCCGCAAAGAGGGCGCCGCCGTTGTCGAAAATTAGAGCATAGATCGCGCGATGCTGCTTGCAGTGACCTCAACGGCGCACTCGCTTCGGGCCGAAGCACTCAAACGCGCGTGACCGGCATCTCCACGCGAGCCGCCGCGCCCGCATCCATATGACGCGCGAGTTCGAGCTTGGCGATCGCGTTGCGGTGCACTTCGTCGGGGCCGTCGGCGAAACGCAGCGTGCGCGCGGACGCGTACGCATACGCGAGCGGGAAATCGTCGCTGACGCCGCCGCCGCCGTGCGCCTGAATCGCCCAGTCGATCACCTGACACGCCATGTTCGGCGCGACCACCTTGATCATCGCGATCTCGCCGCGCGCGCCCTTGTTGCCGACGGTGTCCATCATGTACGCGGTCTTCAACGTAAGCAGACGCGCCTGCTCGATCATGCAGCGCGCTTCGGCGAGACGCTCCTGTGTGACGCCTTGCGACGCAACCGGCTTGCCGAACGCGACACGTTGCAGCGAGCGCTTCGCCATCAGTTCGAGCGCGCGTTCGGCGAGACCGATCAGGCGCATGCAGTGATGGATGCGCCCCGGGCCGAGACGGCCTTGCGCGATTTCGAAGCCGCGGCCTTCGCCGAGCAGCAGGTTGGTGGCGGGCACGCGCACATTGTCGAGTGTGATCTCCATGTGGCCGTGCGGCGCATCGTCGTAACCGAACACGGTGAGCGGACGATGCACGGTGATGCCGGTGGCGTCGGCGGGCACGAGGATCATCGACTGCTGCTGATGGCGCGGCGCGTCGGGATCGGTCTTGCCCATCACGATATAGATCGCGCAGCGTGGGTCGCCGGCACCCGACGACCACCACTTGTGGCCATTGATCACGTAATGGTCGCCATCGCGCACGATGCTGGTCTGGATGTTCGTCGCATCCGACGACGCGACCTCCGGCTCCGTCATCAGAAACGCCGAACGGATCTGCCCTTGCAGCAGCGGTTCGAGCCATTCGCGCTTGTTGTCTTCGCTGCCGTAGCGCTCGATCGTCTCCATGTTGCCGGTGTCTGGCGCGTTGCAGTTGAACACTTCAGGCGCCCAGGGCACGCGGCCCATGATCTCGCACAGCGGCGCGTATTCGAGATTCGTCAGGCCGGCGCCGCGCTGCGATTGCGGCAGGAACAGATTCCACAGACCGGCATCGCGCGCCTTCTGCTTCAGTTGCTCGATCAGTTCGGTGGGCACCCATGCGTTGCCGTTCTGGCGATTGCGCGCGATCTCCGCATAGAAGGCCTGCTCGTTCGGGTAAATGTGCTCGTCGAAAAAGGCGAGCAGTTTTTCGCGCAACGCCTGGACCTTCGGGGTGTAATCGAAATTCATCTGGGACCTCGCGGGTAACGGACTGCGAATGATGGGGGAGCGGGGCGAGCCCTCGAGTCTAGCGAACCTTCTGCGCGTAATTCCAGGCCAGTTCGGCCATCGGCTTCGCGCGCCGGCCGGCGTCGAGCGCCTGCGCGCTCGACGCGGTACCGTCGACGGCGCGCTTCATGATTCCTTGCAGGATCGCGGCGATGCGGAACATGTTGTAGGCCAGATAGAAATTCCAGTCGCCACGAATCTCGAAGCCGGTGCGTTGGCAATAACGCTCCACGTAGCGTGCTTCATCGGGGATGCCGAGCGCGGCCCAATCGAGTCCCGCGATGCCGCGGAACTGCGTCGGGTCGACATGCCACGCCATGCAGTGATACGCGAAATCGGCGAGCGGATCGCCGAGCGTCGACAGTTCCCAGTCGAGCACCGCGAGCACGCGCGGCTCGTTGCGATCGAAGATCAGGTTGTCGAGCCGGTAGTCGCCGTGCACGACCGACACGCGCTCGTTCGTTTCGGCCGGCATATGCTGCGGCAGCCATTCGATCAGGCGATGCATCGCGTCGATCGGTTCGGTCTCGGACGCCAGATACTGCTTGCTCCAGCGGCCGATCTGGCGCGCGAAGTAATTGCCTGGCTTGCCGTAGTCGGCGAGGCCGGCGGCGGTGACGTCGACACTGTGCAACGCCGCGATCACGCGATTCATTTCGTCGTAGATCGCCGCGCGCTCGCTGGGCGTCATGCCGGGCAGCGATTGATCCCACAGCACGCGGCCGTCGACGAACTCCATCACGTAGAACGCGCGGCCGATCACGCTTTCGTCTTCGCACAGCGCGAGCATGCGTGCGACCGGCACGTCGGTGGCGGCGAGCGCGTGCATCACGCGATATTCGCGTTCTATCGCGTGCGCGGATGGCAGCAGTTTCGCGGTGGGTCCGGGCTTCGCGCGCATCACGTACGAGCGCGACGGCGTGATCAGCTTGAACGTGGGATTGGATTGTCCGCCCGCGAATTGCTCGAGCGTCAGCGGTCCCGCGAAGCCGTCGACATGGCCCGCCAGCCACGCGGCGAGCGCGTCGGTGTCGAAGCGTTGCCGCTCGTTGACCGGGCGGGTGCCCTCGAAAGCCGAGTAGTCCTGTTTGCCTGCGGGTTCGCCGGTCTGCGTGGCTTGCGCCATGTGTCTCCTCCAGTTCGGTGTCAGCTACGCTGGAATCGGATGAATTGTGCGTAGAGGATTTCCATCGTGGTGTTGCGAACGTCGCGATGCAGCGGCGACGGCGGTGAATAGTTGAGCATGCGCAGCACCCAGTCGCGCGGCGCGGCGCCGACGTCGAGCGCGTTGATGCAGCCGGTCGCCTGCGACAGATGGCCGAAGAAGGTGCGGCCGCCCGCCGTCAGCGCATGCGACAGGATCGCGCGATTGACGCCGCCGTGCAGCACCAGCAGCACGGTGTCCCACGAGGTGTCTTCGCGCAGCGCCGCGATGGCCGGCAGCACGCGATCGAACAGCTCGCCGATCGTTTCGCCGTCGAGAAAGCGCATGCTCTCCGGCACGATGCCGTCGAACACGCCGAGAAACGCCGCCTCGATATCGCTCGGCGGAATGCTGCCGAGCCGCCCGCCGCGAATCTCCTGCAATGCGGGGTCGATCTCGGGTTCGATCTGCTGACCCGTTTCGGCGAGCACGCGCCGCGCGGTTTCGATCGTGCGCGGCAAGCCGCTGACGATCACGCGGTCGAAGCGCACCTGCTGCTCGGCGAACACGCGGCCGGCCGCGCTCGCCTGCTCGCGGCCGTTCGCGTTCAGCGGCACGGTTTCGGGATCGATCGCGCGGCCGGAGTCGTCGAAGTAGGTGACGTCGCCGTGACGCATCAGGAAAACGCGGCGCCGTTTCGGCAATTGATAGTCGGGCATGTCGGGCGGCTCTCTCGTCGCTTATTTGTAAATCGGCGCGCGCTTTTCGAGGAACGCGCTGATGCCTTCGAGACCGTCGCGATGATGCAGCGACGCGACGAAGTTATCGCGCTCGGCGACCAGGTGATCCGCGAGCGGCTGCGTGCCGGCCGCGGCGATCAGCCCTTTGATGCGCGCGACCGAATTGGGCGAGATCGCGCCGAGCTCATCGGCCCATGCGAGCGCGTTATCGCGCGCGGCGCCGGCTTTGGTGAGCCGGTTGACGACGCCGAGTTCGTGCAGACGCGTGGCGCCGATCGGCTTGGCTTCGATCAGTACCTCGGTGGCCAGCTGACGCGGCAGCGACTGCGCGAGGAACCACGAGCCGCCGCCGTCGGGCGTCAAGCCGACGCGCGCGTAGGACATCGCGAACTTCGCGTTGTCCGCGGCGACGATCAGATCACAGGCGAGCGCGAGCGAAAACCCCGCCCCGGCCGCCGCGCCTTCCACCGCGGCAATCACCGGCTTCGACGACAGCCGCAGCGCCGAAATCCATTGCGCGAGCATGTCGATGCTATCGGCCTGCACGGACGGATCTTTCGCGCGATTTTCGAGCAGCCGGTTCAGGTTGCCGCCCGCGCAGAAGAAGTCGTCGGCGCCGGTGATCACGACGGCGCGAATCGACGGATCGCGCTCGACGGTATCGAATGCCTCGATGCCGGCTGCGTACATATCCGGATGCAGCGCGTTGCGCGCACCGGGGTTCGAGAGCGTGAGGACCAGCGTGGATTCGCTGCTGGCGGGGCGTGAAGCGAGCAGGGCGGCGCTCATGATGGGGTCTCCGTTCGAATGTCGGCGGCGTCTCGCTGGGTGAGCGAGAGGCCGAGTTGCGCGCGTCTTGCGAGCCACGGCGACGGCCGATAGCGAGGTTCGCCGAGCACGCTGTGCATGTTGCGCAGGATCGTGAGAATGGTGGTGGCGCCGAGTGCATCGCCGAGCGCGAGCGGTCCGCGCGGATAGCCGAGACCGAGCATCACGGCGAGGTCGATGTCCTCTGGCGTTGCAATCTGTCTTTGCGCGATGTCGCAGCCGATGTTGACGATCGTCGCGACCACCCGCTGCGCGACGAAGCCGGTCGAATCGCGGATCACGGTGACGGGGATGCCGTCGGCGGCGAACAGCGCATGCGCGCAATCGCGCGCGGCGCGTGTCGTGGCGGGCGTGGTCATCAGCGTGCGGCGTTGTGCGCCGACGAGCGGGAACAGCGCGTCGACGGCGACCACGCGGCTCGCGTCGAGCGTTTCGTCGACCGCGGCCGTGGTCGCGTCGTGGCCGAACGGCGTGACGACGATCAGTGAACCGGCCGCAGGCGTTACGCCTTCGTCGAGCTTCACGCCCGCTTTGCCGACCAGTTGCACGACGGCCTGATACGCGTCGCGATAGCGCTGGCTGACCCACACGCTTTGCGGCAGCGTGGCCGGCGCGGGTGCTTCGGCGGGAACCTGTTGTTGGCCGTCCACGTAGCGATAAAAACCTTCGCCGCTCTTGCGGCCGAGCAGTCCGGCCGACAGCCGCGTGCCCGTAATCGGCGACGGCGTATAGCGCGGTTCTTCGTAGAACTGGTGATAGATCGACTCCATCACCGGATGCGACACGTCGAGCGCGGTCAGGTCCAGCAGCTCGAACGGTCCGAGGCGAAAGCCGGCCTGCTCGCGCATGATGCGGTCGATATCCGCAAAGCTCGCGACACCTTCGCTCGCCACGCGCAAACCCTCGGTATTCATGCCACGGCCCGCGTGATTGACGATGAAGCCGGGCATGTCCTTCGCGCGCACCGGCGTATGGCCCATGCGGCGCGCGAGATCCATCAGCGCGTCACCGGCCTCGGGGTCGCTGCGCAGGCCGTCGATGACTTCGACGACCTTCATCAGCGGCACCGGATTGAAGAAGTGATAGCCGACCACGCGCGACGGATCGGTGCAGCCCGCGGCAATCGCGGTGATCGACAGCGACGACGTATTCGACGCGAGGATGCAGCGGCCGCTGACCACGGTTTCGAGCTCGCGAAACAGCGCCTGCTTCACCTCGAGCTTTTCGACGATTGCCTCGACGATCAGATCGCAGCCGACCAGTTCGCTCACCGCCTGCACGCCGCTGACGTTGGCGAGCGCGGCGAGCGAGCGCGACTGTTCGAGCTTGCCTTTGGCCGTCAATGTGGCGAAAGTCTCCGCGAGATAGTCGCGCGCCGCGCCGACGGCGGCCGCGTTGGTGTCGTAGAGCCGCACACGCAGGCCAGCGAGCGCTGCGATCTGCGCGATCCCGCGGCCCATCGCGCCAGTGCCGACGATGCCGATGGTCTCGATGCTGAAATTGCGAGAGTTCATTGAGATGCCCGACTCCATGGTAATTTTAGAATAGCACGATCGTGCAGTTTCTTGGATGATTCGATGGAAAGCCGCTGCTTCAACCTCGACGCGCGGTCTCACACACCATGACACAAGGAGACACCCGATGATCAAACTGTGCGGTTTCGCACTTTCCAACTACTACAACAAGGTCAAGTTCGTGCTGCTCGAGCATGGCATCGAGTTCGAGGAGCATCTCGTGAAGCCGAGCCAGGACGAAGCGCTGCTGGAGCATTCGCCGCTCGGCAAGGTGCCATATCTGCAGACCGAGCACGGCGATCTGTGCGAGTCGCAGTGCATTGTCGAATACCTGGCCGCGGTTTTTCCCAACAAGCGAATCTTCTCCGCCGATCCGTGGCAGGCCGCCAAGGAGCGCGAAATGATCTTCTTCGTCGATGTGCATCTCGAACTGACGGTGCGCAATCTGTACAAGGAAGCATTTTTCGGCGGCACGGTCAGCGACGCGACGAAAGGGCGCGTCGAGAAGCTGCTCACGCATCACATCGCGGGCTTCAGGCGGATCGCGAAGTTCGCGCCGTATCTGTGCGGCGAGCAATTCAGCGTCGCGGATACCGCCGGTTACGTGAGCCTGCCGCTCGTCGGCATGGCGACGCGGACGATTTACGGCCGCGATTTTCTGCTCGAAGCGGGGATCGACTGGAAGAGCTACGTGAAGACGATCAACGCGCGGCCGGCTGCGCAGCGCGTGAGCGAGGATCGCAAGGCCTGTGTCGCGGCGTCGCGTGCGTCCTGAGGGTATGACCGCGATGTCGTGAAGCGCGCATGGGTGCCAAGGACACACCCATGCCGCAGAGCGCGATGGCAAGGAACGCAGGTTCGTTCGTGGCATCGCGCAAGACATCCTAGAGCCGCGTGAGCCGTTCGAGCGCGGTAGCGAGCGTGCCTTCCTGCTTGGCGAAGCAGAAGCGCACGACGCCCGACTCGTGAGCCTCGTGATAGAACGCCGAGACCGGAATCGCCGCGACGCCGATCTCGCCGGTCAGCCATTGCGCGAATTCGGCTTCAGGCAGGTCGCTGATCGCCGAATAGTCGACGCACTGAAAATACGTGCCCGTGCACGGCAGCAACCGGAAGCGCGAATTCGTGAGGCCAGCGCGGAAGAAGTCGCGCTTGCGCTGATAGAACGCCGGTAGCTCGACATACGGCGCCGGGTCCTTCATGTAATCCGCAAGGCCGATCTGCATCGGCGTGTTGACGGTGAATACGTTGAACTGGTGCACCTTGCGGAACTCGGCGGTCAGCGCGGCGGGCGCGGCCACATAGCCGACTTTCCAGCCGGTCACGTGGTAGGTCTTGCCGAAGCTCGACACGACGAAGCTGCGCTGCGCGAGTTCCGGATAACGGGCGACGCTTTCATGCGGCGCGCCGTCGTAGACCATGTGCTCGTACACCTCGTCGGACAAAATCAGCACGTTGGTGCCGCGCACGATCTCCTCGAGCTTGCGCATATCCTGTTCGCGCCACACCGTGCCGGTCGGATTGTGCGGCGTGTTGATCATGATGAGCCGCGTCTTCGGCGTGATCGCGGCGGCGAGCTTGTCGAACGGGATCGCGTAGTCGGGTGCGTCGAGCGTGACGAAGACCGGCTTGCCGCCAGCCAGTTCGATCGACGGCAGATAGCTGTCGTAGGTCGGTTCGATCACGATCACTTCGTCGCCCGCATGGACCGTGCAAAGAATCGCGGTCAGCAACGCCTGCGTGGCGCCCGCGGTCACGGTAATTTCGCTGTTCGCGTCGTAGCGGCGGCCGTACAGATTCGCGATCTTGTCCGAAATCGCCTGACGCAGCGGCAGTACGCCGGCCATCGGCGGATATTGGTTGTGGCCGTCGCGCATCGCGTTCGCGACCGCGTCGACGATGCGCGGATCGCAGGCGAAGTCGGGAAAGCCCTGACCCAGGTTGACCGCGCCCTTTTCTGCGGCGAGCGCGCTCATCACGGTGAAAATCGTCGTGCCGACGTTCGGCAGGCGAGACGGAAACGTGGGGCTCGTGGGCGTGTCGTGCGGTGCGTTCATGGCGTCGTGGGTAGCGGGGCGATAAGGTGGGCCTGATCTGTCCGGGATTCTCGAACTGTCGTTGCGAAGGGCGAAGCCTGATTGTAGGGAATGGCGACACGCTGTGCGCGCTGCGGGTGTCACCTACGGGCGGCCGGATTCACGCGCTGACGGCCTCGCCCCCAGCATTCTGCAGGATGCGGGCTTCCGCGGCGAACGGTGCCGGCTGTGCGATCCTGAAGCTGAAATCGCGCGCGATGCGTTTCGCGAGCTTCAACACCGCGCGGTCTTTCGACACGAGCCAGTCGGCCCCTGCCGCATGCGCGAGCTCGAGAAACTTCTGGTCGTCGCGATCCTTGCATTGGGGCAGCGGCCGGGCGTTATCGCTGGACCCGGTCGGCTCAGGCGGTTCGACCAGTTGCGCCAGCCGCGCGACGACCGCGAGCGCAGCCGCTTTGTCGACGTTGCGATGCGCGAACTGCGGATAGTCGAGCACGTAGGCGAGCTCGGCGAGGCAACGCGCGTCGATTAGCGCAATAAGCGCGCCGCTTTCGAGCGCGGCGGCGATCGGCCGCGTGTGCGGGTCGTCGAATACGAGAATATCGATCCACACATTGGAATCGAGTACGACGCGCAACGCGCCGCTTGAGGCGAGGGAACCGGGCATTCGTTACAATCGGGCTTTCGTCTTTGACCGCCAGGCACGGCGTGCCTGCAAGCCTCTATGATAATCGTTCTGTCGCCGGCGAAATCGCTCGACTACGACACCCCGCCGCACGTCAAAAAGCACACGATCCCCGATTTCGTCGATGACGCCGCCGAACTGATCAGCGGCCTGCGCCGTTTGTCGCCGCAACAGATCGCTTCGCTGATGAGCATTTCCGATCAGCTCGCGCACCTCAATTTCCAGCGTTACGCGGACTGGTCGCCGCAATTCGGCACGCACAACGCCAAGCAGGCGGTGCTCGCTTTCAATGGCGACGTGTATGAAGGTTTCGATGCGAAGTCGTTGTCGTCGACCGATCTCGATTATGCGCAGAATCATGTGCGCGTGCTGTCGGGCCTCTATGGCCTGCTGCGTCCGCTTGATCTGCTGCAGCCTTACCGGCTCGAAATGGGCACGCGCTTCGTCAATCCGCGCGGCAAGGATCTCTACGCGTTCTGGGGCGAGCGGATCACGCACGCGTTGAACGCGCAGTTGAAGAAGAATGCGGCCACCTCGCGCGTGCTGGTCAATTGCGCGTCGAGCGAATACTTCAAATCGGTCAAGCCGAAGCTGCTCGACGCGCCGGTGGTCACGCCGGTGTTCGAAGACTGGAAGGGCGGCCGCTACAAGATCATCAGCTTCCATGCAAAACGTGCGCGCGGCTTGATGGCGCGCTTCGCGGTGGAAAACCGCGTCGATCGTCCCGAGCAGCTGAAGGACTTCGACACCGAAGGCTACGCGTTCAGCGCTGAAGCTTCGAACGACTCCACTTTCGTATTTCGCCGCCGCGTTGCGGAATGAGCATGCCGCTGCGCTAACAAGACAGCGTGCAATCAGGCAGGGAAGACTCTGATGACCTTATCGATTACGAGCAATTTCGACGCAGGCGCAATCGATGTGCTGTCCTGCGAGGACGCCGGCCATATTCGCCTGCGCGTGCGGCCCGACAGCCACGCCGAGTTCGCGCAGTGGTTCTATTTCCGCCTGTCGGGCGCGGCGGGCGAGCGCTGCGTGATGAGCTTCGAGAACGCCGCCGCGTGCGCGTTCGCGGAGGGCTGGCGCGACTATCGGGCAGTCGCGAGCTATGACCGCGTGAACTGGTTTCGCGTGCCGACCTCGTACGACGGCCGCGTGCTGACGATCGACCATACGCCCGAATTCGACAGCATCTACTACGCGTACTTCGAACCGTACAGCGAGGAGCGTCATGCCGAGTTTCTCGGCGCCGTGCAGCAGATGCCGCACGCGTCGCTGACCGAGCTCGGCAAGACGGTCGAAGGGCGGCCGATTTCGCTGCTCACGCTCGGCACGCCGCCCGCGGACGATGCCGCCAACGCCGCGCCCAAAAAGAACATCTGGCTGATCGCGCGCCAGCATCCGGGCGAGACGATGGCCGAGTGGTTCATCGAGGGGTTGGTGAAGCGGCTGGTGGGCTGGGGAGACTGGGCGGGCGACCCGGTCGCGCGCAAGCTGTACGATCACGCGGTGTTCCACATCGTGCCGAACATGAATCCGGACGGCAGCGTGCGCGGCAATCTGCGCACCAACGCGGCCGGCGCGAACCTGAATCGCGAATGGATGGAGCCGGACGCCGCGCGCAGTCCCGAGGTGCTGGTGGTGCGCGACGCGATCCACGCGGCAGGCTGCGACCTGTTCTTCGATATTCACGGCGACGAAGCTTTGCCGTATGTGTTCGTCGCGGGCTCCGAAATGCTGCCGGGCTTTACCGAGCGGCAGGGGCGCGAGCAGAAGGCGTTCATCGAGGCGTTCAAGCACGCGAGTCCGGATTTTCAGGACAAGTATGGCTATGCGGCGAGCAAGTATCGAGAGGATGCGTTGAAGCTTGCGTCGAAGTACATTGGCAATGAATTCGGCTGTCTGTCGTTGACGTTGGAAATGCCGTTCAAGGACAACGCGAATCTGCCCGACGAGCGCGTGGGCTGGAACGGAGAGCGCAGCGCGTCGCTTGGCGCCGCAATGTTGCAGGCGATTCTGCGTCATGTGGAGACGTTCGCCTGAAGCAGCGGACGGCTGGACACAAAAAACGAGGCACGCACGGGAAAAGTGCGTGCCTCGTTTTTTATTGGGGCGACTGATCGGACGGTGGCGCGGCTCGATCAGCGCCAGATGCAGTTAGCTCTTCTTCTTCGAGTTCTTGTTTGCCGATTTGCTCTACGTCGTGCGCGACGATTGGCCCGAGCCTGACTTCGACGACTTCTTCGGCGTCTTGCCGCCGACCGCGTGCTTGCCTTTGCCGCTTTTGTGCTTGCCCGATCCCTCGCTGCGCGCGCGGTTCGGCGGTACCGGGTCGTTCCAGCTGAACGCGAGCATTTGCGATCCCACGTAGCCGCAGCGGAATTTCAGATCGGCGGGCTCGCCCGAGTTGTTCTGGCGCACACCGACGCCTTCGACGGTGACGATGCTGTCCACCTTGACGCGCTGCTTGCCTTCGTCGAACGAGTCGTTCCACGGCGTGACGGAGGAGTGCGCGCTGTCGAACGAACTGGACGGAAATTCGACGTGGTCGAACGCGGTCGATGTGCTGGCGACGAAGTCGCCGTGGGCGGCGCAGTCCGCGACGAGCGGATCCGCGTGCATTTCGGTGATAAATCTTTTGACGAGGTCGTTGTGCTGTTCGAGCTGATCAGCGAATGCGGGAGCCGCGCAGATGAGCGAGAGACTCGCTGCGCAGGCTGCCACCCGGCCGATCACCCGCAGCAACCGGCTCGGTACATTGGTGCGATCCATCTAGTTCTTTAGACGCAAATGGGAGATGAGGCAAATAAGATGCCCCGCGCAAGGGTTGAGTTCAATGTTGCAGCAAATATTCTGTCTTGTCCTGATGGGCGCGCCCGGAAAGTCTCCAGCGAAGAGGCGCTGATTATCACAGATCCGCCGCACGCGACGCCAAAGCGCGCATTCTCAGGTGCGCGGGCCGCCCAGACGATAGCGCCGGACGTCGTAGGTGGTAACCCACGCCGGACGGTAGACCGCGATCAGCGCGGTCGCCATGCCGGTGAACCATGCTTCGCCGGTGGCGAGCAGCAGCACGCTGAGCGCGTAGCCGACTGGCACCACGGTCATCGAGCCGCCGGACACTGCGATATGGATGCCGAGCGCAGCCGCGGCGGTGAAGGACACGGCGATGGCGGGCGAAACGAAGCCCTGGCCGAAGATGAACATGAAAAGGTTGCGCGGCAGCCACGCGGTGCAGAGGCGCTGGAGCAAGGTGGAGACGGCGACGGGCAGGGCGCCGTACACGAGGAACGTCAGCGCAATGCCTTGCCACGGTGCATCGAAGACGACGGCGGCGAGGCCCGTGACCAGTGCCATCGCGATCAGGGCGAGCCCCCAGTCGAATAGCGTGACGACGAGTGTGGCGCCGAGCAGGTGCATCACGGTGCCGTCGTCCAGCCAGGCGTTGCTCGCCCACAGCACAGACACCGCGACGATTATCGCGAGCCAGACATGCTGGAGCGTGCCGTCCTGAAGTCTTTTGAAAGGATTTTTCCACAGCGCGAGCGCGATCACCATCGCGGTGGCAGTCCAGCCACCGACAGCGACCCAGAACGGAAGCGGTGTGTAGAGGAAACCCATGTGTCTCATATTACTCGTTGGACGACAAAAGGTGTGAGCGGATTCCATGCCAGCTCACCCTCGACGCTGCGCGCATGCCGCTGCGGGCATGCGGATGTTCTAACCCATTTGCGCGGCGCGACCCGCGTCATGCGGAGTCCGGCCTGACCGACTTGCGCGCGGGCCAGCCGTGTGGCGTTTCACTGTACGACGTGGCGGGCTCCGCGGCCATCGGCAGCGCGGCGCTGGCGTCGCTGCCGGGCAACGGATACTGGAAACGCGCGCGTTGCCGTCGCCGGAGCGGAACCGGGCCGGGCTGCCCGCGTATGACCGGCCGCGCGCTGTGCTCGCCGTTGTTGCGCAGCACTTGCAAATGATTCGTGAGCCAGCCGTTGTAAAGCGCGACCGCGGCGGCGCGATTGGGCGCCCCGAGTTGCTGGAATATGCTCGTCAGGTGGATCTTGACCGTGCCTTCGCTAATGCCGAGCGTGCGTGCGATCATCTTGTTGGTGCTGCCCATGTGCACGCAGCGCATGATCTGCTCTTGCCGCGGCGACAGCCCGCTCGAGAGTTTGTTGCGGCGGGGCGGCGGACTTTCTTCATCGAACGTACGGATCGTGGTGTCGGTCGGCAGCGGCGGATCGATCGCCAGCGCGCCGGGCGGCACGTAGTGACCGCCGAGCAGCACCATTTCCAATGCGCGCACGATCAGGCAGGGATCGGTGTCGCGTGGAACGACGCCGAGCACACCCTCGTCCATTAGCGCACGCACGAGCGCTGGCAAGGTCCCGTCGGTGAGCACGCTGATGCGCAGGTCGGGAAAGTGGCTGAGCAGCGCGCGAACTTGTGCAACCGACATCCAGTCCTCCCAGTCGATCACGACGAGATCGGGCCGATAACGCTTGAACGGACGTTCGAGCAGACGCCATTCGTCGGCCTCGGTGAAGCGTGCCAGCCGGTCGATCTGCCGCAGCAAGGCTTTGAGTCCATCACGTCGTTCTGCATTTGAATTGAGAATCGCGAAGCGCATGCATGTCTCCAGATGTGTCGGGCGAAATGGCGCGACGCATCTGTGGGACTCGTTAAGCTGACTCGATCACGGCGATGCGTCACCGTGCCTATGATGACAAATTCCCTCCGTTTTGACGGCTGTCCAAAAGGCATAAGAAAAGCGGACATTCAACGAAAAAAGCCCCGTCTATACGGGGCTTTTTGCGATAAGGCGTGGATGTCGACGTCGGGGTTAGTGGAAATGCGGTTGCGCGGGCTCGGCATCCTCGGGCATTTCCGCGTGGACGATTTCGCCGAGCGGGTCCGCATACAGCGGCACGCCGCAGTCGTCGCAGTATTCCGGCTCGAAGCGGCCTGCGTGGCGGCGCACATCCGTGATGCCGGTTTCCTTCAGCAGCGCGACGATTTCTTCGAGCGGCTCGTCCGAGCCGGTGACTTCTTCCGGCTCCTCGTCGATGCCGGCCTCGCCGTTTTCGCGGCCGTAGAGCGGCCACACGACACCATAAATCACCTCGTTGCTGCCCTTGCGGGTGAAGCCGACGCGGTACTCGTCGATGCGCCGTTCACCGAAGCCGGCGACCACCGCGCGCAGATCCTGCGGCGCCGCGCCAATCGTGTCGAAAAGATAACGCACGGCGGTACGCACGGTGTGAGGACGCACACTTTCGTCGGCGTCGCGGCAGGCCGAGTAGTAAGCATCCGGCAGCAGACATTCGAATTCGCAGCCCGGCAGCACGACCGACAGGTTCGCGCCGCCTTGCGTGGCCCATTGCTCGAGACATTGGCCGCGTTCGATCCGCGTGCCGTGCTCTTCTTCCTGCCAGCGGAACGTCGCTTCGCCGACGGGCGCGGCGACTACGGCAAGCAGAAAGCGCGGGTCCGCCAGAATCGGCGAGGTCTCCGGCAGTTCTCCGAAATTGAGCTTCGCGTTGCCGCCGCTGACCGCGGCCTGCGCAAGTTGCTGAGCGATGCGCCACGTTTCGACGTGATGGCGCGGCAACTGGTCGATGCTGTACAGGAACGGAGCCATTGCCACGCGCGTGTTGGCGGCGAGCACGTGCGCTTGCAGATGTGCGCGCAGGGCGTCGGCGGCGTCCGACTTGAGCGGGCCGGACGGGATCACGTAGCGGGTCCAGGCGAGTACGGGAGCCGCGATCAGCAGCGCTTCGTACGGCACGCCTTCGTGTTCGATGACGAACGATTCGCTATGTGTTTCCGCCATGTCGGCGAGCGCGCCGTAGGCATCCGGATGGTTTTGCTGCAGATGGTCGAGCGCGGCGTCCAGCGTAGTCTGGTTGGCGTTGCGCACAATTTTGGCCAGCAGCGCGTCGAGCTTCGCTTCCCAGAAGCGATCTTCGGTACGGCTGCCCGACGCGAAAAGCGCGAGCGAGAGACCGACGAGCTTGTCGGCGTCGGGAGGGAGACGTTTGGCGATTCGCGAGCGCATAAATCCAGAAAAATTGGGGGCACGGAACCTTATATTCTAGTCTTTTCCAGGCAGCTATATGGCTTGGTCGGCAATCTTGAGGCAGATTCGAGTTCTTTCGTCTCAACAAATGCGTTCGCCACTGGCACGACGCACGCGACTGATAACGCTCTGGCCGGATGGGATTCAACACCCCGGATACCCGACTCGCTTCTATACTTACGGCGTTTAGCGGGCGCCTGACGGGCGTGTGCCATTTCATCGCCACGTCTGGTGCAATAGGAGATCCATCGTGAAATCGGACCAACTAATCGAGCGACTAGCCGCGGTATTCGCGTTAATTGTGCTCGTAGGTGGGTCGTTGCTGGTGCTGGCGCCATTTACGACCGCGCTGCTGTGGGGCGCCATCCTCAGCTACAGCTCCTGGGGACTCTACCGGCGACTCACTGGCGTGGTTGGGGGCCGGCGCAAGCTGGCCGCGACCTTGATCGTGCTGATCATCCTGGTCGTGGTGCTCGGGCCGTTCGTCTATGCGGGTTTCGCGTTCGGTACCCATGTTCACGAGATCGTCGCGCTGGTGCAAAGACTGTTCGAGTCGGGGTTGCCCGATCTGCCGCCGTGGGTGCAGCGGATTCCGCTGGTTGGTTCGAGCATCGAAGCTTTTTGGGAGCGCTTGACCAGTAGCAATTCTGAGCTGATTGCGCAGTTGCGCACGCTCGCCGCGCCGGCTGGCAAGTGGATTCTCGCGGCGGCGCTGGCGGTGACGCATGGGCTGGGGCTCCTCGCGTTGAGCATCGTGCTTGCGTTCTTCTTTTATACCGGGGGCGAGGGTGCGGCCGCGTGGCTGAACGCTGGCATGCGTCGAGTCGCCGGCGAGCGTGCCGAGTATCTGCTGGCGCTGGCGGGCAGCACCGTGAAGGGTGTGGTCTACGGAATTCTTGGTACGGCCCTGGTGCAGGGGGTTCTCGCGGGATTCGGTTTCTGGATGGCGGGCGTGCCGGCGCCGGCGTTGCTCGGGCTCGTGACGTTCTTTCTGTCGGTGATACCGGGCGGTCCAGTCGTTGTCTGGTTGCCGGCAGCGATCTGGCTCTATCAGGGTGGGTCGACTGGATGGGCGATTTTTCTGGTTATATGGGGTCTGCTGGTAGTCGGCATGGCCGACAACGTCATCAAGCCGATCCTGATTGGCAAGAACAGCGATATGCCCCTGATTCTGGTCATGCTTGGCATCCTCGGCGGCGCGTTTGCGTTTGGTTTCCTTGGCGTTTTCATCGGCCCAACGTTGTTGGCGGTCGCTCATACCGTGCTGCATGATTGGACGATCGGGGCATCCGCCGCGCAGACGGCGGCGCCAGAAGTAAAAACGCCGGCGATAGACGATCCGGGCCGTGTGGGAAAGACCCCTTAAGGAAAACCCTAGATTTCACTTGCAAGTTCTGGCCGTGGCGACTAGAATTCCGCTCTTTCGTGCTCCGGACACCGGAGCGCGGGGAAGCGGGAAGCCTTTATGGCGAGGGCTTTAGCGGCGTGGGCAGGTTAAGCGAGTGATAAAAACCTGTTGACGATCTGGC
>NZ_JBFPKG010000058.1:0-47622 GCF_040948665.1 Paraburkholderia sp. BR14320
CATCAGCCATGTCCAACTCACTCAATTCTGACGCGAAACCGGTTTTGGAACCGGTTCCAACCAAACTTCAAAAAAAAGCGCCGAGGCGCTGCGATTTGCGAATAGTGCGCGGGGCAGCCCTCCCGCACCATAGAGGAAATCCCCAGGCGCGGCGGCCGCATGCTGCCAGCGCTGCGGTCAGCCCTCGTCCGCGATACACATCGCCAGAAACTGTTCGACCACCCGCGACGGCGCGCTCGCATGCGGCACCAGAATCGACAGCCGCCGCGTCAGCGGCTGCGGGCTTAGCGACATCAGGCGCAGCGCACCGTTCTCGTGCCGCATCGACATCGCCGACACAAAGCCGACGCCCATGCCGGCCCGCACCGCCTCCTTCACGCCTTCGACCCCCGCGATCTCGAGCGCTACGCGCATCGGCACGCCCGCGCGCGCGAACTCTCGCTCGACCGTCTGCCGCACACCGGAGCCTTCCTCGCGCAGCACCAGCGGATACGCGCCGAACGCGGCCAGCTCGATGCGCCCGCCGTTGTCCGCCTGCGCGAGCGGATGCGAGCGCGGCATGATCGCAACGATCTCGTCCTCGCGCCACGCATGGACGACCGTGTCCGGCGGCAGATCGGCGCCGGCGGGACCCTCGATCATCGCGATGTCGACCGAGCCGAGCGCGCCGACGATCTCGGTCGTGTTGCCGTTGGCGGTGTGCACGGTCACGTCCGGATAGCGGCGATGGAATTCGGCGATCAGGTACGGCAGCAGGTAGCTCGCCGGCGTCGTGCTCGCGCCGATCCGCAACGTGCCCTGCTCCAGACCGCGCAGCGCGTCGCGATACGCATGCGCCTGCCGCCAGGTATCGCGCAGCCGCGCCGCATAGCTGGCGAGCTGCTCGCCGGCCGGCGTCAGCCGCACGCCGCGGCCGTCGCGCTGATACAGCGGCTCGCCGAACTCGTCCTGCAATTGCCGTAGCTGTCCGGACACCGCCGGTTGCGACAGATGCAGCGCCACCGCCGCCCGGCTGATATTGCGATGCTCAGCGACGGCAGCGAACGTTATAAGTTGATCCGGGGTCATCTCGATGAAATATCCGTGAGGCCGATACTTCACATTCTAAATCACGATTTTTCATATTGATATACCTAATTTAGGATTAGCCCCATTGCTGCTCATGCAGTTCCGTGCAAGTTCGCTACGAGTCAGGCACCCAATCATGTCCACATCCACCGTCCCGCTCACTGCCGCCTCGCCCGCGCTGTCCACCCGCGGCCAGCTCAATGGCGTGCTGTTCGTCGCGTTGTTCGCCGCCGCCGTCACGCGCATCGCCGCGATTCCGGCGGTTGCCGGTCTTGGCCTGAGTCCGCTGATCGTCGGCATCGTCGCCGGTGCGATCTATGGCAACGCGCTGCGCGACAGCATGCCGGTCAGCTGGGCGGCGGGCGTCAACTTCTCGGCGCGCAAGCTGCTGCGCATTGCGGTCGCGTTTTTCGGCTTGCGCGTGAGCCTGCAGGAAATCGCCCAGGTCGGTCTGCCGGGTCTCGCGGAATCGGTGCTGATCGTCGTCAGCACGCTCCTGATCGGTACCTGGGCCGGTATCAAGATCATGAAGCTCGATCGCGACACCGCTCTGCTGACGGCGGCCGGCAGCGCGATCTGCGGCGCGGCCGCGGTGCTCGCGTTCGAATCGACGCTGCAATCGAAGCCGCACAAGAGCGCGATGGCGGTCGGCACCGTCGTGCTGTTCGGCACGCTGTCGATGTTCCTGTACCCGGTGCTGTTCAACGCAGGCTGGCTGCATCTCGATACGGTCGGCGCCGGGCTGTTCTTCGGCGGCACGATCCACGAGGTCGCGCAGGTGGTCGGCGCGGCGAGCAACGTGAGCCCGGAAGCGACGCATATCGCGACGATCGTCAAGATGACCCGCGTGATGCTGCTCGTGCCGGTATTGCTGGTGGTCGGCCTGTGGGTGAACCGCGCGGCGCGCGGCGCGAACGATGGCAGCACGGACGGCGCCGCCCCGCGCAAGCTTGCGATCCCCTGGTTCGCACTCGGCTTTCTTGCCTGCGTCGCGATCAACTCGCTGCATGTGCTGCCGCAAAGCGCCACCTCGTCGCTGAACCTGCTCGACACCTTCGCGCTGACGATGGCGATGACCGCACTCGGCATGGAAACGCGGATCTCGCAGATTCGCGAAGCGGGTCCTCGCGCGCTGACCACCGGCCTGATCCTGTATGTGTGGCTGATCGCCGGCGGACTGGGCATCACATGGGCCGTCCAGCACCTGTTGCGCTAAGCCGCCGCCGGCTTCGCCGCCTTCCCCGACACCCCGCCGCGCGCGGGGTTTTGGGCTTTCTGGCGCCCCATCCGGCCCGCTCACACGGCATACTCGTTGCTGCGAACTTTGCTTCCACAACCCGCCTGTACGCATGGTCCGATGGCAGCGGTGAAACCGCCTTCCCGCGACGCGTCCCGGCGACCGGAATGAGGATCGATCGATGAGCCTGGAACTGTACTACTGGGATGGCCTGCAAGGCCGCGGCGAATTCGTGCGGCTCGCGCTGGAGGAAGCCGGCGTCGACTACGTCGAAGTCGCGCGCGGCAAGCCTTCGAAGGGCCTCGGCACCGAGGCGATGATGGCCGTGATGGACAGCCCGGACGAGCCGTATCCGCCATTCGCGCCACCGTTTCTGAAAGACGGTGATCTGGTGATCCCGCAGACCGCCAACATCCTGTTCTATCTCGGCCCGCGGCTCAATCTCGCGCCCAGGGTGGAGAGCCTGCGCTACGTCGCGAACGGCCTGCAACTGACGATCGCCGACGTCGTCACCGAAGCGCACGACACCCACCATCCGCTCGCGAGCGGCCTCTACTACGAGGAGCAGAAAGACGCGGCGAAGGTGCGCGCGCACGATTTCATCGACCATCGGATTCCGAAGTTCATGTCGTACTTCGAGCGCGTGCTCGCGCAGAATCCAGCCGGCGACAGCTTCATGGTCGGCGACGCGCTGACCTATGTGGACCTGTCGATGTTCCAGCTGATCGATGGTCTGCTGTATGCGTTTCCGCGCGCGCTGAAGCGCTTCGGCGAGCACTATCCGCGGCTCGCCGCGCTGCACGACAGGGTGATCGCCAGACCGAACATCGCCGCGTACCTGAACTCGGACCGGCGCATCGCCCATAACGAAAGCTGCGTCTTCCGGCACTATCCGGAACTCGACAAGGCGGCGACTTGAACCGCGCCGCCCGCCCCCGCCTGCTCGCCGCCGCGCGCCCGCCATTCGAGGGGGGCGCGCTGCTGTTATGGCGCGCGTTTTTCACCCCCCCATCACGCCCCGTACCGTCGACGTGCTTTCATTCCTGCTGAAGCTGCGCACCCGCGCCCAACGCCTTTTCCGCCTCTCCGATGCCCACACGATGCTGGTCTGGTCGGTCGTGGTCGGCATTGTCGGCGCGTTCGCGACCGTTGCGTTTCGTAAAGGCATCGAACTGCTGCAACTGGCGATCACCGGCCACTCCGGCAGCTTCGTCGAAACGGCGCGCAGCCTGCCGTGGACCGTGCGCATCTGGGTGCCGGCCGCGGGCGGTCTGGTCGCCGGCGTGTTTTTGCTGATCGCGCAGCGTCACGCCGACAGGCACCCGCACTCCGACTACATGGAAGCGGTCGCGATCGGCGACGGCGCCGTGCCGGTGCGCCTGAGCCTGTGGCGCAGCGTGTCGTCGCTGTTTACGATCGCGAGCGGCGGCTCGATCGGCCGTGAAGGTCCGATGGTGCAGCTCGCGGCGCTCGCCTCGTCGCTGATCGGCCGCTGGGTCCACTTCGATCCGCCGCGGCTGCGCCTGCTGGTCGCATGCGGCGCGGCGGCCGGCATCACGTCCGCGTACAGCGCGCCGATCGCGGGCGCGTTTTTCGTCACCGAGATCGTGCTCGGCTCGATCGCGATGGAGAGCTTCGGGCCGGTGGTGGTCGCGGCGGTCGTCGCTAACATCACGATGCGCGAATTCGCCGGCTACAAGCCGCCTTACGAGATGCCGGAGTTTCCGACCGTGACCGGTCCCGAGGTGCTGCTGTTCGTCGCGCTCGGCGCGCTGTGCGGCGCGGCCGCGCCACAGTTCCTGCGATTGCTCGATGCCTCGAAGCGGACCTTTCGCAAGCTGCCGGTGGCGCTGCCGGTGCGGCTCGCAATCGGCGGTCTCGTGGTCGGCATCATTTCGGTCGCGGAGCCCGAGGTGTGGGGCAACGGCTATAGCGTCGTGAACTCGATCCTGCATTCGCCGTGGACGTGGACCGCGCTCGTGCTCGTGCTCGTCTGCAAGCTTGCGGCGACCGCGGCGACGGCCGGCTCGGGCGCGGTCGGCGGCGTGTTCACGCCGACGCTGTTCGTCGGCGCGGCGGTCGGCTCGCTGTTCGGTCAGGGCATGCACGCGTTGTGGCCGCATGCGACGTCGGCCGCTTATGCGTATGCGATGGTCGGCATGGGCGCGTTCCTCGCGGGCGCGACCCAGGCGCCGCTGATGGCGATCCTGATGATCTTCGAGATGACCTTGAGCTATCAGGTCGTGCTGCCGCTGATGGTGTCGTGCGTGGTCGCGTACTTCATCGCGCGTGCGATCGGCAAGACCTCGATGTACGAGATCACGCTGCGCCGCAATCGCGAGGAGCAGGAACGCACGCGGCTGCGAGCGACGCAGATGCGCGAGCTGATCCGCCCCGCGCAGACCGTCGTGCCGCCGAACGCGACCGTGCACGACATGACGCGCGTGTTCCTCGAATATCCGGTCAAGTATCTGTACGTCGCGAACGACTCGGGCGCATTTCTCGGCGTGGTCGCGCTGAAGGACATCACGTCCGATCTGCTCGAGCGGACCGACACGTCGATGAAAACCGCCGCCGATTATCTGCAACCGCATTTCGACGTGCTGACGCCGGACATGTCGCTCGCTGTCGCGTTACAGCACTTCATGGCGTTTCAGGGCGAGCGGCTGCCGGTGATCGAAAGCACCGCGCATCCCAAGCTCGCCGGGGTCGTCTACAAGACCTCGCTGCTCGACGCGTACTTCCGCATGAATCCGTCGCGCTAGGGCCTTCGCGCAAGCTTCGCGGCGTGCGATGCAAAGCGCCGCGGATTCTCTACAATGAACAGACCGCCGGCCCTTTATGCGGCCGGCACGCGTGAGCCCAGCATGGGCGCAGAGGCAGCGCCCGCCTTATACGCCGTGTAGTCGGAGCCGCAGATGAGCGAACCGTCCCCCGAGGCCGTACGCCGCGATCAGGCCGGCTGGATTTTCGTGCATATCGAAGGCGAGCCGTACGATCGCGGCGAGCAGCACGGCCAGTTGCTCGCCGACGAAATCAGAAACGCGATCCGCACCGCACGCTACCTCGCCAGGTGGGACACCGGCGAAGAGTTCGACACCTTCGTCAACGCCGCGACGAGCCAGTTCGCGAGCAAGCTCGACACCGAATTCGCCGACGAAATTCATGGCATCGCCGACGGCGCAAAGCTGCCGTTCGCCGAAGTGCTCGCGTGGAACGGCTACATGGATCTGCTGCAAAGCTGGTGGCCGACGCATGCGGCGCAGGCTCAGCCGCATCTGGGCGCGAAACTGTGGCGCGGCCGGCGTGGTCACCACTGCAGCGCGTTCATCGCGACCGGCAACGCGACGCGCGACGGCCGCATCGTGATGGCGCACAACTCATGGGACCGCTACGCGGCCGGCGACGCGTTCAACGTCGTGTTCGACATCGTGCCCGACCGCGGCAACCGCATCCTGATGCAGGGCCTGCCGGGCTGCATCTCGAGCCTGACCGATTTCTGGGTCACGGCGGCCGGGCTGATGATCACCGAAACGACGATCTCGAACTTCGCGGGCTACAACCCGGCCGGCGCGCCCGAGTTCTATCGCTCGCGGCGCGCGTCCCAATATGCGAACAGCATCAAGGAATGGTGCGACATGTTCTCGCTCGCGAACAACGGCGGCTACGCGAACAGCTGGCTGCTCGGCGACACGAAGACCGGCGAGATCGCCCGTTACGAACTCGGCCTGCACTATTCGGGCTTCGAGACCACCAAAGACGGTTTCTACAGCGGCTACAACACCGCGACGGATCTGAAGATCCGCAACCAGGAATGCATCGGCGAAGGCGAGGACTATACCGACGTGCGCAAGAACGGCGCGCGGCGTCTGCGTTTCATGCAGCTCGAGGAAATGCATCGCGGCAGCATCGACGTCGAACTCGCGAAGCAGATGATCGCCGATCATCACGACGTCTATCTCCATCGCAACGACAACCCGTGCTCGCGCACGATCTGCGGGCATCTGGAGCTCGACGACGCGCGCTTCGGCGGCACCGATCACGGCCCGTTCAATCCGTGGGGCGCGAACGACGGCAAGGTGGTCGATAGCGAAATGGCGCGCGAGATGGCGTTCTGCGCGCGCTGGGGCCATCCGTGCGGCCGGCCGTTCGACGCGCAGGCGTTCATGAAGCGGCATCCGCAGTGGAACTGGCTGAACGGCTATATGCGCGACCGGCCGTCGTGGCCGTGGACGCGCTTCGACGTGCTGCGCTAACGCATGGCGGACGCGCGCGCCGGTTCGTGCGATGATGGAATCTACAAAACGGTTTTGTCGCAAATGTGCGCGCTTTGCAGTAATTGCCATCTAAGATGGTAAGGAGTTCGGGCCGCGCAGCGCCACGCCGTCCTTGGCTTGCACCGTCCTTTCGACGCGGGACGGCACAGGGTTTGCTCGATTGTCAGCGCCGCATGAGCTTTAGGAGGTCGGGCGATGAAAACCTCGACACTGTTAATCATGGTGACGCTGTCAGCCTCGTGTTTCGCCGCGCCGGTTCATACCGCGCCGGACAGCAAGGATTCCATTACGCTTGCGCAACGCGTGGACGCCGCCCCGGTCGCGCCTCCTGCCCCGGACGTGGCGAGCGCGGACGCGAACCGTCCGCAGCACTGGGAGCATATTGCGCTGCCAAAGTCCCGACATCTGGAACGCAGCCTGACCGGGCAGCACGAGCATTTGACCACGTGAGGGCGGCCGCACCGGCGGGCGATCGCGCGGCCGCGACGGCGCGCCGGCCCGGCTTGCGCCGGCTGTCATGAAGATGGGGTGGCGATGCGCGCGGGATTGCGACACACTGCGAGAAACTCATCGCGGCGAGGCACTGGCTTTTCGCGGCGGCAATAACGACGTGACCAACTCGAGCTCGACAGGAGCATGCGCATGACGGCCTCGGACATCCCCGGCGAATCGATCGATCTGCAGATCGCCGACCTTCTCAGCGAAGTCCAATTTCCGACCAACAAGGATGCGCTCGTCGACGCGGCGCGCGAAGCCGGCGCGAGCAACGAGGTGCTGGCGATGCTCGATAGCATGCCGGAGCAGGATTACGTCGATATCGAGTCGGTCACGCGCCTGATCGGCGGCAATTACGGTCCGGGCCTAGGCATCTGAAGCCGGATTCAGACACGCGTCACCTCACCTTCCGAACTGCGACGACGCCGCGATCCGCGTGCGCGGCACCCGTATCACACGGCGTGTCGTGCGGGTGCTTTCGAGCCCGTCTTCGGACATCTCGCGCGCGGCCTGATCGTCGGACCCGCTCACCGCCGCTACCGCCCGCACCAGCGCCGCACTACGCGAACCTCGCGCCTGTGCGCTTTCCGGCTGGAAATGCTCGACCAGATGATCGATGAACGTCCGGACCTTCGCCGGCAGATGCAGCCGGCTCGGATACGCAATCGTGATTTCGATGGGCGGCAGGCTGTACTCGTCGAGCAGACGCACGAGCCGCCCAGCCGCCAGGTCCCGCCCGATCAGGTAGCTCGGCAGAATCGCCACGCCCATGCCCAGCAGCGCGAACTGGCGCAGCATCTCGGCGTTGTTCGCCGCGATCGCGTTGGTCGGCCGCACCCGCACTTCGCCGTCCGGCCCGCTGAACACGCGCTCCTCGCCGCCGCCCTGCTCGGCCGGCCGGCTCAGGCACGAATGCCTGAGCAGATCCTCGGGGCGTTTCGGCGTGCCGTGCTGCGCCAGGTACTCGGGCGTCGCGCACACCGTCATGTAGCCGGTCGTGAGCCGCCGCGTGACGATGCTCGCGCTGCGCATCTGCCGCGCAACCAGGATACCGACGTCGAAGCCCTCTTCGACGAGATCGACGTGGCGGTCGGCGAGCGTGACGTCGGGCACCACGTCCGGATAGCGCGCCGCGTACGACTGCACGACCGGCGCGAGACTATGCAGCCCGAACACGACCGGCGCGACGATGCGCAGCGTGCCGACCGGCTCGTGATTGCGCGCCACCACCATCTGCTCGACGCCTTCGAGATCGGCGAGGATGTGACGTACACGCTCCAGATAGGTCGCGCCGGATTCGGTCAGCGACAGACGGCGGGTCGTGCGGTTCAGCAATCGGGTGCCGAGCCGCGCTTCGAGATCCGCGACGTGCCGCGTGACGACCGCGGTGGATAGATCCAGCGCGCCCGCCGCGCCAACGAAACTGCCGAGGTCCGCCACCTTGACGAACACGCGCATCGACTGCAGTTGATTCATGGGACGACTCCTGCCTCGGTAAAGCCGGGCCGGCGCAACTGTTGCCGCCTGTGTGGCCCCGCGCCGCATGGGTGTGGGCCTGCCCAACCCAACCGATTCTAGCTATCGGACATGTCCCAACCCTGACCCGGACATGACATTCCGGTCAGATTCGAGGTGGCGTATCGATCTCGCCACTATTGCGCCGTCTATTGTGGATTTTGGCTAGGTATAAACCCTAGTCTCTTGGTAAAATGGCGGCCGAAAGAAATTACCGCCACATCGCCATGCCACATCGTTTTCATCTGCTGGAAAAAATCGCGTTTTCGCTGGTTTGCTGGTCGGCCGCCGCCAGCTCGGCATATATCGCTTACGAGCGTTGCCCGGATATCAAGGTGGCCCTGCACGCAGGGGCAAAGATCCTCGACGCCAGCGGCCAATACGCGTTCGCGTGCACGGCGCCCGCCGCCGAAGCGTGCGCGCAACTGCCGGCCGACTGATTTTTAAGGTTTTAGCCGTATCTGACGCGCGATCCGTCCGGGTCGCGCGTTCTTGCATCCGCGCATCGGGCTGAACGCCCACTGTCACGCATCGCGCCCGAACACCACGCGCGAGAAAAACCCCGCCAGCACCATTTCGGCCATCTCCGTCGGCACATTCTGCGGATCGACCGTGTAGAAGAACTGCACGCCGTCGCACAGCCCCATCAGTCCGATCGCGAGTTGCTCGGGCGGCATCGACATCGGCGTGCCCACGCGTGCCGAGAACTCGCGCACATAGGCGCTCAACTGTTCGATCTTCTCGTGCATGAACGCGTTGAAGCGCAGCCGGAAACGGCCGTCGCGCACCGCCAGCAGCTTCGCCTCGACCCACAGCAGAAAACACTTGTTCTCGCGATGCAGCGAACTGTAGTAGCGCAGCACGCGCTCCTCCATCTCCTCGCGCGAAGCCGCGTTTTCGAAGATCGCATGCAGGCCCGTCTGCATCGCTTCGTGATCACGCCGCAACAGCTCCAGAAACAGCTCGGTCTTGCTGCGGAAGTTCGAATAGAACGCACCGCGCGTATAGCCGGCCGCCGCCGCGATGTCCTCGACACTCGCCGCGACGAAGCCCTTCTTCATGAAAGTTGCCTGCGCAGCATCGAGCAGCCGCCCCCGCGTCTGGTCCTTGCTCTGCTCTCGTGTCAGTCTTTGACGTTTCATGGCCGCAAGCCTAGCACCCAAAAGAATTCAAATCCATCTATACATTCAGATACACGAGTGTATTAGAATTCATTCCGTCATCCAAAGCCATACTTGTATGCCATTAGCATGAACGGCGTGCAGGTTTTCGCTGGCGGGCCGCGCGGCTTGCCGTGTTCGTTCGCTGTCTCCAGTTGGGGTAATTGTGAAGCGTGCCGGTTCTCCCGCATCGTCAGCGATGCGCCAGCAGTCTCCCCCATTCCATCACCGCGGTTTCTCCAGGCAAACCTGCGCGCTCGCGCTGGCAGGCGTGCTCGCGCTCGCGGCCTGCTCGAAGAAGGAAGCCGCGGCACCCGCGCCGCGCCCGGTGGTCGCGCTCGCCGTGCATGCGGACGGTCACGCGCTGCAGGCGGCGTCGCTGCCCGGCGAAGTGCAGGCGCGCTATTCGACGCCGCTGTCGTTTCGCGTCGCAGGCAAGATCATCGAGCGGCGGGTGCGGCTCGGCGACACGGTGAAGAGCGGCGAAGTCGTCGCATTGCTCGACCCGGCCGATGCGCAGAAAAACGCCGCGAGCACGCAGGCGCAGCTCGACGCCGCACAGCACAACCTCGTCTATGCGCAGCAACAGCTCGAGCGCGACAAGGCGCAGGCCAAAGAAAACCTGATCGCGCCGGCCCAGCTCGAACAGACCACCAACGCGTACGCGTCCGCGCTCGCGCAGCGCGATCAGGCGCAGCAGCAGGCGGCGCTCGCGAAGAATCAGCTGCAATACACGACGCTCACCGCCGGTCATGCGGGCGTCATCACGGCTGAACAGGCGGACACGGGACAAAACGTGTCGGCGGGTCAGGCCGTCTACAACCTCGCGTGGAGCGGCGACGTCGACGTGCTGTGCGACGTGCCCGAAAGCGCGCTCGCCGCATTCGCGGTCGGCCAGAACGCGAGCGTCACGCTCGCCGCGCTGCCGGGCCGCAAGCTCAGCGCGCGCGTGCGCGAGCTGTCGCCGGCCGCCGATCCGCAAAGCCGCACGTGGCGCGCGCGTCTGACGCTGCTCGACGCCGGCGCCGACGTGCGTCTCGGCATGACCGCCGACGTCACGCCGGCCGTGCCGCTCACCGCGGCGGCCGCGCAGCACGGCGTGTTCACGCTGCCGGTCACCGCGCTGTTTCACGAGGGGCGCGAACCGGCCGTGTGGGTCGTGCGCGCCGCGGACAACACGCTCGAACTGCGTCGCGTAACTGTCACGCGCTACTACGAGCGCACGTTCGTCGTCAGCGAGGGCCTGAAAGATGGCGAAAGCGTCGTACTGCAAGGGGTGCACACCGTGAGCGCCGGCGAGAAAGTCCGCGCGATAGCGCCGCTGCATCCCGAGGACTTCGCTTCATGAGCACGGCGCACGAAGAAGGCCGCTTCAATCTTTCCGCGTGGGCGTTGCGTCATCAGGCGCTGGTGGTGTTCCTGATCGCGCTCGCCACCGCATTCGGCATCCTCGCCTACACGCGGCTCGCGCAGTCGGAGGACCCGCCCTTCACGTTCCGCGTGATGGTGATCCGCACGTTCTGGCCCGGCGCCAACGCGCGCCAGGTGCAGGAGCAGGTGACCGATCGCATCGGCCGCAAGCTGCAGGAGACGCCGTACATCGATTTCGTGCGCAGCTACTCGCGCCCCGGCGAATCGCTGATCTTCTTCACGATGAAGGACTCGGCGCCAGTGAGCCAGGTACCCGAGACGTGGTACCAGGTGCGCAAGAAAGTCGGCGACATCACGGCGACCTTGCCGCCGGGCATCCAGGGCCCGTTCTTCAACGATGAATTCGGCGACGTCTACACCAACATTTACACGCTCGAAGGCGACGGCTTTTCCGCCGCGCAACTGCACGATTACGCGGACCAGCTGCGCACGGTGCTGCTGCGCGTGCCGGGCGTCGGCAAGGTCGACTATTTCGGCGACCCCGATCAGCACATCTACATCGAGATCGCGAACACGCAGTTGACGCGTCTGGGCATCTCGCCACAACAGCTCGGCCAGGCGATCAACGCGCAGAACACGATCGCGCCCGCGGGCACGCTGACCACCACCGACGACCGCGTGTTCGTGCGCCCGAGCGGCCAGTTCAACGACGTCAACGCGCTAGCCGACACGCTGATCCGCATCAACAACCGCACCTTCCGTCTCGGCGACATCGCGACCATCAGGCGCGGCTACGACGACCCGATCGTCACGCAGATGCGCTTCGGCGGCAAACCGGTGCTGGGCATCGGCGTGACGATGCAGCCGGGCGGCGACGTGATCCGCCTTGGCCGCGCACTCGATCAGCAGATGACCCAACTGCGCGCCGCGCTGCCCGTCGGATTGAATCTGGTCGAAGTATCGAGCATGCCGCATGCGGTCGCGCGCTCGGTCGACGACTTCCTCGAAGCGGTCGCCGAAGCGGTCGCGATCGTGCTGATCGTGAGTCTCGTATCGCTCGGCGTGCGCACCGGCATGGTCGTCGTGATCTCGATTCCGGTGGTGCTCGCGGTCACCGCGCTTTGCATGTACCTGTTCGATATCGGCCTGCACAAGGTATCGCTCGGCACCCTCGTGCTCGCGCTCGGCCTGCTCGTCGACGATGCGATCATCGCGGTCGAAATGATGTCGGTGAAGCTCGAGCAAGGCTGGAACCGCACCCGCGCCGCAGCCTTCGCATACACCAGCACCGCGTTTCCGATGCTGACCGGCACGCTCGTGACCGTGTCCGGATTCCTGCCGATCGCGCTCGCGAAGTCGAGCACCGGCGAGTACACGCGCTCGATCTTCGAAGTGTCGGCGATCGCGCTGATCGCGTCGTGGCTCGCGGCGGTCGTGCTGATTCCGCTGCTCGGCTATCACATGCTGCCCGAGCGCAAGCGGCATGCGCACGAGCCCGACGATCACGAACACGACATCTACGACACGCGCTTCTACACGCGCTTGCGCGGCTGGATCGGCTGGTGCATCGAGCGTCGCTTCGTGGTGCTCGCGATCACTGTGCTGCTGTTCGTGCTCGCGATGGCCGGCTTCTCGCTGGTGCCGCAGCAGTTCTTCCCGAGTTCCGACCGGCCGGAGTTGCTGGTCGATGTAAGGCTGCCCGAAGGCGCGTCGTTCGATGCAACGCTGCGTCAGGCGCAGCGCCTCGAACAGGTTCTCAAGGGGCGGCCGGAAATCGATCACTCGGTCAGCTTCGTCGGCACCGGCGCGCCGCGCTTCTATCTGCCGCTCGATCAGCAATTGCAGCAGCCGAACTTCGCGCAGTTCGTGATCACCGCGAAGTCGGTCAAGGATCGCGAGAAGCTCGCGCAGTGGCTCGAACCGGAGTTGCGCGACAACTTCCCGGCGATCCGCACGCGCCTGTCGCGCCTCGAGAACGGGCCGCCGGTCGGCTATCCGGTGCAGTTCCGCGTGAGCGGTGACGACATCGCGACCGTGCGCTCGATCGCCGAACGCGTCGCCGCGACGATGCGCGCCAATCGCGGCACGCGCAACGTGCAGTTCGACTGGGACGAACCCGCCGAGCGCTCGGTGCGCTTCGAGATCGACCAGAAACGCGCGCGCGAGCTCGGCGTGACATCGGCAGACATCTCCAGCTTCCTCGCGCTGACGATGTCCGGCTACACGGTCACGCAGTATCGCGAGCGCGACAAGCTGATCAGCGTCGATCTGCGCGCGCCGCGCGCCGAACGCGTCGACCCGTCGCAGCTGATCGCGCTCGCGATGCCGACGCCGAACGGGCCGGTGCCGCTCGGCACCCTCGGACATCTGCGCAACGACCTCGAATACGGCGTGATCTGGGAACGCGACCGCCAGCCGACCATTACCGTGCAGTCCGACGTGTCGGCCGGCGCGCAAGGCATCGACGTGACGCACGCGGTGGACCGCGCGCTCGCGCCGATCCGTGCGACGCTGCCGGTCGGCTACCGGATCGAGATCGGTGGCTCGGTCGAGGAAAGCGCCAAGGGTCAAACCTCGATCAATGCGCAGATTCCGATCATGGTGATCGCGGTGCTCACGCTGCTGATGATCCAGCTGCAAAGCTTCGCGCGCGTGTTGATGGTCGTGCTGACCGCGCCGCTCGGCCTGATCGGCGTGGTGCTGACGTTGCTGCTGTTCGGCCAGCCGTTCGGCTTCGTCGCGATGCTCGGTGTGATCGCGATGTTCGGCATCATCATGCGCAACTCGGTGATTCTCGTCGATCAGATCGAGCAGGACATCGCGTCGGGGCACAAGCGTTTCGATGCGATCGTCGGCGCGACCGTGCGGCGGTTCCGGCCGATCACGCTGACCGCCGCCGCGGCCGTGCTCGCGCTGATCCCGCTGCTGCGCTCGAACTTCTTCGGGCCGATGGCGACCGCGCTGATGGGCGGCATCACGAGCGCGACGATCCTGACGCTGTTCTATCTGCCCGCGTTGTACGCCGCGTCGTTCCGCGTGCGTGCCGACGAGCGCGAGCCGCAGACGCCGTCCGGTTCCGACGCCACGCACACGGGTAACTGAGCATGAGCACGAGCATGACTATTCCCGCCCTATCCCGCCGCCGGGCGCGCTTCGACGCGCTGGCCCGCACCACGCTCGCCACCGGCATCGCGAGCATCACCTGCCTGCTCGGCGCGTGCTCGTTCGGACCGAACGGCGACGCGCCCGCGATGCCGCAGCCCGCGCATTACGGTGCCGAGCCGCTGCCGACGCAAACCGTGCCCGCGCAGGGCATCACGCAGCAGTTCGTGACCGGTGCGCAGCCGGTGCCCGAATGGTGGAAGCTGTACCGCTCGGAGGCGCTGAACGCGCTCGTCGACGAAGGCTTGCGCAATAGTCCGACGCTCGACGCGACCGACCGCAGTCTCGCCGCCGCGCGCGAGCAGTTGCGCGCGCAGGTCGGCAGTTCGCTGCTGCCGACCATCGACGCCGGCGGCCAGGCCACCCGCAATCGCGCGCTCGCGATCCCGGAGATCGGACCGAACACGTTTCTGTATAACGTGTTCGTCGGCCAGTTGCAGGCGCACTATACGTTCGATCTGTTCGGCTCCGCGCGCCTCGCGAACGCGGCGCTCGCCGCGCGCGTGAACGTGCAGGTCTACCAGCTCGAGGCGGCGCGGCGCGCGCTCGCGGCGAACATCGTGACCGCGACGATCACGAGCGCCGCGCTGCACGCGCAGATCGATACGACCGAGCGGCTCGTGGTCCTCGCCAACGATCAGGCGCGCGATACCGAACGGCGCTTCGCGCTCGGCGCGGTCTCGCATGCCGATCTGCTGAGCGCGCAGCAGAGCGCGGCGAGCGTGTCGGCGAGTCTGCCGGCGCTGAAGCAACAGTGGCTCACTACGCGTCACGCGCTCGCGGTGCTGCTCGGCCGCACGCCTGACGCCGCGCCGGACGACATCGATCTCGCGCAGTTGCATTTGCCCGAGCAGGTGCCGGTCGTGGTGCCGTCGGAGCTGCTGCGCACGCGGCCGGACATCGAGGCCGCCGACGCCGCGCTGAAGGCCGCTGCGACCGATGTCGGCGTCGCCACCGCGCAGATGTTCCCGAGTCTGTCGCTGTCGGCATCGATGGGACAAGGCGGGTTTAGCTGGCCGGTCGCGATGTCCGGTGCGGGGGCGATCTGGAGCATCGGCGCGTCGCTGTCGCAGCCGCTGTTCCATGGCGGCGCGCTGCTCGCGCAGCGTCGCGCGGCGCAACACGCGTACGAAGCCAGCGTGTCGCAGTACAAACAGACGGTGCTGGCCGCGTTCCAGAACGTCGCCGATACGCTCGCCTCGCTCGAGCACGACGCGCAGTCGCTCGATGCCGCGAACATCGCCGCGCGTTCGGCACAGGGCGTGTTCAACGAGACGTCGGCGCGCTATCGGCTCGGCTCGCTGCCCGTCGCGGCGACGCGTTCGAGCGAGCAGCAATGGCGCAACGCGCAGCTCGACGAGATCCGCTATACGAGCGCGCGGCTGACTGATACGGCTGCGCTGTTGCAGGCGATGGGCAATCCGCCGCTCGATCAGGGCGGGACGTCGTCCGCGCCGGCGGCGGCGGCTTCCACTGCCGCGTCCGCGTCGGCGTCCGTCGGTACACCGAACCCGACCGCATCCGACTAAACCTGGGATTCCCTATGGAACGCCGCGCACTTATCCCCAGTTCGTGTTGATGAGCCTGTTGAAAACCGTCTGAAAAACGGGCTAACGCATTGAGCGCGCGGAGATTTGCGGATGAGGTGCGAAATCGCACAGCATGTGCGCGTGACGGAGTTTTTCGCCGCGCCAGCGCCTGGGATCCCTCAACGTTATCCCCAGTTTGTGTTGACAGACTTGTTGATAAGCCTGGGGCGGAGTGTCTAAGTGCTTGAGGCGAATCGCTTTGTCCCGCGCGTTACTGGGCGCAGCAATTTCGAAGCAACGACGCCATCTAGCGGACTCACGACCGGAAAATATCGGCCCACGCCGTTATCCACAGAATGTGTTGAAAGACCTGTTGATAAGGCCTGGAGATCGCGCCCAAGTGCTTGAGCGCGCGATGGATTCAGGCAACGATGCATTCGCGCACGCATCGCGCAAAGAACGAAGGATAGGTCAGGAATCCGACCCGAAGGGGTGAAAGCGTGCGCGGCCCGCCGAAGCCGACCGCGTACGCGCCGTCAAAAACATCAAGGCTTGTTCGACTCGAACAGATCCATAATTTGCTTCTTCTCGGTCGTCGACACGCTCGGCGGCGGCACCACCGGCGGCGTCATGCCCGCCGGCCCGACACCGCCCACCGCATCGGTCGCGCCCGCCATCGGATTGCTCGTATCGAGACCGATGCTCGCTACGAAGCCTTGCCCCGGCAACTTGTCACTGAAGAACAGCTCACCGTCCACCACCGTCACGCCGTCGGGTTGCGGCGGCTCGGCCTGCGGCACACCGCGCAGCGCGCGCTGCATGTACTCGACCCAGATCGGCAGCGCGAGCTGCGCGCCGAATTCGCGACTGCCCAGACTCTTCGGCTGGTCGTAGCCCATCCACGCGACCGCCACCAGCGACTGCTGATAGCCGGCGAACCAGCCGTCCTTCGCGTCGTTGGTCGTGCCGGTTTTGCCCTGCAGGTCCGAGCGCCTCAGCACGTTGGTGCCCGCCCCCGTACCCGCGGTCGCGACCGAGTGCAACAGGCTGTTCATGATGTACGCGTTGCGCGGCTCGAGCGTGCGCGGCGCGTCGTGCCCCGCGACGAGCGGCTGCGCGCGCGAGATCGCCACGCCACGCGCGTCGGTCACTTCGTTGATCATATACGGATTGATCCGGTAGCCGCCGTTCGCGAACACCGAGTACGCGCCCGCCGACTGCAGCGGCGTGACGAGGCCCGCGCCGAGTGCCATCGGCAGATATGGTGGGGTCTTGTCGGCGTCGAAGCCGAAGCGCTGCGTGACGAAGTCCTGCGCATACTTGGTGCCGATGAACGACAGGATGCGGATCGACACGAGGTTCTTCGACTTCTGCAGCGCGAGGCGCATCGACATCGGACCGTCAGGCTGGTCGTCGTCCTTCGGCTCCCACGCGTCGCCGCCCGGCGTGCTCGGCGGGAAGTACAGCGGCGCGTCGTTGATGATCGTCGCCGGAGCGAGACCCTTGTTGAGCGCGGCCGAATAGATGAACGGCTTGAAGCTCGAACCCGGCTGGCGCCACGCTTGCGTCACGTGGTTGAACTTGTTCTTGTTGAAGTCGAAGCCGCCGATCAGCGCACGGATCGCGCCGTCCTGCGGCGTCAGCGACACCAGCGCGCCCTCGACCTGCGGAAGCTGCGTGATCTGCCAGTTGCCCTTGTCGTCGGCGACGAGGCGCACGATCGAACCCGGCCTGATGCGCAGCGGCTGGTTCGCGCGCGGGCTCAGCGCGGCAGCGACGAAGCGCAGGCCGTCGCCCGACACCGTCACCTGCGTGCCGTCGACCAGTTGCGCGACCACCTGCTTCGCGTTCGCGGCCGTCACCACGCCGGCGATGATCTCGCCGTTGTCCGGGTGATCGGTCAGCGCGTCGTCGATCGTCTGGTCGCGGTCGTCGCCGGCCTCCGGCAACTGCACGTACCCTTCCGGTCCGCGATAGCCGTGGCGCCGCTCGTAGTCCATCACGCCCTTGCGCACCGCGCGATACGCGGCGTCCTGGTCGGCGGAATCGATCGTCGTCGTGACGTTCAGGCCGCGCGTGTAGGTTTCGTCCTTGTACTGCGCGTACATCATCTGCCGCACCATTTCGGCGACGTACTCGGCATGCACGCTGTACTCGTTGCCCGGATTCTTCGTGTGAATCTCTTCCTTCACGGCCTGGTCGTACTGCTCTCGCGTGATGTAGCGCAGTTCGAGCATGCGTCGCAGGATGTACTCCTGACGGATCTTCGCGCGCTTCGGATTGACGACCGGGTTATAAGCGGACGGCGCCTTCGGCAGGCCCGCGAGCATCGCGGCCTGGGCCAGCGAGATGTCCTTCAGGTCCTTGCCGAAGTACACGCGCGCGGCCGCGGCGAAGCCGTACGCGCGCTCGCCCAGATAGATCTGGTTCATGTACAGCTCGAGGATCTGGTCTTTCGTCAGCGCGCGCTCGATCTTGTACGCGAGCAGCATTTCGTAGACCTTGCGGGTGTAGGTCTTCTCGCTGGAGAGGAAGAAGTTGCGCGCGACCTGCATCGTGATCGTGCTCGCGCCCTGCGATGCGCCGCCATGCGCGAGGTCGGCAAAACCGGCGCGCAGAATACCGAGGAAATCGACGCCGCCGTGTTCGTAGAAGCGGTAGTCCTCGATCGCGAGCACCGCTTTTTTCATCTGGTCGGGGATATCCTGGAAGCGCACGAGGCTGCGGCGCTCCTCGCCGAATTCGCCGATCAGCACGTGATCAGCGGTGTAGACGCGCAGCGGCACTTTCGGGCGATAGTCGGTGAGCGCGTCGAGCGACGGCAACTGCGGCCCCATCACGACGAGCGCATAGCCGACGATCAGCGCGCCGATCACCGCGACGGTCGCGATCAGGCCGAAGAACCACAACACGAGCGACGCCCCGATCGAACGACGGCCGTACTCGGCGTCGCGCGAAGCGGCGTTGCGTCCAGGGGTGCGTTGATGGGAGTCCCGGTCTTCAGCGGCCGGAGAATTCGAGGAATGCGGTCGTTTGATGATTGGCATGACTGGAGTAATGGGCCCGCAACTGCGCGCCTGTCTGCACGCGCGCATGGCGCGCATGGGTCGTGATCGACATCCGGGCCGGGACGTACGCCGCCCTGCGGACCTTGCCCCCGGCCGGCCGCACGGCACGCCTCGGACCATGTCCGGCGCAACGTAACAGCGCATTTTAAAGAAATCGGCAGCGGTCCAACGCAGTTTTTTTGTAAGAATTCCCTTCGACGGCCGCCTTTTCCTAGTAGGGCTCTGTAATTTCGCGCAGTGCGGATTGCAGCGTGCGTGCGAAGCGCGGTTTATGCGGGGTTATCAACATTTTCTGTTGAAAGGGCTGTGGACAAACCGGCCGCAATCACTACAACTCATTGATGTCACGGGATTTTCGCATCACGCTTATTCCGTGGCGGCGCAACTCGTCATATGATGAACCCCGCGCACGTCTTTCGATGCGCGCGACGGGGACCCAGCGGCGGGTTCCAACGGCAGCTCCGTTGACGGGTTCCGACACCGTATCCGGGGGCACGCGCCGACCCGCCCATGCCAACAAGACTGCGAGTCGATCATGTCCAAGCCCAGCGAGCGCATCGTCGTATTCGTCACGACTGCGCAAAAACGTGCGATCACCGCTACTGCGGAGGAACTGGGCATCAGCGTAAGCGAACTGATGCGGCGCGCGGTGCTGAGCTTCGGCGCGACCAGCGAGCAGGTCAAGGCCGCGAGCATCGTCGACCGGCTGCGTGCGCCGCGCGCGCCCGATGCGCTGAACGCGGCGCTGCAACGCGTCGCGCGCGGTACCCGCTATGCGCGCGCCGCGCTGCCGGCATCGCTACAAGCGCCTGACAAAGATGCGGCAGGCGCGGCTACCGGTGCCGCCAATACCGTGAACCCGGCCGCGGTGCCGCAAGCCGGTCGCCCCACCGTCGCAGCCGACGCTGCCGATTCCCCCGCCCCGCTGCTTCCCGCAGGTGTTGCCGCCGCGCTCGCCGCCGAGCAGGACGAACAGGCCGCGGCCACCGCCGAAGCGGTCGCGCGCCTGACCGCGGCACGAGCCGCCGACAACGCCGAAAACACCGAGACGGACGCGATCGAACAAGCCGCGTCGCAACGGCTGTCCAGCACCTCGGCGCGTCTGCGCAACTCTCTGAAGCGCCGCCCCAACGAGCCCGCCCCCGACGACGACGAACCGCACAGCGACCCGAGCGCCGAAGGCGGCCGCTTCGCGTGACCGAAAGCGTGACGGAAAATTACCGCGCATCGAGCCGCGAGCACTGCATCCGGGCGGACAGGCGGGGTACGTAACGAGTCCACGTTGCATATCGTTACATCAGTGACACCCGTATGAACCGCTGCTCGATAATGCCCGCACACACGGGCAAACAGTGGCTTTCCAGCATCGTTCCAGCGTCCCAAAGGCCGCATCGTTTCAAGCCATCTTTAAGACAGCCGATGGTGTAATATCCGCCGTCAAGTCCATGCCCGTCGCGGCTTTCCATCGTCCAGGCAAGCCTCGACCCGGCATTGCGCCCCAACAAAAACGGAGCGCGCTATTGCAATTGGCAAGTGCGCCCCGAACTCCGGTCCGAACGTTGCGCAGCATCGCGCGCGGCGGCGTAAAGTAGCAGTAGTTCAAAGCAGTCAGGGGCGCACGCATCGTCGGCGCCGCTCACATTCTCTGGAGGTTTTCATGTCGCTTTTTGACAGCATTTCGCGCACGCTCAAGGGTCTTCTGAACGATGCGGCCGACTCGGTGCAGGATCCGTCGCGTGACTCGCGCCAGATCGTGCGCGAACTCGACGACAGCATCGGCAAGGCCGAGAACTCGCTGATCGAGATTCAGGCGCAGGTCGCCACCCAGCAAAGCAAGCGCGATGTTGCCGCGGACAAGGCGAAGAAGTATGAAGACGGTGCTCGCCGTGCACTGCAATCCGGCGACGAAGCGCTCGCGCGTGAAGCGCTCGGCGCGCAGGCCACCGCCGAAGCCGAACGCGATGCACTGACGAAAGAACTGACCTCGCTGGAGCCGTCGGTCGCGCAACTGAAGAGCCAGATCGACGACATGCGCACGCGCCGCAACGACCTGAATGCGCGCTCGAACATCCTGCAAGCCAAGCAGCAGATCGCGCAGGCGAAAGATACCGCGGCCACGGCACTCGGCGGCATCGGCGGCAAGAACCTGTCCGAAGATTTCCAGAAGCTCGAAGATAAAGTCGCGCTGTCGAACGCGCGTTCGGATGCACGTCTGAACTCCGCCGACGAGAAAAGCGGCAAGGCGCTCGACGACAAGCTCGCGGATCTGAACCGCGGCCCGTCCATCGACGACCGGCTCGAAGCGCTGAAGAAGCAGCTCAATACGCCGGCGCAGTAAATGCTGGATGCGTGTACCGGCTCCACGGCAACTACGCACAGCAGGTACGCGCGGCAATGACCGCAGAAGTAGCAGTAGATGCCGGTGCGCTCGCTCCTGAACGCACCGGCATATCGGCCGCCGCAGGCAGCCACCGCAATCGACTGATGGAGACGGGCGCGCTCCGCCCGGTCCGCAAATGAAAAAACTTTTCGCAACCGCTTTCGCTTCGCTGCTGCTCGTGTCGGCCGCGGCGTTCGCGGTGCCGACCGCTCAGCAAATCGAATCGGCGATGGCGCAGGGCAACTGGCAGCAGGCCGACGCCGGCCTCACCGAAGTGTTGCAAGCGCATCCGAACAACGCACACGCGCACTATCTGTACGCCCAGGTGCTCGATCGCGAAGGCCGTTCGGCCGAGGCGCTCGCGCAACTCCAACAGGCGAAGACGCTCGATCCGCAGATCCGCTTCACCGACCCGAGCCGCTTCGCGCAAACCGAAGCGCGCCTGCGCCGCGACGCAGAACGCGCGGGCAACAACGTCACCCGTCACGCCGCCAATCCGTTCGCGCAGCAGAATGCGCCTGCCGTGCAGCAACAGTCGGCGATGATGTCGCAAGCGCAACTACGGCATGGTCCGGGGGTGGGTATGTGGATCGGTATCGTTGTTCTGATCGTCGTGATCGCGTTCGTGCTGCGCTGGACCTTGCGCCGCGCGCGCAGCCAGGAAGACACCCGCGCCGACGATGACCGCCGCGCGCAATTGAAGCGCGCAACCGACATGCTGAACACCGTGCGCTCGATCAAGCTCGACGTGAAGCTGTCCACCGCGCCGGGTCACGAGCTGCTCGAGAAAGACGTCGAAGCGACCGAAGAGCAGTTGCGCGGCACCGTCGAAACGCTGTCGAACGGCAAGAATCCGCTGCCGCCTTATGCACTCGACGAGTTCGAGCAGCGCATCGCGAGCCTGCGTGCGCGCGCCGACGGCAGGCCCGATCCGACCGCCGCGTCGGTGGGCACCGGCCAGCAATCGGCGTATGCGCAGGAGGCCGAACGCTTCGGCAATCCGCAGCCGCCTTATCCGCAACAGGGTCCGGTTCAGCAGCAGCCGCAGGTCATCGTGCAGCAAGGCGGTGGCATGGGTGGCGGCATGGGCGGTCTGCTGACCGGCGTGCTGCTTGGCGAGGCGCTCAGTCATGGGCGTGACCGCGTGATCGAGCGCGACGTGATCGTCGACCCCGACGAACTGCGCCGGCGCGGCAACGACGGCGCAAACGGCGGCGGCCTCGACTTCGGCCAGGGTTCGAACGACTGGAACGATGACGGCAGCGGCGGCGGCGTCGACATGGGCAGCAACGACGATTCCGGCGGTTGGACCGATACCTGATCGAATCCAATCGATCCGCGTCGAATGAAACACAGGCTCCTTCGCGGAGCCTGTTTTTTTGCCTGCCGGTTTTGCGTACCGCTTTCGTTTATTTCAGGCCCGCGCCGATTCGGCCTGGCTACCCTCGTGCTGCGCGAGCACGACCGCCCCCGCGAACAGCCGCACGATGAAACGCTCGGCGTAATCGATCAATGCGTCGCGGCGCGCGTCGTTCGCGTCGATGTATTCAGCGGATAGATGAAACAGTTGCAGCACGATCTGCGTGCAGACCTCGTCGACGGTCTCCCGCGCGAGTTGCGGCATCAGTTGGAGCTGCACGACGTCGTCCGCCATTTCCGCCGACACCTCGTGCAGGTTCGCGCGCACCGCTTCGCGCAAAGCCGGCGACATGCCGTGATATTCGGCCAGCGCGCTCAGGAACGCCTCGCGGTTCGCCAGCGCGAATGCGAAAAACGCGACGCATGCGCGCCGTGGCACGCTGTGCGGTTCGTCGTGCGCGGCGAGCCAGCGCTCGCGCCGCAGCATCGGCCGAAGCCGACGGCTCACGGCGGCGACGGCTTCGCGCGCGAGTTCGTCGAGCGCGCTGAAATGACGGTAGAACGTGTTCGGATTGAGCCCCGCCTCGCGCGCGAGCTCGCGCAAGCCGAGGCTCGCGAAACTGCGGCCGCCGGCGGTCAACCGCAGCGCGGCTTCGATCAGCTTGCGCTTGCCGGGCGGCAACTCCGGACCGGCGACGGACGATGCTTCGGGGACAGTGCTCATCGTGCGTTCAATCATCGCGCGATATACGCGTTTAATAGCTGCACTCTAAACGATCTTGACGCGATGTGTACGCTTGTCTACCCTGCGCGATAAGCCATGTATAGACAGGTGTAGACGCGCGTTTCGGCCCCGGCCGTCCGCGCCGCGCGAGCCCGCCGCGCCGTAGCCGCTGTCGCTTCACCCCCGCTTTCGCCCGTGCCGGAGACCGTCGTGACGCCTGCCCCCTCCCCTTCATCCACCGCGCCGCGCATTGCGATCGTCGGCAGTGGCTTTGCCGGCATCGGCATGGCGATCCGTCTGCAGCAGATGGGCATCACGTCGTTTACCGTCTACGAGGCGGCGAGCAGCATCGGCGGCACGTGGCGCGACAATACCTACCCCGGCGCGGCCTGCGACGTCCCCTCCCATCTGTATTCGTTTTCATTCGAGGCGAACCCGGCGTGGTCGCGCTCGTTCAGCAGCCAGGCCGAAATTCTCGCGTATCTGCAGCACTGCGCGCGCAAGTACGGCGTCGATCGCTATGTGCGTTGCAATGCGAGAGTGAGCGCCGCGCGCTTCGACGAAGCGCGGCAGATCTGGCTCGTCGAACTCGACACGAACGGCGCGCGCGAAATCATCGAGGCCGACGTGCTGATCGCCGCGAACGGTCCGCTGTCGCGTCCCGCGCTGCCGCGCATCGCCGGCATCGAACGTTTCGAAGGCAAGCTGTTTCATTCGGCGCGCTGGGATCACGCGTATGCGCTCGACGGCAAACGCGTCGCGGTAATCGGCACCGGTGCGAGCGCGATCCAGTTCGTGCCGAAAATCCAGCCGCGCGTCGCGCATCTGGACCTGTTCCAGCGCACCGCGCCGTGGGTGATGCCGAAGCGCGACAAGCCGATCGGCCCGCGCGCGCAATGGCTGTTCCGTACGCTGCCGTTCACGCAGCGCTTCGTTCGCAGCGCGATCTATTGGCAGCTCGAATCGCGTGGGATCGCGTTCGTCGTCAATCCGAAGCTGATGGAGATGCCGATGAAGTTCGGCCTCAGCTATCTGGAGCGACGCGTCAAGGACCCGGCGCTGCGCGCGAAGCTCACGCCGAACTACCGGCTCGGCTGCAAGCGCGTGCTGCTGTCGAGCGACTATTACCCGGCCGTGTGCCAGCCGAACGTCGATGTCGTGACGAGTGGCATTCGCGAGATCGTCGCGGATGGCATCGTGACCGAGGACGGCGTGCACCACCACGCGGACGCGATCATCTGCGGCACCGGCTTCCAGGTCAACGACGTGCCCGCACCGTTCGAAGTGACCGGTCTCGACGGCACCGACCTCAGCACGCTATGGCTACGCGATGGCCCCGAGGCCTATCTCGGCACGAGCATCGCGAACTTCCCGAACTTCTTCATGATCGTCGGCCCGAACACGGGGCTCGGCCATAACTCGATGATCTACATGATCGAGTCGCAACTGCGCTACATCGGCGATTGCCTGCGTGTGCTGCGCAAACGGAATGCGCGCACGATGACCTTGCGCGCCGACGTGCAGCGCGATTTCAATGCGCGTTTGCAGCAGGAGATGCGGCACGCGGTATGGACGAGCGGCTGCCATAGCTGGTATCAGACGCAGAGCGGCAAGGTCACCGCGATCTGGCCCGGCTTCACGTTCAGCTTTCGCAAGCGTACGCGGCGCGTGCGGCCGCAGGATTACCGCTTCGCGCGTTGAATCGGCACCGCGCGGAGGCAGGCGCAGTCACTGCCCTCCGCCGCCGCTCAGCAACCGCAACAGCTCCCATAGAAACTTCACGATGATCACGATCAGTTCCCACAGCCGATAAAGCGGCTGCCAGTCCAGCACGCGCAGAAGGGAGTCGATTATCGCCATCGTCAGAAGAAGTGAAGGCGCTCAACGCGTCGCGCAACCTCAAACCGCCATCACGGCCCGCTTGCGCTCCGCGCGCTGCATGAAGAAGTTCGCCGCGACGACGCCGACCGTGACGACTGCGATGAACAGCGTCGCGAGCGCATTCATCTCCGGGTTCAGGCCGAGGCGCACGCGCGAGAACACGACGAGCGGCAAGGTCGTCGAGCCGGGACCCGACAGGAACGCGGACAGCACGAGGTCGTCGATCGACAGCGTAAACGACAGCAGCCAGCCCGACACCAGCGCCTGTGAAATCAGCGGCAGCGTGACGGAGAAGAACACGCGCAACGGGGTCGCGCCGAGGTCGAGCGCGGCTTCCTCGAGCGACGGATGCAGCTCCCGCACGCGCGACTGCACGATGATCGCGACGTACGAAATACACAGCATCACGTGACCGATCCAGATCGTGAAGATGCCGCGTTCAGCCGGCCAGCCGATCCAGCGCGCCATTTCAATGAACAGCAGCAGCAGCGAGATGCCCTGAATCACCTCGGGGATCACCAGCGGCGCGTTGATCATGCCCGTGTACAGCGTGAAGCCGCGAAAGCGCCCCATGCGCGCGAGCACGAAACCGGCCCACGTACCGATGATCACCGACGCGAACGCCGTCAGCAAGCCGATCCGCAGCGACAGCCACGCCGACGCAATGAGCTCGTCGTCCCGCAGCAGCGCCGCGTACCAGCGCGTCGAAAAGCGCGTCCACACCGTGACCAGTTGCGATTCGTTGAACGAATACACGACGAGGCTGACGATCGGGATATACAGAAACAGAAAGCCGATGCCGAGAGCAATCAGCTGCAGCATGCGATTCGGTTTCATTGGCGGCCCTCCTCCAATGCCTTCGCCTGCGCATGCTGGAACAGCGCCATCGGCACCAGCAGCAGCAACACCATCGCGCAGGTGACAGCGGACGCCATCGGCCAGTCGGCGTTGTCGAAGAACTCGTTCCACATCACGCGGCCGATCATCAGCGTGTTCGCGCCGCCGAGCAGTTCCGGAATCACGTACTCGCCGACCGCGGGAATGAACACCAGCAGACAGCCGGCGACGATGCCGTTCTTCGACAGCGGCAGCGTGATCTGCCAGAACGCCTTCCACGGCTTCGCGCCGAGGTCGTACGCGGCTTCGAGCAGGGTGAGGTCCATTTTCACGAGGTGAGCGTAAAGCGGCATCACGAGAAACGGCAGGTACGAATAGACCATGCCGATATAGACCGCCGTGTTCGTGTGATACAGCTCGATCGGCGAATGGATCAGCCCGATCGACATGAGGAAGTTATTCAGCAGCCCGTTGTTCTTCAGAATGCCGATCCAGGCGTATACGCGGATCAGGAACGAAGTCCAGAACGGCAGCATCACGGCCATCATCAGCAGATTGCGGGTGGCTGCATTGGAGCGCGCGATGTAGTACGCCATCGGATAGCCGATCAGCAGACACAGCAAGGTCGAAATCGCCGCAACCACGACCGAATTCACATAGGTTGCGAAGTACAGGCTGTCGGTCAGCAGAAACGCGTAGTGCGATAGATCGAGCGTGATGTGCAGCGCGCCTTCCGCGAAGGTGACGAGCTGCGTGTACGGCGGAATGCCGAGCTGCGAATCGGCGAAGCTGATCTTCACGACCAGCAGGAACGGCACGAGGAAAAACAGCAGGAGCCAGATGAACGGCCCCGCCACCACCGCGCTGCGTCCCGTGAGCTTCAGACGACGCACCGGCCACGCGAAAAACGAGCGAAGCGCTTCTTTCATGACGTCAGCACCACGCCGGCCGATGCGCTCCAGCGCACGTAGACTTCGTCGCCCCAGGACGGCGGATCGATTTCGGTGAGCGCGAGGCTCGTCACGTTCGCGATCACGGTCTTGCCGCCCTCGAGCTTCACGTGATACAGCGAATAGCCGCCCATGTACGCGATATTCGTGACGACGCCCTTGCCCCAGTTGTACGCACCCTCGGGCGGCTTGCGCGTGAGCGCGATGCGTTCGGGCCGCACCGAGATCGTCACCGGCATGCCGAGCGGACCGGTGATGCCGTGATTGACGTGCAAACGGCAAGTCAGATCCGGCGTTTCGATGAACACGTGATCGGGTTCGTCCTCGACCGTGCGGCCTTCGAACAGATTGGTCGAGCCGATGAATTCCGCCGAGAAACGGCTGTTCGGATACTCGTAGACTTCATGCGGCGTGCCGAGCTGCACGATCTGGCCTTCGCTCATCACGGCGAGGCGGTTGGCCATCGTCATCGCTTCTTCCTGATCGTGCGTGACCATCATGCAGGTGACGCCGACCTGGTCGAGAATGTTGACGAGCTCGATCTGCGTGCGCTGGCGGATCTGCTTGTCGAGCGCCGACATCGGCTCGTCGAGCAGCAGCAGCTTCGGCCGCTTGACGAGCGAGCGCGCGAGCGCCACGCGCTGCTGCTGCCCGCCCGACAGCTGGTGCGGCTTGCGCTTCGCGAAGCGGCCCATTTGCACGAGTTCGAGCGCGTTGTGCACGCGGTCTTTCAGCTCGGCCTTCGGCACGCCCTCCTGCTTCAGGCCGAACGCGACGTTCGCCTCGACCGTCATGTGCGGAAACAGCGCGTACGACTGGAACATCATGTTGACCGGCCGGCGATACGGCGGCAGTTGCGCGAGGTCTTCGCCATCGATCAGGATCTTGCCCGACGTCACGGTTTCGAGCCCGGCCATCATGCGCAGCAAGGTCGACTTGCCGCAGCCCGAACTGCCGAGCAGCGCGAACAGCTCGCCCTTCTTTACCGTCAGGTTGACCCCTTTGACCGCGACGGTCTCGCCGAACTTCTTCACGACGTCGACGATCTGGATGAACTGCTCCGCTGCGTCTCCCGTAACGGCGCTCGGGCCCGTCGACGGCACGGCCGTCCCGGCCAGCGCGCCCGGCTGGTCACTACTCATCATAATGCTGCTTCACTCCGGCGTTTGACGAACAAAGCCCCCGGTGAACACCGAGGGCTTCATAGGCTTCTTATCTGTTTGTTGTTGCCGCGCTTAGCGGCCGGACTTGAACTCGGTCCACAGTCGCGTTTGCAGCCGCTGGATTTCCTGCGGCAGCGGTTTCAACAGGAACAGCGTCTTGATGGTTTCCGGCGACGGGTACACGGCCGGATCGTTCGCGACGTCCTTGTCCACGTACTTGCGCGCTTCCATATTGACGCTCGGGTAGTACACGGCGTTGGTGATCGCGGCGTGCACCTGCGGCGTCTCGATGTAGTTGATCCACTCGAGCGCGGCTTCCTTGTGCTTCGCATCCTTCGGAATCGCCATCACGTCGAACCACACCGGCGCGCCGCCCTTCGGCACGAAGTACTCGATCTTGTACGGCTTCTTCGCCTCGATCGCGCGATGCTTGGCGATCACGACGTCGCCCGACCAGCCGTACGCGAAGCAGACATCACCCCCGACGAGGTCGTTGATGTAGCCCGACGAGTTGAACTGCGTGATGTACGGACGGATTTTCTTCAGCATCTCGAGCGCGGCGCGGTAGTCGGCCGGGTTCGTGCTCATCGGGTCCTTGCCCATGTAGTGCAGCGCGGCCGCGAACATCTGGTCCGGCGCGTCGAGCACCGACACGCCGCAGGCCTTCAGCTTCGAGATGTTTTCCGGCTTGAACAGAATGTCCCAGTTATCGAGCGGCACGTCCTTGCCGAGGATCTGCTGGACCTTCGTCACGTTGTAGCCGAGGCCGGTCGTGCCGTACGCCCAGGGCACCACGTACTTGTTGCCCGGATCGGCGCCGGCGACGAGCGCCATCAGCGACGGGTCGAGGTACTTAAGGTTCGGCAGCTTCGATTTGTCGAGCGGCTGGAAGATGCCCGCGGCGATCTGTTTGCCCGCGTAGTTGCTGGTCGGCACGACGATGTCGTAGCCCGAGTTGCCGGTGAGCAGCTTCGCCTGCAGCGTGTCGTCGCTGTCGTAGTTGTCGTACTTGACCTGAACGCCGGTCTGTTTCGTGAAGTTCGGGATCGTATCCTTCCCGATATAGTCGGACCAGTTATACACGTTCAGCTGCGTATCTTTCGCAGCGGCCGTCAACCACGGCGCCGCGCACAAGATCAGCGCCGCCACATGCCCCACTATCCGTTTGTTCATCCCGTTCTCCGCTCCCGTCGTCACTCAAGCCGCGCCCTCGCGCGCACGGCCCCCTGAAAACCCCGAAAACTACCACCAATTATTGCCCACTCCAAAAAAAACCCGGAGCTGTCGCGCAAACGGTACAGGGCTGTGGCCGCACCCTTGCAAAATGGCCGCAATTTTAACGGGTTATCGGCGCGTGTCTACCGGAAAATACGCGTGCCGCGGTCGCGCTTTCCCCGCGCTGGCGCAGGTTGCGGGGGTTTCGTCGCGTCGCTGTTATCTGCCTGTCAGGTCGGCGTTGGCTCGCGCTTCGCCGGGGCGCCGCTCACGCCCGCGCGGGTGCCGGACGGTGCAAGCCGGTGCAGAGCCCCGCGTCGGCGCGGCAGCGCACCTTTCATGCGCAACCGGCTTCGCCACGACGGCTCGATTGCTCCTATCATGATCCTTTGATGCGGGATTGCGCGACGTCGTCGCGCGACGGCCGGCCAGCCGCTGCGCGACTGCGATGGGCATATGACTTGCAACAGGATGCATTTCCCAGAAGCTCTGGCACGATGAACACCAATCCTTTCGCGATGCGTCCCAACCGGCGCCGGCGTCTGCCGGGTGAGCCGACGCGTCCGGCGCACTGGTTCTCGTTCCTCGGCGCCGGCGCGCTGATCGCGGTCGGCTATATCGACCCCGGCAACTGGGCGACCGCGCTCGGCGCCGGCGCGGGCTACGGCTACGGCCTGCTCGGCATCGTGCTGCTGTCGAGCATGATGGGGATGCTGATGCAATGGCTGTCGTCGCGCCTCGGCGTCGTGACCGGGCGCGATCTTGCGCAGCTGTGCCGCGAGCGCAATGGCCGGCGCGCGACGCTGTTCCTGTGGCTGACGAGCGAAGTCGCGATCATCGCCTGCGATGTCGCCGAGGTGGTCGGCAGCGCGGTCGCGCTGCAACTGCTGCTCGGCGTGTCGCTGACGGTCGGCGTGCTGATGTCGGCGGTCTGCACGTTCGCGCTGCTCGCGCTCCAGCACAAGGGCGGCCGCCGGCTGGAAGCGGTGATCGCCGCGCTGATCGGTTTCGTCGGCCTGTGCTTCGTCGTGCAGCTCGCGCTCGCGCGGCCCGACTGGCACGCGGCGCTGGCCGGCACCGCGCCGAGCATCGAGCTGATCAGAAACGCGGGCATGCTGTGGCTCGCGGCGGGCATCGTCGGCGCGACGGTCATGCCGCACAACCTGTATCTGCATTCGGCGCTCGTCAAGCATCACGCGCCCGACAGCAGCGACGCGCAGATCAAGGCCGCGCTGCACGTCGTCAATCTCGATACCTTCGGCTCGCTTGCGTTCGCGTTCGTGATCAACGCGGCGCTGCTGATCGTCGCGGCCGCCGTGTTCTATGCCAGCGGCCATCGCGACGTGACCGATCTGGCCGATGCGCATCGGCTGATCGCGCCGCTCGTCGGCAACCGCTGGGCCGGCATCCTGTTCGCCGCGGCACTGCTCGCGTGCGGACTCAGCGCGACGGTCACCGGCACGCTGGCCGGTCAGGCGGTGATGGAAGGCTTCCTGCGGCTGCGCTTGCCGCGCTGGAAACGCGCACTGCTCACGCGTGCGCTCGCGATCGGGCCGGCCCTGCTCGCGGTGGGCATGTTCGGCCAGCATGGCTCGAACCAGTTGCTGGTCGCGAGCCAGGTCGTGCTGAGCCTGCAATTGCCTCTCGCGGTCGTGCCGCTGATCCGCTGTGCGTCCGATCCGGCGCTGATGCGCGGCTGGCGCGTGCACGGCGTGCCGCTGGTGCTGTCGTGGCTATCGGCGTGGTTCATCATTGCGCTCAATGGCGCGCTGATGTGGCAACTGGCGACCGGGGCATGACGGCAGCCGTGCACGTCGGTGCGCGGGTATCGTGAACTTCGCATCGCGCTGAGCGCCGCGTGCAAGGCACGCGCCGCGCATCGGTTAACATAGCGGGACTTTGCCCCCCGCCCCAAGGTTTCCGATGACTTCGAATCTCCACGATCATCCCGACAGCCCATGCATCGGCGTCTGCTCCACGCTCTTCGACGAGGTCTGCAAAGGCTGCGGCCGCACCGCGGCCGAAGTGTCGAACTGGGTGTTCCTCAGCGACGAGGAAAAACGCGCGATCTGGACCCGGATCGAACGGGAAGGCACGGCGATGCGCTTTCAGAACGACAAGGTGTGAGCCGGTCGTCTGCACGCATCGCAGTTTGGGGTTGCTTGCGACCATGAAGAATGCCGGGATGTCCCGGCATTTTTTATTGGTTTGCGTTTTCCTCTGATCGCTGCGGATACGAATGCATTCAAACCCGAGAACGCTTCGGAAAACTTCGGCTCCATGACCACCACCCGGGACTTCGTTCAGTGCCTCGCGCAATGGCGCCGAATGGCCCACGTGTTCAATCCATGGTCCGAGACCGATGAACGCGACCAGCCGGGCATCAACGCGCCACTGATTCGCCAGCAACAGCTCGCCGCCTACCTGCAGGGCCGCCGGACGAGCGTCAAGGTGATCCTGATCGCTGAAGCGCTGAGCTGCCGCGGCGGGCGCTTCACGGGCATCGCGATGACCTCCGAGCGGATTCTGCTTGGCAACGATACGAAGCTCAACGGCGTCGCCACGAGAACAGACCGCGGCCCGCTGCCGGACTATCTGCCAGGTTCGGCAACCCGCACCAGTTGCCGCGATGCGTTGCCTCGAATGACGGACCGCGAATACGGTGTCTATGAGAGAACCGCCTCGATCGTCTGGCAGACGATGCTGTCCAATGGCTTCGGCCCAACCGAGTTTGCGCTATGGAATGCTTTCCCGTTTCATCCGTTCGTTGACGAAGACACCGAGAGCAACCGCCGCCCAACGAATCCAGAGCTACATGCGACAGCCCAGATTCTGACCGACTTCATCAGCCTGTTCCCTGGAAACGTGCGGTTCGTCGCGCTTGGGCGGGAAGCGGAAAGTGCGCTGCTCAGCCATCCGATCCAGCCGCTGCACGAGCTCGTCAGGCACCCTACAGCTAGAGCGGCAAAGCCTGCAAATAGCGCGTCTCAAGCGAAGAATCGCATCATGGGTAAGCTGGATGAAGTCATTCGACGGCTCGCGCAGAGCGGGCATGAGCCCAGCGCCTGAGGCACCGGCTAGCCACCAAAACAAAAAGGCCCACGCCGGCAAACTGCCGGCATGGGCCTTTGGGGGATCGCTGAAAACCAGCGACCCAGCGCTTATTGAACGCCCTGACTCGTCAGGAAGTCCTCGTAGTTGCCGCCGAAGTCGTTCAGGGTGCCGTCCGTGCGCACTTCGATGATCCGGTTCGCCAACCCGCTGACGAATTCCCGGTCGTGCGACACGAAAATCAGCGTGCCTTCAAACTTGTCCAGCGCGATCTGCAGCGACTCGATCGACTCCATGTCCATGTGGTTGGTCGGCTCGTCCATCAGCAGCACGTTATGGCGGCCGAGCATCAGCTTGCCCCAGATCATGCGGCCCTTCTCGCCACCGGACAGCACCTTGACCGACTTGCGGATGTCGTCCGCATTGAACAGCAGGCGGCCGAGCGTGCCGCGCACCATCTGCTCGTCGTCTCCTTCCTTGCGGTACTGGTCGATCCAGTCCATCAGCGTGACGTCGTTCGGAAACTCTTCGTAGGTATCCTGCGGCATGTAGCCGACGTTCGCGTTTTCCGCCCACTTCACGGTGCCGTGATCGAGCTGCAGATTGCCGAGCAGCGAGCGCAGCAGCGTGGTCTTACCCGCGCCGTTCTCGCCGATGATCGCGATACGCTCGCCCGGCTGCACGCTGATGCTGAAGTTATTGAAGATCGAGCGCTCGTACTTCTTCGAAATGTTCTCGGCGACCACCGCGATGTTGTGCAGCTTCTTCTCGAACTCGAAGCGGATGAACGGGTTCTGCCGCGACGACGGCTTGAATTCCTCGATCTTGATCTTGTCGATCATCTTCAGACGGCTGGTCGCCTGGCGTGCCTTCGACTTGTTCGCCGAGAAGCGGCGCACGAAGTCCTGCAGATCGGCCACGCGCTCCTTCGCTTTTGCGTTGGCGGCCTGCTGACGCTCGCGCGCCTGGGTGCTCGCGAGCATGTAGTCGTCGTAGTTGCCTGGATAGACCTTCAGCGTGCCGTAGTCCATGTCGGCCATGTGCGTGCAGACCTGGTTCAGGAAGTGCCGGTCGTGCGAGATGATGATCATCGTCGAGTTGTACTGGTTGAGAACATCTTCCAGCCAACGGATCGAGTTGATGTCGAGGTTGTTGGTCGGCTCATCGAGCAGCAGCACGTCCGGCTTCGAGAACAGCGCCTGCGCGAGCAGCACGCGCAGCTTCCAGCCCGGTGCGACGTTGCTCATCGGGCCGTTGTGGTCTTCGATCGCGATGCCGATGCCGAGCAGCAGTTCGCCCGCGCGCGCTTCGGCCGTGTAGCCGTCGTACTCGGCGAATTTCGCTTCGAGTTCGGCGGCGTGCATGTAGTCGTCGTCGGTCGCGTCGGGGTTCGCGTAGATCGCGTCGCGCTCGGTCATCGCGGCCCACATTTCCGTGTGGCCCATCATCACGACGTCGAGCACGCGCACGTCTTCGTATGCGAACTGGTCCTGACGCAGCTTACCGAGGCGCACGTTCGGCTCGAGCATCACGTTGCCCGAGCTCGGCTCGAGATCCGAACCGAGAATCTTCATGAAGGTGGATTTACCGCAGCCGTTCGCACCGATCAGGCCATAGCGGTTCCCTTCCCCGAATTTGACCGAAATGTTCTCGAAGAGGGGCTTCGGCCCGAATTGCATGGTGATATTGGCAGTAGACAGCACGGCGCGTCCCTTTGAATGTGATATCGGCGAAAAACTCAATATTTTAGCAGGTTTAGAGAAATCAACCCGACAGTTCGCCCGCCCCGGCTCGCATTACCCGTTCGAGCCGTCGCGCGGCGTCTGCAGAATGTCGATAAAGGCCGAAAAATCCGCATCGGCGAGCCCCATCGCGGCACCGAGTCGCAGCAATTGCTGGACCGTCGACGCGACCGGCATCGGCGTGCCGGTCTCGTAGGCGGTCGCCGCGACCGTATCGACGTCCTTCTGGAACGTGCGCAACGCGCCGATCGGCGCGAGATCGCTTTGCGTCATCCGCGGCACGAAGGTCCGCAGCAGCACCGAATCGGCCCAGCCGCCGGCGAGCGCCTCGGGCAGCTTCGCGGCGTCGATGCCGCTGCGCTGCGCGAGGCTCACCGCCTCGGCGATCGCGGCAACGGTCGCGGTGACGATCGCCTGATTGCACAGCTTCGCGGTTTGCCCGGCGCCGACCGCGCCCATGTGCGTGACGCGGGCGGCATAGGCGTCGAGCAAGGGGCGCACCACGGCGAGATCGCTCGCCTCACCGCCTGCCATGATCGCGAGCGTGCCCGCCGTGGCGCCGGCGACTCCGCCCGACACCGGCGCGTCGATCCAGCCGATCGACGCGCCATCCCGGGAAACTCCGGTGCCCGCCGCGCCGCCCTGCCCGGCGAAATCCGCCACCCGTCGCGCCATTGCGCGCGTCGCGGCAGGCGGAATGCTCGAATGATCGACGATCCAGCGCACACGGCGCGGGGTCGAAGGATCGCCATGGAGCAGCCCCGCGGCGCCGAACACGGTCTGTTCGACCGCCGCCGCGTCCGCGACGCACAGCAGCACCGCGTCGCAGCGCGCGGCCAGCTCACGCGGCGTATCGACGACGTGCGCGCCCTCGGCCCGCAATGCCTCGGCCTTCGCTCGCGTGCGATTCCACACATGCACGGTATGACCCGCGCGCAGCAGGTGCCGGATCATCGGCGCACCCATCAGACCGGGGCCGCAAAAACCAATTTCCACGTTCGAACCTCGTCGGCTATCAGATTGAATGGATTATGTTGCGTTCACATGATAACGACCATGCCATGCGCCGAAGTCGCGCAGCAGCGGGCACGCGACCTGCGGCATCGATGGTGCGGGCGCGACGTTCGATCCGCCGCGCAGGCGATGACGCTCGCGAGCACGCATATGTCCGACGGACTGCGCGAACCGTTGCCTATACTTTTTCCAAGCGCGTTTCCGAGCAGCGTTTTATCGACCAGCGGCGCACACCAAGGAGGAATTCATGTCAGAACACGTTTACAAGAAGATCGAACTGACCGGTTCGTCGAAGAAATCGATCGACGACGCGATCACCACCGCGATTGCCAAAGCGTCGGAAACGCTGCGCAATCTGCACTGGTTCGAGGTCACGGAAACGCGTGGCCAGATCGAGAACGGCAAGGTCGCGTATTGGCAGGTGACGCTGAAGGTCGGCCTGCGCATCGAGGACTGAGCGGCGACCGCACGACACGCACGCTTGCGCGCTGCCACGCGCAGGCCGCAAACAGAAAAGCTGCGTCCAGCCCACGCTGGACGCAGCTTTTTTCAACAGCGGACCGCCCGATTTACTTCGGCAGCGACCCGTCGACACCCTCGACGTACCAGTTCAGGCGCTGCAACTCCGGATCGGTCAAGGTCTTGCCTTCCGGCACCTTCACCGTGCCCGACTGATCCTTGATCGGGCCCGTGAACACGTCGCGCTTGCCGCTCGCAAGTTCTTCGCGCCTGGCGGCGACCTGTTTCTGCCCATCGGCCGGAATCGCCGACGTGTTCAGGTTCTCGAGGTTGACGGCCTTTTGCGGAATACCCCACCACACCGGATCGTTCTTCCACTTGCCGTCGAGCACCTGCTGGATCACCGCGCTGTAGTACACGCCCCAGTGCGCGACCACGGAGCCGAGATGGGCATCAGGACCGAACTTCTTCATGTCCGAATCCCAGCCGAACGCGTGCACGTGCTTCTCCGAAGCTGTGGCGAGCGTCGCGCTCGAATCGGTGTTCTGCAGCAGCACGTCCGCGCCCTGGCCGATCAACGTTTCGGCGGCCTGCTTTTCCTTGCCCGGATCGAACCAGCTGTTGATCCAGATCACCTTCGTATGCACCTTCGGATTCACCGAGCGCGCACCCAGCGTAAACGCGTTGATGTTGCGCACCACTTCCGGAATCGGCACCGACGCGACGAAGCCGAGCGTGTTGCTCTTCGTCACGTAGCCCGCGGCGACGCCGGCCAGATACGCGCCCTGATACATGCGCACGTCGTAGGTGCCGAAGTTCGGCGCCTTCTTGTAGCCGGTCGCGTGCAGGAAGATGGTGTCCGGGAAGTCCTTCGCGACCTTCAGCTGAAAGTCCTGGAAGCCGAAGCTCGTGCCGAAGATGATCTTGTTGCCCTTGTTGGCGAGATCGCGGAACACGCGCTCCGAGTCGGCCGATTCCGGCACGTTCTCGACGCGCGTGACCTTGATCCGGTTACCGAACTTCGCTTCGGCTTCGCGCGAGCCCTGGTCGTGCGCGAAGGTCCAGCCGGCATCGCCCGGATTGCCGAGATAGACAAACGCAACGCCCGGCACGTCGGCGGCCTGCGCGGTTTGCGCGAGCGGCGCTGCAAGTGCGAGCGACGCCGCGCCCCACGCAAAAGCGGTCAGCAGATTTCTTCTCTTCATGTTTTTCCCCTGTCGTGATGAGCGAATAGTAGTGAGCGAATCGACAAAAAACCTGTGGCGCCGTCAGCCCGCCGAAAAAAACGGCTTGCCGAGCGACGCGGGCGCATTCAGGCGAATCGTGTTCGGATTGCGCGAGATCAGCGCCAGTACGACGATCGTCGCGACGTAGGGCAGCATCGCGAGGAACTGCGTCGGCACCGGCACGCCGATCGCCTGCGCGTAGAACTGCAGCCCCGTCACCGCGCCGAACAGCAGCGAGCCGATCAGCAGACGGCCCGGGCGCCACGTCGCGAACACCACGAGCGCGAGCGCGATCCAGCCGCGGCCCGACGTCAAATTTTCCTGCCACAGGTGCAGATTGACGATCGAATAGTAGCCGCCCGCGAGCCCCGCCATGCCGCCGCCGAACGCGACCGCGCCATAGCGCACACCGACCACCGGAAAGCCGACCGAGTGTGCGACCTGCGGCGATTCGCCGACCGAGCGCAGCACGAGCCCCGCGCGCGTGCGATACAGGAACCAGCCGATCGCCGCGAACGTCAGGAACGCGAGGTAATCGAGCGGCGTGAGGGTAAACAGCGCGGGACCGAGCACCGGGATTTTCGACAGGCCGGGAATCGTCCACGTATCGATCGTCGCGCGCACCGCCGCCGACGTGTACGGCTTGCCGACATACGCGGACAGTCCGATGCCGAAGATCGTCAGCGACAGGCCGGTCGCGACCTGGTTGGCGAGCATCGTCAGCGTGAGGAACGCGAACAGCAGCGACATCGCGAGACCGGCGCCGATCGCGGCGAGCACGCCGAGCCACGGGCTGCCGGTGATCGACGTGACCGCGTAGCCGCTGACGGCGCCCATCAGCATCATCCCTTCCACGCCGAGGTTGAGCACGCCCGATTTTTCGGCGACGAGTTCGCCGGCGCCCGCGAACATCAGCGGGATCGACGCGGTGATCGCGCTCGACGTGAGCGCGCTGGCTTGCTGGATATCCATATCGAGTTCTAAAGGCGGATTAGCGAGCTTATTGGCAAACTCAATGACTCACTGCCACGGCCGAGCGGCGCCGCACGCGGTAGTTCACGAACAGGTCGGCGCCCAGCAGGCAGAACAGCAGCAACCCCTGGAACACGCCCGACAGCGCTTGTGGCAATTGCATCGAGGTCTGCACCGCTTCGCCGCCGAGATACAGCAGCGCCATCAGCAGACTGGCGAGCACGATGCCGAGCGGATGCAAGCGGCCGACGAACACGACGATGATCGCGGTGAAGCCGTAGCCCGGCGACCACGTCGCCTGCAACTGGCCGATCGGACCGGCGATCTCGCCCATGCCGGCGAGGCCCGCGAGGCCGCCGCTAATCAGCAGCGAGGTCCAGATCGTCTTCTTGTCGGAGAAGCCCGCGTAGCGCGCGGCGAGCGGCGCGAGTCCGCCGACGTTCATCCGGTAGCCCGCGAAGCTCTTGCGCATGAACAGCCAGACGAGCGGAATCGCGATCAGCGTGAGGAACACGGACGCGTTCAGGCGCGTGCCGCGCAGAAATTTCCAGTGCCAGTCGCCATACAGCGTCGGAAACAGCGCGTCGCCGCTGAACATCTCCGACAGCGGAAAGTTCATGCCCTGCGGATCGCGCCACGGGCCGCTCACCAGGTAGATCAGCAGTTGGGTCGCGACGTACGTGAGCATCAGGCTCACGAGAATCTCGTTGGTATTGAAACGGCTCTTCAGGAACGCCGGAATCGCAGCCCACGCCATGCCGCCAAGGATGCCCGCGAGCATCATCGTCGGCAGGATCCACCAGCCGCTCGCCTGATCGAAATAGATCGCGACGCCGCTCGCCGCGATGCCGCCGAGCAGCATCTGCCCTTCGGCGCCGATGTTCCACACGTTCGCGCGATAACCGATCGCGAGCCCAAGGCCGATCAGGCACAACGGCGACGCCTTCAGCAATAGCTCCGACCAGCCGTTGATGCTCGACAGCGGCTCGATGAAGAACGCGTGCATCGCCTGCAACGGGTCGCGGCCGACGAGGCCGAAAATCAGGAAGCCGATCGCCAGCGTCAGCACTGCGGCGATCAGCGGCACGGCGAGTTGCATCGTGCGCGAGGGCGTGGTGCGGGCTTCGAGTCGATAAGGAAGCATCATGGGTAGCGTGAAATTGTTCGGGTTCTGTTCTTCAGGGTCCGCGTTCGCGTGCGTGCTTAGCTTTTTGGTGTGGCCGGCAGACCGCGCCTCGCGTCATGCATGCGCCGGCTGGTCCGCCGCGGGCGCCGCGCCCTCGCGGTCGCCGAACAGCCCCGCCATCCAGCGGCCGATTTCCTCGGCGTTGGTCGCGCCGGTCGCGCGCACCGGCGAAAGCCGCCCGCCCGCGAGCACCGCGATGCGGTCGCAGATATCGAACAGCTCTTCCAGTTCCTCCGAGATCACCAGAATCGCGACGCCGCGCGCCGACAGATCGAGCAACTGCTGACGGATGAATGCAGACGCGCCGACATCGACGCCCCACGTGGGCTGCGCGACCACCAGCACCTTCGGCGCCTGCAAAATCTCGCGGCCCATGATGTATTTCTGCAGATTGCCGCCCGACAGGCTTTGCGCGAGCGCGTCGGGGCCGCCGCAGCGCACGTCGAATGCGTCGATGCAGCGCTTCGCGAACGCGCGCATCGCGCCCGCCCGGATCCAGCCCGACTTGACCATGCTCTGCCGATGCGCGGTAAGGAGCGCGTTGTCGGCCAGGCTCATCGCCGGCACCGCGCCGCGGCCGAGCCGCTCCTCAGGCACGAAGCCAAAGCCGAGCGCGCGCCGCCGGCCCGCGCCGAGGCGCGCGGCCGGCTTGCCGCAGATCGTGATCGCGTCGGCCGGCAGGCTACGTTTTTCAGCGCGCTTTTCTCCGGACAACGCCGCGAGCAGTTCCGCCTGGCCGTTGCCCGACACACCGGCAATGCCGAAGATCTCGCCCGCATGCACGCTGAACGACACGTCGCGCAACGAGGTACCGAACGGATCGTCGCTCGCGACCGACAACTGCCTGACGTCGAGCAGCACCGCGCCCGGCTTGTGCTCGCGCCGCGTGTAGTCGGGCAGCGAGTGGCCGACCATCAACTGCGCGAGCGACGCATGCGTCTCGTTCTTCGGCGTCACATTGCCGGTGACGCGACCGCCGCGCATTACGGTAGCGGTGTCGCACAACTCCTGGATTTCGTCGAGCTTATGGCTGATGTAGAGAATGCTGCAGCCTTCGGCCGCGAGCCGGCGCAGCGTCGTGAACAGCTTGCGGACCGCCTGCGGCGTCAACACCGAGGTCGGTTCGTCCATGATCAGCAGACGCGGATTCTGCAGCAGGCAGCGCACGATTTCGACGCGCTGACGTTCGCCGACGGTGAGGCTGTGCACGTGCCGTTGCGGATCGATGTCGAGCCCGTAGTCGGCCGACACCTCGCGAATGCGTTTCGCAAGGGACTTCAGATCGAACGGTTCGTCGAGCGCGAGCGCGATGTTTTCGCCGACCGTCAGCGTCTCGAACAGCGAGAAGTGCTGGAACACCATGCCGACGCCGAGCTTGCGCGCGGCCGCCGGGCTCGCGATGTCGACCGTCTCGCCTTCCCACCGGATCTCGCCGGCATCGGGCCGGACCGCGCCGTAGATGATCTTCATCAGCGTGCTCTTGCCCGCGCCGTTCTCGCCGAGCACCGCGTGGATCTCGCCGGGCGCAACGACGAGCGTGACATCGTCGTTGGCGCGCACGGCCGGGTACTGCTTCGTGATCCCTGTCAGCGCGAGCCGGGGCACCGCCTGGCTGGTGAGTTGTGCGCCGTCGCTAAGTGGAGTGTCGCTCATGAGATTCCGTAGTGCGTTCGAGACGCCGCATGCTGCCTGAATACCGCCGGCTTGACGTCGAAAACGTCCACCGTGCCGACGGGCGATCCGTCACCACAACCGAATGACGATACCTAATTCGCCCCACTCAGTCGAGTTGACAAAATTCCCGCAAACCCGCGCCGCTACAAGCTCTGCGGGTATGTCACCCTTGACGACGTTTTTCGTCCATATTAAAACGCATATACCCCCACGTCCGTTCGATCAGCCAGCACATATATTTCGGAGAATCCATGAGCCAGCAACGCGAGGCGATCGACACGTACCTGCTGCGCGTGTTGCACACGCTTCTGATGGAGCGCAGCGTCACGCGCGCCGCCGTCAAACTGAACCAGTCCCAACCCGCGATCAGCGCGGCGCTGCGCCGTCTGCGCGACATCACCGGCGACCCGCTGCTGGTGCGCGGCAAATCCGGCATGGTGCCGACCGAGTACGGCCTGCGCCTGCTCGAACCGGTGCAGAACGCGCTGCGCGAAATCGAGCGCATCAAGTTCCAGCAGCACAACTTCGATCCGGCCACGTCGATCCGCTGCTACCGGATCGGCTGTCCCGACTACCTCAATGTGCTATTCGTGCCGACCGTCGTCGAACGCTTTCGCCAGGCTGCGCCGAACGCGACGCTCGAATTCCATTCGCTCGGCCCGGCGTTCGACTACGAACTCGCGCTCGAAGACGGCAAGCTCGACATCGTGGTCGGCAACTGGCCGGAACCGCCCGAGCAGTTGCATCTGTCGAACCTGTTCGTCGATCAGATCGTCTGCCTGATGAGCAACACGCATCCGTTCGCCAAACGCGGCGGGCTCACACTCGACCAGTACCTGAACGCGCCGCATCTCGCGCCGACGCCGTACTCGGTCGGCCAGCGCGGCGCGATCGACGTGCATCTCGCGCGCGAGCGGCTCAAGCGCCATGTGGTCGTCACGCTGCCCTACTTCAATCTCGCGCCGTACGTGCTGATCAAATCCGATCTGATCTTCACGACGACGCGCCTCTTTGCCGACTACTACGCGAAGTTCCTGCCGCTGACCGTGGTGTCCGCGCCGCTCGACTTTCCGCCGATGCAGTACTACCAGCTGTGGCACGAGCGCGTGCACTACTCCGACGAAGTGCGCTGGCTGCGCGGTCTGGTTGGCGAGGCGACCCGGACTTTGATCGACAAGCCCTGAGCCCGCATGCGGCGCCGCTCGGATATCAACGACTCGCGGCACCCGCGCATCAGGGCGTGAGCGCCGCCCCTTCCGCTCAAGCTCAAGCTCAAGCCGCCGCCTCATAGAGCTGCCGCGCGAGCGCGTTATGCCGCTCGATCACCGGCTCGAGTTCGAGCGTCGCCAACCGCCCCTCCTTCACCACCACCTTGCCGTCGATCACGCTATAGCTGACCTGCGACGGCGCGCAGAATACCAGAGCCGCCACCGGATCGTGCAATGCGCCGGCAAAGTGCGGCGAGCGCAGATCGAACGCGACGAAATCCGCGGCCATGCCGGGCGCGAGCGCGCCGATGTCGTCGCGATTGAGCACGCGCGCGCCGCCCACCGTCGCGATTTCGAGCGCCTCGCGCGCGGTCATCGCATCGGGCCCGAAACCGACGCGCTGCAGCAGTAGCGCCTGGCGCACTTCGGCGACCATCTGCGCACCGTCGTTCGACGCCGAGCCGTCGACACCGAGCCCAACCGGTACGCCCGCGAGCCGCATGCGCTTGACCGGCGCGATGCCCGACGCGAGCCGCATGTTCGAGCACGGACAGTGCGCGACGCCGGTGCCGGTGCGCGCGAACAGCGCGATCCCGGCGTCGTCGAGTTGCACGCAGTGCGCATGCCATACGTCGCGGCCGATCCAGCCGAGATCGTGTGCGTACTCGGCCGGCGTCATGCCGAACTTCTCGCGGCTGTACTCGACGTCGTTGACGTTCTCCGCCAGATGCGTGTGCAGCGACACGCCGTACTGGCGCGCAAGCACCGCCGATTCGCGCATCAGGTCGCGGCTCACCGAAAACGGCGAGCACGGCGCCACGACGACGCGCAGCATGGAGTAGCGGCCGTCGTCGTGATACGTCTCGATCAGGCGCTGCGTGTCCTTCAGGATGTCCGCTTCGCGCTCGACCACCGAATCCGGCGGCAAGCCGCCGTCTTTGCGCCCCACGCTCATGCTGCCGCGCGCCGCATGAAAGCGCATGCCGATGCGGCGCGCCGCGGCGATGCTGTCGTCGAGGCGGCTGCCGTTCGGATAGATATACAGATGGTCGCTCGAGGTCGTGCAGCCCGACAGCAGCAGCTCGGCCATCGCGGTCAGCGTCGATACTTCGATCATGTCGGGCGTGAGGTTCGCCCACACCTTGTACAGATTCGACAGCCAGCCGAACAGCTCGGCGTTCTGCGCGGCGGGAATCGCGCGCGTGAGGCTCTGGTACATGTGGTGATGCGTATTGACGAGGCCCGGGATCACCAGATGGCCGCGCAGGTCGAGTACCTGATCGGCCGTTTGCGGCAGTTGCGCGGTTGGTCCGACCGCGACGATCCGGTTTTCCTGGATGTACAGCCCGGCGTCGCGCAATTCCCGCCGCTCGCCATCCATCGTGACCAGCACGTCCGCGTGCTTCACGAGCATCGTTTTGCCGGGTTGTTTCAGTGCTTCATTCATCGTCATTCGTCTGTCCGCCTGATTGCCTGCATGCAAAGCCGTTCGAACGCGATGCGGCGGCACGCCACCGCGCCGCCGCGTTCGCTTGAACGCCGTTGGCCCGGTTACCCGGCGTGAATCGCCGTCTTCGGGGTTTGCCGTACCAAAGTCCTGCCTTTGCACGGGTGTTTCGCACAGCGCTTACCTTCGGTAGCCAAAATCCCGCTGGCAACTCGCGCGGCTGCGATACCCAACTTCACACCGCCAATATAGTGGTGCATTTTTGGCGCCGGTACGATCGGCCGATGAGCCTGCGCGGCTTTCGACTGGCTGCCCATCATGCGCGAACTATTATCTTTCCTATCGCTCGCGCGCTGAACGGGGCATCCTTTTTACAATGGCTGCCACGGCGCTCGCTTCAATTCGCCGACGGGTATGTAGCCACTGACGTGGAGCCTCGATCCGCCGCAAACGTACTGGATCGGGCCGCCGCCGACACCTCGCATTCACACAAGGACAATTGCGAATGGGCAAGCTCACTACCCACGTGCTCGACACCGCGAACGGCCGTCCCGGCGCAGGCATCAAGGTCGAACTCTTCGCGCTCGCCGGAGACACGCGCCGCGCACTCAAAACCACGGTCACCAATCACGACGGCCGCTGCGACGAGCCGCTGCTCGAAGGCGACGCGCTCGTCGCGGGCGAGTACGAACTCGTGTTCGGCGCGGGCGACTACTTCGCGTCGCTCGGTACCAGCTTGCCGGAGCCGCGCTTCGTCGATCGCGTCGTGCTGCGCTTCGGCGTCGCCGATGCCAACTCGCACTATCACGTGCCGCTGCTGGTGTCGCCGTTTTCCTACAGCACGTATCGGGGCAGCTAGCCCTGCCGGATGCGAGCCGCATCCGCTTCGGCACGAACAGACACAAATACGCATAAGCGCCCCGCGATACCCATAACAAGCCGCGCTGCGTCTTCTATCCGCAGTCGGCGCGATGACCGGCGACGTCGAACGTCATCGCGCGCACAACGAATCAGAAGTGGAGGAGTTTCATGGAAGGCTTTATCACCGACTGGTTGAACCTCGCGATTCGCTGGTTCCACGTCATCGCCGCCATCGCATGGATCGGCGAATCGTTCTATTTCGTCGCGCTCGACAACAGTCTGAAACCGCCGACCGATCCGAACCAGCGCCGTCGCGGCGTGTTCGGCGAGTTGTGGCACGTGCACGGCGGCGGCTTCTACAACATGCAGAAGTACACGGTCGCGCCGCCGGAAATGCCCGAAGACCTGCACTGGTCGAAATGGCCGTCGTACACGACGTGGCTGTCGGGCTTCGGTCTCTTTACCGTGCTGTATCTGTTCTCGCCGAGCACCTACCTGATCGACAAGAACGTGCTCGACATGGGACCGGTGGTCGCGGTCGCCTCGGCGATCGGTTTCCTCGCGGCCGGCTGGATCGTCTACGACTCGCTGTGCCGCATTCTCGGCACGCGCGACAAACTGCTCGGCATCTGCGTCGGCGTTTATGTGCTGATCGCGGCGTATCTCGCGTGTCATATCTTCGCGGGCCGCGCGGCGTATCTGATCATGGGCGCAATGCTCGCGACGATCATGTCGGCCAACGTGTTCTTCGTGATCATTCCGGGCCAGCGCAAGATGGTCGACGCGATGCTCAAGGGCGACACGCCGAACCCGATCTACGGCAAGCGCGGCAAGCAGCGCTCGGTGCACAACACCTACTTCACGCTGCCGGTCGTGTTCGCGATGCTGTCGAACCACTACGCGATGACCTACACGCATCCGTACAACTGGGCGGTGCTCGTCGTCATCATGCTGGCCGGCGCGCTGATCCGTCAGTTCTTCGTGATGCGCCATCGCGGCCAGGTGTTGTGGTATCTGCCGCTCGTCGGCGTCGCGCTGATGTGCACGGCGCTCGTGTGGACCATGCCGCGTCCGGTGGTGCCGCAGGCGCAGGCCGCCAACGCGCCGACGCTGAAGGTCGCCGACATCGCGCCGGTGCTGCAGCAGCGCTGCGTGGCCTGCCACTCCGCGCATCCGACGATGATGGGCAGCGCGCCCGCCGGCGTGCTGATGGATACCCCCGACGAGATCTCGCAGAACGCGCAGCGCATTTACCAGCAGGCGGTCACGTTGAAGGCGATGCCGCTCGGCAACGTCACGCACATGACCGACGACGAGCGGATGAAGATCGCCGCGTGGTTCGAAGGCGGCGCGGCGAAGTAAGAAGGTCTGTCAGGATCACGGATCATCCGGTGCCGAGGTGGAGGCTGGAGGGTGAAGCGGGCTTGTCGCGACAGCGGCAAGCCCGTTGTCGTTTGGACAGGGTGCCGGGTGCAGTCAGTGGCATCGATACATCGAAAAATTTGTCGCCGTTGGGCTACAAAAACGCCAAAAATACGTAAAATGTAGCCCTAGAGGCACAAAGACATGCAACGTTGCTGTGTCTCCTAGGCTACAATAAATGGCAAATACGCTGAATTTGACGCCCTGAGGCTACAAATGACCAACCTCGCCGATGTCTCGGACATGCTGAAAGCTGTACGCCGCGACAGCAAGCTATCGCAGGAAGAGCTTGCGCGCCGCGCGGGCGTGGCCCGCACGACCGTCGCGCGGATGGAGACGCTCGCCAAGAACGATATGAGCGTGTCCGTGCTCGTGCGCCTGCTCGAAGCCGCCGGTTACGACCTCAAGTTCGTTGCGCATGGACATGGCCGCACGCTGGAAGACATTCTCGCTGAACAGCGCAGTCCGGACGCGCAGCCATGAAGCTCGACGTTCAGGTACGAGGCAGGAACGTCGCCACGCTGTTTCGCGAGCGCGACGACTATGTCCTCAAATACAACCGCGATGCGAGCGCGGCCGACTTCGTCAGTCTGACGATGCCGGTGCGCGAAGAGGCCTGGCGCTGGCCGCGCGACCTGCATCCGTTTTTCCGGCAGAACCTGCCCGAGGGCTATCTGCTGAATCTGATCCGCGAGCAATTCGGGCCCTTGCTCGACGGAACCGATCTGTCGCTGCTCGCCGTGGTGGGATCGATGGGGATCGGCCGGGTCACCGTCACGCCCGAAGGCGTCGCGCCGGGCACCGAACTGGAGGCGCTCGACGTCCAGCACATCCTGCACGGCGACAACACCGCCGAACATTTCGCGCGACTGGTGCGTGAATACGCGCGAGCGGCTATTTCAGGGGTCGTGCCGAAGTTCATCGCGCCCGAAGCGCAGCCTGCCGCATCGACACCGCTGCAGCTCGGAAAGCCGACGATTCGAACGAGCCGTCACATCGTCAAAGGTTCGGACGACAACACGCCCTTTCTCGGTTTCAACGAATTCCATTCGATGCGGGTGCTGGAGCGGCTGGGGGTGGCGCCCGTTGCGCGCACGCAGATGTCGGACGATGGCCGGGCGCTCGTCGTCGAGCGCTTCGATGTCGACGCACAAGGACTGCCGGCGTACGGCGTCGAAGACCTGTGCGGGCTGCTCGGTTTGCCGCCGCACGAAAAATACAATTCGACCAGCGAGAAAATGCTCAACGCGGCAAGAGCGTATCTGCTCGATCGCGACACCTTGCGGGTGCAGCTCCAGCAGCTCGGCTGGCATCTGCTGACCAACTACGTCGTGCGCAATGCGGACTGCCACACCAAGAACGTCGCGCTGTTCTATACGTCGGTCGACGACGTCGCGTTCACGCCCGTCTACGATGTCGTGACGACCCAGGCTTATCCGCGCTTCGCCGCCAATCCGCCGGGGCTCGCCATCGATGGCCGCAAAACCTGGGCAGCGGGTAAAACGCTGGAACGCTTTTTCAACACGCGCATGGGCATCGCTCCGCGGCAATATGCGCAAATGGTTGAAGCGCTGTGCGACTCGGCTGTCGACGTCGGCCACGAGTTGATCGAAGCAGCGCGCAACGAACCGCAGTGGCGCACGGTCGCCAAGCAGATGCTGCATGCGTGGGACGACGGCATGACATCGCTGCGCTCGCCAAAGAAAAGCCTGCAATTCAGGGGCCTCAAGCCAGCCATCGAAGCAGCGGGATTTTCGGCGCCGGAGCCGCCCGAGCGGTCAAGGGAAGTCATCGGGCATTCGCCGCTGCTCGGCAGGCGCAAGTAATCGTGATCCATGCAAGAAAAAGGTTCTTCGTAGAAAAGCGTGGAGCGATTTTTGCCAATTGCGTAATCTGATGCCTGAATTGAGGGGACATCAGGGGGAGAATTGCTCGATCGCAAGGCACTGCAGGCGCTGGGGTGCTGGAA